>DJSG01000031.1:0-57171 GCA_002440265.1 Bacteroidales bacterium UBA6340 | reverse complement strand
ATCACATACTAATCTCATACTATTAACCCGATGTAAACTCGAGTTAAGAAGTAATAGGTGATGGTTAACAGTTAGTGTGTAATGTGTGATGCGCTATGTGTAGTGCCGGATTCCGCCGACAGAAAGTATTACATTTCTGATAATGCTGTATTAATTATTAACCATTAACTATTACTTAATTATAAGGTGTATCGGGTAAACGAAATCTTCTTCAGCCTCCAAGGCGAAGGCTACCACACGGGACAGGCGGCAGTCTTTGTGCGGTTCAGCGGTTGCAACCTGCGCTGTCCGTTTTGTGATACCGACTTCAGCACCTACTCCGAGATGACCGCCGCCGAAATCGTCTCCGAGGTACAACGCTTGAGTGACGACCCTCGCGTACTGGTTATCCTCACGGGTGGCGAACCCTCCCTGCAAGTGGACGACACTCTTGTCGCTGCCCTCCGCACCACAGGCAAACGCCTTTGCATAGAGACTAACGGCACGCACCCGCTCCCTGCGGGCATTGACTGGATTACCTGCTCACCCAAAGAGGGCACCCGCGTCATCCTTCCCCATGCCGACGAACTGAAAATCGTCTATCTTCCCCACACTTCCGACGCATCTTCCGCCGTACCTCCCCAAGACGTTGAGCAGTGGGCAACGCAAGTCCCCGCCACGCATCTCTATCTCCAGCCCTGCTCCTGCCAAAACACCGCCGAGGTCATCAACTACATCCTCCGTCACCCTCAGTGGCACCTCTCCCTCCAAACCCACAAGTATCTCAATATCCGATAGCACTCGAAGAGCAACACTTTTGGGGGACGACGCGGCTCGCGTCGCCAACATACAGACATCATCCGTTCACGCTGAATACTGAAACGCGATTATAATATACATCTGCATAAGAAAAACCGTTTTTTCTTCGCACGGTGTTGCGCATATAAAATAAAAGGCGTACCTTTGCAAACGATATGGGTAAGGTACACCCGCAATGAGGTAAAGACTTACCAAACTATTTAACTAATCACTAATTAACTACGTTATGAGAAAAATTTCTACTCTTTTGCTGGCAGTCAGTGTTGCCGTAGCGGCTTCGGCTGTGCCGAGTCCGAAGATGACCAAGAAGGTCGTTTCGCTCCCTACAAAGACAGAACGAATGTTGAACCCCGACCACCAATTGCCCGAAAAAGCAGCATGGGCAAAGAAAGCACAACGCGATGTCAAACCGGCTAACCTGCCCTTGTACCAAAAAGCAGCAGACGACCAGAACCCGATGGGAACCGTCTCGTTCAACGACATCGTAGGCGAGAACCTGACATACCAAGCCGCTTGGTACGCCGGCTACGATGTGTGGTATGTAGTCTTCGATGATGGAATGGGAAATTATGCACAGAACTATATCACATTGGGTATTGCCAATGGAGGCAAAGAACTGAACGGCGTATATACCATAGATGATTGTGTGCCCAGTTGGACGGGTACCAACATCATCACAGAGGATATTGCACTGGAACGTGTGGTGTTCGACTCCGTAAATATCAGTTTCGTCCGCACGGACAAAGGACTTCAGATAGATGGCAAATTCCATGTGGATAAAGCAGGATATATCACGGTTTCCTACTTTGAACTGTATCCCAAGGACACCGTAAACATCACGGTTCCGAATGCCCAACTCGACATCAACACGGTGGATTCTACATGGCAAGTCAAAGGTGCTACCGCGGACAAGAAGTACCTGGCTTCTGCACTTGCGTCAGACATCAAGGTTGTCAGTTACTATAACGCGGAAGAACTGGACAGGGCAGAGACCTATGTGGCAACTATTGCCGGTACGGATACTACCTATCACAAAATCTTCGGCGATAAAGCAGCATTGAACGGCTCTGTTGAGGGGGACAACTACGTAATCGACCTTGGCATGATGGGCACCGACACTATGTGGTACAATGTGCGCTTCACCTCACCGCTGCCCGAAATCAAGGACACCATAGATGTAACAGCAAGCAACCTCAGCATTGACGCAGAACTTGCAGGTTATCTGGGTATCGTATTCATCGCCGCAAGCAATGCCGATTATGAACTGAGTATCATGCTCAAGTCTGCTACCGAACCCAATGGCACATACACCGTACAGGACTTCCAGAGCAGTTTCTTGGCGCATGGAGAAAAGATTACAGGCTTTATCGGGGGCTCCATAGATATTGACTATGAGGAAAATACCATAAAGGGCTATATGCTGGGCGACGATATGATTCGCTACAAATTAGACCTTAAGTTCGAACTCCCGACCGCCAAAGATACAATACGTGTGGCTTATGACAAAGTGAAACCTTTGAAGTATGACGACGAAGCAATGGACTATTATATCTACCACTCCAACACCCAATATGGTATGCAGATAGACTTCTTGGGAGAACCGGAGAGCCCCGTAGGTACGTATTCGCTGCTTGAGGACGAGAACATCGACGACTACTATACCTTCGTAGAGAAATACGAGAACGGGGACACCATCTACCTTGAGACCTTGGATGCTGCTATCGAAATCACTGCTACCGACATAGACACCGTATATGCTGTCAAGGCAATGATACTGAGCGAGGACAGTATGGCGTACGTATTCACATTCAATGCCACCTACAAGTATGTAGAACCCATAGAAGGTGCTTTGGACTACGACACAGAGACGGGCAACCTGTCCAAGACCTACACACAGGAAGACATAGTAATCTTTGCCGGCGACGATTATGACGAAGATGGTGTGATATACTTCCAGGCAGTGGCGTTAGACGACCTCCGTATGCTGAGCCTTGACTTCAATACAAAAGATGCGGTTATCAATGGAGATACCATGCCTGCCGCCGGTGTCTATCCGATAGACCTTACCTTGCAACCGGGTACCGTAACAGCATCGGAAGGTATTGTAGAGGATGGGGAAAATGCTTACTTGTCAGGCTCTTTCACCGGCATCTTGACAAATGACTACCAGATAAGCATTAACGGCTTGTACTTCCTTGTATCGGGCACGGTAACTGTCTCCTATAACGACAGCAAGCAAATCAAGATAGAGGTGGCAGCCAAGAACTCCTATGGCTTGGATGTCAACATCACGTATGATGCATCCGCCACCGCTGTGGAGAATGTGAATACAAATACTATTGTTCCTGCCCAAAAGGTTGTGCGCGATGGTACACTGTACATCATTCGCGACGGTAAGACCTATACCGTGACAGGTACAGAAGTTGAATAGTACGCAAGTACCAATATACAATGGAGACGCGCCAAAGAGGTGCGTCTCTGTTGTTTGTAACAGGTTCTTTTTTCTGTCATTTTTGGTAATACTTTCCCAACAAAAATAGCAAAATTGTTGTACCTTTGCACCGTGATTGGTGATGACATATGACTACAATAGTGTATTCGGTATGCTTTTTGTAGTAGTCAGTTGCGTTACCAACGATAGAATAATAACGTATTGTAAGGTATGGGTATGAATTGGATATTATTATTGGCAGGGTTGATTGCAGGACTCCTTTCGGGAGCCGTCGGTTTCGGTGGCGGCATGGTACTGCTCCCCGTAGTAACCTCGCTCTATGGCATAGGAGTCGCTGTACCCATCTGTACCATTGCCCAACTGGGCAGTAACCTGAGCAAAGTGCTGATGGGCTGGCGCGATATAGCGTGGAAACAGGTTGGGTTCTTCCTCATCACCGCAGCCCCGCTCACAGCCTTGGGAGCCATCGGCTTCGGCTTTGCGGACAAGCAACTGATGGGCAGAATACTCTGTGTATTCCTTATTGTCTTTGCTGTTATGAAGATTATGGGCAAGATGAACCTGCCCCACCGCCCTGCCACCATGCTCATCGGCGGAGGTGTCACGGGTTTTGTCAATGGTATGCTCGGACTGTCAGGACCTCTCTCCTCAGCCTGTTTCCTGACCTTGGACTTGGCACCTGTTGCCTATATCGCCAGTGAAGCGACAGCCGCAAGTATCATGCACATTATCAAGATTATAGTGTACAACAAGTTAGACCTTGTCAATACGGATATTCTCCTCAACGGTGCCCTGATTGCCGTTACGATGATTGTGGGCAATATGGTAGCCATGCACACCATTCGCCGCTTCCACACCAAGATCTACCAGCGTATCGTGGCTGCCTGTATGATAGGCTTGAGCATATACCTCTTTTTCACTGTCTAAATCATAGTACCGTATGTTGCTAACTTCTTTACTATCTGTTTATTTCGTTGCCTTTGCCGACAAGGCGGGTTCCGACCGTATTGCTCTCAGCCCCACGGCACTTGAGATGCGCGAAGCGTACCATATAGCCCTCGACTCCTTGGACTATGCCGTATCTCCTGCGTATCTTGACAGTCTGCAAAAGGCAGGTGCCGACATCATGCACACTTCCCGCTGGATGAATGGTGCCACCGTCAAGGCAGACTCCACAGCAGCCAAGCGCATAGCGGCATATCCGTTTGTGCAATACATCGAGAAGACACGCGACGATGAACAGGCTTATCCCAGATACATCAGCCGTCGCAAACAGCAGAGAGATACCACCTCCGCCATAGACTATGGTTATGCCCGCAAGCAATTAGAGACGTACAACCTGCCGCCTTTGCACAACTTGGGCTATCACGGTCAGGGTATTCGCATGGCGATAATCGACGGGGGTTTCGAGAATGCCACCACCTTACAGGCTTTCGACTCTGTCCGTACCCGGATACTTGGGCATTACGACCTCACGGACGACCCGTATGACTTCTTTGGCAGCATGGGCTTCCACGGCACTATGTGCGTGTCCGCTATTGCTGCTGTTCGGGAGAACTACCATGGTGCAGCCACAGGTGCGCAGTACTATATCATGCGCACCGAAGAGGCTGACACCGAAAGTCCGAAAGAATTGGACAACTGGGTGGCAGCCATTGAGTTAGCTGACTCGTTGGGTGTGCATATCTCTTCCACCTCGTTGGGCTATACCGAGTTCGACAATCCCGACTACAACTTCACCTATCAGGATATGGATGGGCGTAGCAACCGTGCCTCTCGCGCAGCCACCATTGCAGCACGCAAAGGCATGTTGGTCATCGTAGCCGCAGGCAATGAGGGCACTAAGCCTTGGTACTACATCAGTGCCCCTGCCGATGCGGATAGCATACTTACGGTAGGAGCCGTGGATACAGACGGCTATATCGCCCCGTTCTCATCGTATGGACCCACTTCCGACGGACGTATCAAACCCGAAGTCTGTGCCGTAGGTTGGGGAACGGCTCTAATCCAACCAAGCAACAATGAGATAGTTGCCTCCAATGGCACATCCTTTGCCTGCCCGCTCCTTGCGGGTATGGCAGCCTGCCTTTGGTCTGCCCTGCCCAATGAGAGTGCCATGCAGATACGGGAACGTATCATTTGTTCCGCGCACCTCTATGCAAGTCCCGACGACCACTATGGCTACGGCATACCGGATGCTTTGGCTGCTTACCGCGGAACCACGGATATACCACAAATACCTGTAGAGAGCAGCACCCCGCAAAAGACGCTGCACCACGGACAAGTGCTCATCTTCCGTGGCGGACACTACTATGACCTGCTTGGACGTATGGTTCGGTAGTGTTTACTTGAACCCGAACACAAAATACACGGCTGCTATCAGACACAAGGCAGCCACCAAGTGGTTCCACCGCAACTGCGTATGAAATGCCAGCATCGAGAACACCACGAACACCGTCAGTGTGATAACCTCTTGTATCACTTTCAGTTGCATCAGACTGAACGGACCGCCGTTACCCTCAAAACCTATCCTGTTGGCTGGCACCTGCAGGCAGTACTCAAAGAACGCAATGCCCCACGAGAACGCTATCACCGCTATCATCGGCCACTTCTGAAACCACGACAACTCCCCCAATTTCAGGTGCCCGTACCATGCCAATGTCATAAACACATTCGAGCAAATCAACAGCAATACTGTATATAATCCATTCATAACCAATCAGTTTTTCTTTTTCGGAAGATAGTCTGTTTTTATATTCTCCATCGCACCCCACACCGAATCCCGTACATTGGGATTGAGCCGCTCCAACTGTTGCAATAGTTGTTTCACCTCGGCACGACTGCTCTCCTTTTCAAACGGGCAGAACTTCACTTGCTTCTGATACCCTGACAGTTCTGCATACCGCTGCAAGTCTTTCTCTTCTATCAGACACAGCGGACGTATCATCTGTATGGGCATCTTCTCCATTTGCAGCAGTGGCGGTATCGTGCCTATACTTCCCTGAAAGATAAGGTTCATCAATAGCGTCTCCACTATATCGTCCTTATGATGCCCCAAGGCTATCTTATTGCACCCCAACGTTTGCGCCGCCTCAAACAACGCCTTCCGCCTGTACCACGCACACAAGAAGCACGGGTCTTTCTGCTTGTGCGCCACTTTTCCCGTTATGAGTTCGCGAGGAACATCTGCTATCTCGGTATCCCGTACTATGAGTGGCACTTTCGCTGCCTTGCAGAAATCCTCCAAATACGACATATCACTCTGATAGTCACGCTCCTTTACGCGCACGTGTACGGCGGTAACCTGAAAACGCGGCACATACACTTGCGCCCGCCTGCCTAACAGTTCCACCAACGCCAGCGAGTCCTTGCCGCCGCTAAGACCTACCAATATATGGTCTCCATCGGTGATGAGTCCATAGTCCGCACAAGCCTTATGAAAACGCTTTGTGATACGTGATTGCAACCGGATATACTCTATCTGTTCGGGTGTCCTTTCCATATCTGTACTTTGTCCTTTTTCTCTGCAATGGCATCCATACCACATTACAATGGCATTCATACCGCACAACCATAGTATCTATACCGCATGACGGCTGATACCATAGCCCTCTCAAATCAAAAAGAGACTGTCCGTACTATCAGACAATCTCTTTTGTTGGTGCGCAGGATGAGACTCGAACTCACACGATCTTGCGACCACTACCCCCTCAAAGTAGCGTGTATACCAATTTCACCACCTGCGCATTCATCGGAATATCACTCTCACGACATTACATCGCGGAGAAACCGATGTGTAAGACCACTCTTGTGCCCGGAACAGGACTCGAACCTGCACGCCTCGCGACATACGCACCTGAAACGTACGCGTCTACCAATTCCGCCACCCGGGCTGCATTCAGAGTAAAAAAGCAGGAACGTGGTCCTGCTTTCCTCCTTGAGCGGCAAACGAGACTCGAACTCGCGACCCCGACCTTGGCAAGGTCGTGCTCTACCAACTGAGCTATTGCCGCAAAAAGTTAAGAACACTCACTCTCTTCTCGAAAGCGGGTGCAAAGGTACTGCTTTTTTTCGAACCCACCAAATGTTTGGCAAAAAAAATAACGAAAAATGCATTTTCTTTCATTTCTTGAGATTGTTTGCCTCTTCTTGGCATCTCTGAATCACTCCGAACAACCGTTTTGCATTCGCTGTCGTTGCCTTATCTACTTCTTCCGGTGAACAATGGTACACTTCTGCCAAACGTTGCACAACAAACGACATCCACCTGCTCTCATTCCTTTCTCCCCTGTGGGGTACTGGTGCCATATAGGGGGAGTCTGTCTCAAGCACGATGCGCTCCAACGGTACCGAGACCAAGGTATCTGCCAATTTGCAGTTCTTGAAAGTCAGCACGCCCCCGATGCCTAAGTAGTACCCCATTCGCAGTACCTGCTCGGCAGTCTCACGACTCCCGCTGAAACAATGCATCACTCCTTCTACTGTCGGAAACTCCCGCAAGAGTGACAAGCAATCCTCAGTTGCGTCCCTACTGTGAATCATCACGGGCAGTTGCCACTCCTCAGCCCATCGCATCTGCCTGCGCAGCACTTCCTGCTGCTCGTATTTGTATGTCGTGTCAAAATGATAATCCAATCCCACCTCACCTATTGCCACCAGTGGTTGTGTCGATGCCATACATACTGCTATTGCACTATGCAACTGCTCCAACTGTATTTGCCAATCCTTTCGTACATTCTCAGGGTGCAGCCCCAAAGCGGGATAAAGATACTTCGGATAGTGTTTGCATACTTCCAATACAGTGTGGATTGAAGTCTCGTCCACTCCGGGAACAAGGATGCACTCAACTCCACCTGCCTTTTGGGCGGCGATAAACGCATCCAACTCCTCTGCGTACTGCGGGTCGTCTATATGGCAATGTGTATCTATCATCTCAATTACAGCGTTTTTACTACTCTACAGGGATTACCCACGGCTATTGAATTGGCGGGGATGTCATTCACCACCACCGAACCTGCGCCAATGGTGCAGTTGTCGCCTATCGTTACCCCGGGCAGGATAGTCACCGAACCCCCAATCCAGCAGTTATTGCCAATTGTAACAGGCTTCGCCCACTCTTGCCGTGTGTTACGTTCCTTGGGATCGGTGCTGTGGCAGGCTGTGTAGATAGATACATTCGGACCGATGAAAGCATCATCTCCGATGGTTACAAGTGCCTCGTCTAATACGGTAAAATGAAAGTTAGCAAAGAAACGCTTTCCCACGCGGATATGTTTGCCATAGTCGCAATAAAACGGCTGGTTGATAAACACATATTCATCACATTCCCCCAATATCTGCTGCAACATCTGTTTGCGCTCATCAAGATGTGTCGGTTGGATATTGTTGTATCGCCAAATCAAGTCCTTGCAGGCGTTGAGTTCGGTTATCACTTCGGGGTCGCAGGCATTGTACACTTGTCCTGCCAACATCTTTTCTTTCTCAGTCATAGTTGTATAGGGAAGATATGTCAACGAACCACTTTGCGACTGTTGTTGCCTTGGCGCAGGATATAAGTCCCGACACCTAACTGTTGCAAAGCATTGTGCAATTCACCCTCTGTGGTCTCGCACACTTTCACACCCGTAATAGTATAGATAGTGATGGCTCTGTCAGTGGCAATGACATCAATATCGGCCGTTGCGTCCGTGGTGATGGTGAGATTACCGGTGATATTCTTCACGATTAGCCGTCCGAGGGTGGCATCGTATTGTGCCTGACCTCCTGTAACGCTCACTTGTTCGGGGTGCGTACCGTTTGCCGCAGTGAGGTAGGTGACAAAACCGTCCGTCAGCGTGTATTGATAGCGCGGGGATGCCGTCTCCTTAATCCGGTACGACACCTCATAAGTGGTCAGATTGCTGTTGTTGCGCAACATCTGAATGGCCAATTCGGGGTAGTCTATAAACGGATTACGGTTGCCTTGGTAGTCCTGTGCGCCGTCATTACGTACCATCTCTGTCAGCGACGGCGGGTCTTGCATGTGCCATTTCAGCAGCACACGAAGCGACTCAAACACACCCTTACCGCCTAACTTGCTGAGCAACTGAGCGTTCCCGTTGTACAAACTGCTCTTGTGCCCTCCTGCTTCGCCGTACACGATGTAGTCGTACAATATCACACGCGCAGCATCTCCGCGGTATGTACCCATATTTACGGATTTGTAAGCACTGTTGTCTATCTCCACATCATCAGGGTCATAGTACGATGACCCCTCTCCATACGCTGTATTGCCGCGCTCCGAATTGACACTCGTGCTTGTCGGGCGCACCGACTGCATATCATGCCCCATCGGAATACTCTTGTTTGCGCCCTTCGACTGCGGCCATGTATGCTCACGGTTGTATCCGGACCCCCATGCTCCATTCATCTGTCTGCCGTCATAGTAACCGATTATCTTGCCTTGAGCATTCAAATCTCGGTCCACTTTCACGTAGTTTTTGCGCAAACTGCCATAACTGAAATCGCTACCTGCTATTCGGCAAGTCCGTCCCATCAAGGCGTTCAACTCGCCAAACAGCGCATCACCTTGCAGGTTATACAATACGTCAAAACTCCAACTGCCTGTGTAATAGGCTGTTTGCTTGCTTGTGTAATCTGTGTATGCATCTTTACCCTCGTCCGATGCCACGTGCGCTTGCATATCTATCGCAGCAAAGGCAAATGGCGTCAGCAGCAGGCACAAACCCAATACGAAACTCTTTCTTATCGCTGTTCTGTTCGTTTTCATACGCTGTAAAACCATCATTTTTGCAAAGATACGCTTTTTTTACTCCATATCCATACATCGGTGGCATTTTGTAGGGCAAAAGAACCATTTCGCAGAAAAAAAAGCAAATGAATTTGGCTATATGGAAAAATTATTGTAACTTTGCACGATTTTTCGCGTAGAGTAGGCTCGCTTGAGCCGTGTTGCGCCGTCGTTTTTGCTGAATACTAATCGGTTAGGCGGCAGGAGTGGAGTAGGGATGCGGAGAAGAACGGGGGAACTATGTAGGAGATTGTCATCGGGGATTTATGAGCGGATACTGCAAAGAAAATAACTAAAATAAAAATAAAATGTCAAAGATTTGTCAAATTACAGGCAAGAAAGCCATGATGGGATGCAATGTCTCGCATTCCAAACGACACACCAAGAGGTCGTTTGATGTGAACTTGTTCCACAAGAAGTTCTACTGGGTAGAACAGGACGCATGGATTGTGCTGAACGTGAGTGCAGCCGGTCTGAGAACTATCAACAAAATCGGTCTCGATGCTGCCCTCAAGCAGGCTTCCGAGAAGGGTTACATCAAAATCTACGAATAAGGAGGAAGCAGTATGGCAAAGAAATCGAAAGAGGCTCGTGTACAGGTCATTCTTGAGTGCACTGAACACAAAGCAAGCGGTATGCCCGGCACATCGCGCTACATCACTACCAAAAACCGCAAGAATACTCCCGAGCGTTTGGAACTCATGAAGTACAACCCAATCCTCAAAAAGTACACATTGCACAAGGAAATCAAGTAATTAACCCCTAATTGAGAAAGGCTTAGAACTATGGCAAAGAAAGCGGTCGCAACCCTTCATACCGGCACTGCAGGACGTAACCACAGCAAGTGCATCAAGATGGTCAAGAGCCCCAAAACAGGGGCGTACATCTTCCAAGAGGAGATTGTAGAGAATGAAAAAGTTGCTACTTATTTTAAGTAATTAGCAGACGAATATGCTAAAAAAGCACCTACTTTTTGGTAGTGTGCTTTTTTTTTGCTACCTTTGCGAGCGTTTTATGAACTAAAGGTGGGAAATACACGGGTTTCCTTATCTAATACGCACAGAATAAAAATGTTAGGAATTGTCATAAATCCCAGGTCGGGCAAACGTGCTTTTCGTGCGCAACGCCTCTACCTTTGGAAATTGCTCAAGGCTCGTCATCAGCCCTTTACATATCGCGTCACTAAATACGCCGGTCATGCTATCGAACTCGGGCGAGAACTCGTCGAGAAAGGTTACGACCAAATCCTCGTTCTTGGCGGCGACGGAACCCTCAGCGAAGTCATCAACGGCATTATGCGCGCGGATATCCCTGCCGAACAACGTGCCAAAATCCAGTTCGGGCTCATGCCCCGAGGCACAGGCAACGACTTCGCACGCTACTGGAAACTCGACAAGGACTTCAAACGCTCACTCGACCTCTTCTTCAACGGAAAGGCGCAACCCATTGATGTCGGATGTATTACCTATTGGCGCAATGGCATTGAGCACCACCGATATTTCATCAATTCAGTCGGCTTCGGTGTGGACCCCTTGTGCTGCAAACTGGCTATCGAACTGAAGTATTACATTGGCAGCCACCATGTTAACTATTTCTTTGCCCTCTTCCTTGCGCTGGCGCAGTACAAGTCCGTGCATGTCCGCTTGGACTCTGACGGGCAACCCGCAGCAGAGGGACCGATGTATGCTATGAATATCGCCAATGGTCCTTACGTGGGGGGCGGTATGCGTCTCAACCCCGACGCAAATCCCTGCGATGGCATCTTCCACTCAATGTTTGTCACCCGGCCTACCTTCAAACAAATCACAGAAGCCATCCCAAAACTCTTCAACGGCAAACTGACCGAACTCCCCTTTATCCACACCATGACCTCCGACGAACTGGTGCTCAACACCAAGAAGCACCTCATGTTCGAAGCCGACGGCATCATCATGGACATTATGGGGCCATGCAAGGTTACCTGCCTGCAGCATGCCCTGCAAATGACGGTTCCGCAATACTGCTGATATGCGGCTGTCGCGATAAATTTTATTCACATGTCAAAGAACACGGGCTGCTTACGTCTGCAGCCTACCGGATTCGACACCTCGAATCACGGTGCAAAGATACAACAGATTCTGTGTTTTTGTTGGTAAAGTATTACCAATAATGTCTCTTTTATCCTCCAATCGCAAATGACAGTCGGTACATGCTTTTCGTTGCGCATTTCTCATTGTGCATTGCGCATTATGTTGTTCGCACTATGCATTGTTTTGTTTGCATCTCATTGTACTGCGGAGGTCTATCGGGGCTTCTCGGGCGGCATGATGGTGCATCTCGGCTACCTCTATGGCAACAACAGTGAGGCTCCTATGACGATGAACGGTGGTACCATGGGCATCGGTGGCGCAGCACGGGTGCATCTGTTCGACCACCTGCGCCTCGGTGGCGAAGGCTACGTTTCTACACTGCCTGTATGGATGTCCCGCCAGTCCGGATACCTGCAACCCGGCAGTTATGTCCGCAATGGTTGGGGGGGTATATTGGCAGACGCCTATTGGCAGTGCGGCAAGGTCTTTCCTTTCCTCGGCGCCACCGTCGGCGGAGGGGCGCAGCGCGCACTCTATATCGCCGAGGGCTCGCAAACGGACTGGCAGGAGGAGCCCCGCGCACTGTTCCACCGCCAGACCTATTTCATGCTCGACCCCTTTATCGGCATAGAGGTAGCCGTCTCCGCGCACATGCACCTGACACTCCGCGCCGACTATGTCCTGCCCATACAGCGCACAGGACTCCTTGCCCCGCACGGACCGCGTATATATATAGGTATGATGTTTTGCCACTGAAGCGCACACAGGCGCAGGCAAACAACACAGCAGACAGATGAACACCAACAGAGAGGTATTGCGACTGGCTGTGCCAAGCATCTTGGCTAACATCACCATCCCGCTGGTAGGGCTGGTGGACACTGCCATCGTGGGGCACATCTCCGATGCCCATGCCATCGGTGGCATAGCCATCGGCACGATGCTCTTCGACCTTCTCTATTGGAACTTCGGCTTCCTGCGCGTGGGTACCAGTGGCATGACCGCACAGGCATACGGGCGCGGCGACAGGGTAGAGTGCGCACGCCTGTTGAGCCAGAGCATCGGCATAGCCCTAATCGGTGCTGCCGTGATATGGTTGCTGCAATGGCTGTTCGTGACTGCCGTATTAGCCTGCGTCCCATGCTCTGCCGAGGTCGCAGACTTTGCCCGACGATACTTCTTCGTCCGCGTATGGGCAGCACCTGCCACCCTCAGCCTTATGGCGCTCAAAGGCTGGTTTATCGGCATGCAGGACACGGTCAGCCCTATGGCTACCGACATCGTGGTCAACGTAGTCAATATCGTTGCCAGTTACACATTGGCGGTCTATTCGCCCCTTGGCGCAATCGGTGTGGCACACGGCACGCTCATCGCCCAATACACAGGCTTGCTCTTGGCGGCAGTCATCGTGCTGATGAAGTACCGCAAAGTATGGAACGGGCTGTCTCTCCGGCGGTTAGCCCGCGACGGTCAGGGTATGAAACGCCTGATGGCACTCAATGGCAACCTCTTCATCCGCTCACTCTGCTTCATGGTGGTCTATGTCGGCTTCACGTCATTGGCGTCCTTCTACGGCGACACCGAGTTGGCGGTCAGCAGCATCATGATGAAGTTGTTCATGCTCTTCTCCTATTTTATCGACGGTTTCGCTTATGCGGGAGAGGCTTTAGTCGGGCGGTTTATCGGCAACGAAGAGCAGCACGGCCAAGTCCCGCGTGTAGTACGGGTGCTGTTCCTGTGGTCCGTAGGGCTCGGCATAGCGGCAACTGTCCTGTTTGCTATCAGGGCAAACCCGATGTATCGCCTGATGACCTCCGATGTGGACGTACTGACTGCTATTCAGTCGTTTACACCTTGGCTGATAGCCATGCCCGTCGTCAGCGCACTGGCGTTTATGTGGGACGGAGTCTATACGGGTGCCACGGCGGGAAAAGAGATACGGAATGGCATGATTTTTGCGGCAATTGGTTTTGTAGTCGGTTATGCTGCCACGTACTGTTGGCTGGAGGTGCACGCTATCTATGTGGGCTACTTCGCACACCTCGTCGCACGCGTAGTGTATCTGACTGCCAAATGGAAAGTGGTTTATGATAGAGAAATTGGAGAATAGAAAGTGGAAAGTGCTTGAGAGCAAGCACATTCTTAGTCTTGGTCCGTGGCTGAATGTCCGTCAGGAGACGGTGCAACTGCCATCGGGAGTGCAGATTCCCACGTGGTTTGTGCTTGAGTTCCCCGACTGGATAAACGTGATTGCCATCACCCGTGACGGACAATTTGTCATGGAAGACCAGTACCGCCACGGACTCGGACAGACCAACTACGAGTTGGTGGCAGGGGTCATTGACGCGGGTGAGACGCCTCTCCACGCTGCCCAGCGCGAACTATCCGAGGAGACAGGCTTTGGCGGAGGCGAGTGGCAACTCTTTATGACCCTCTCTCCCAACCCTACGAACCACAACAATCTCAGTTATACCTTCTTGGCAACGGGTGTGGAGAAACTCTCCGAGCAGCATCAGGAGCGCACCGAGGACATTCACGTCCATGTCATGTCCCGTGAAGATGTCCTGCAACTCCTCCGTGAAGGCGGCATCGTACAAGCCCTTCACGCCGCACCCCTGTGGAAGTATTTCGCCGAAAACCCGCTTTAATCTCATGACTACACGTTGCAACACACATAGCAGTCTCTTACGCAACAGCATACTGTTGTGTATCGGCTTATTGTTGTTGTCTATAGGTATGTCTTTGGGGACGACGTGTCTCGCGTCGTCAAAGAGCGGAAATAGTGAACCGTCTGTCACCATAGGAGGTGAACTCAATGCATTGCACCCAAGCGACCGCGTGGCGATTATCAAGGCGCAACACGACCTCTCGGATGCCATCATCACCTATCGTTCCACAGGCACCAATAGTTTCGAGAGTGCCGCACGAATGCGCAGGGTGGAGTATTCGAGGCGTGCCGCATTCTCTAATGCGCAGGCTATCGCTCATCCTGCTGTGCAGCAGCAACTGGCGGCAGCCACCGCACACCTGCTCAACGCTAACATCGCCCTGACAAGGGTGTTGCCATTAAACCTACCGCCTGAACAAATCCCGTATCCTTTCCATAGTTTCTGGTAATAATCTATGAGGCATTGAGATGACGCATCGTGCGTTGTCATAATAGTAGGCTTCTCGCTCCGTACGGAGTGGGTGGCTTGATAATACGATTATTAACTCATAAACTATTAATATACTATGGATACTTCAATGGTTCTTCTGACCGTTATCTTTTTGGTTGTGTTTGTAGCCCCGTTTTTCATCATCAGTGCTATCAAGGAGCGTCGCGAAAAACGTGAAGAGGCTCAGCAAAACACTACTTCCGACCAATCGAAGTAAGGCGTCTTTTTGCCATATAAACCTGCTTTTATTCGGCAGGTCGGGTGCTGTCTGACATCAGGCAGCACCTTTTTTGTTTTTGTGGACGATGCTTTTGCGGGAACAATGCGGCTCGCGTCGTAATCGGCTTCGCCGAACTCAATCGTACATCGTAAATGAATTTATGGCTAATATGCGGTAATACGGCGTTGCCGTCCGTTCTTTTTTAGCAGCACGTCCCCACAATCTTTTGTTTTCGTTTGTGTATGTGCTGCAATTGTAGTATATTTGCAGCGAAAAAAGTTTATTGTCAACGTATGAAGAAAGTTCGTGTTCGTTTTGCTCCGTCACCTACGGGAGCCTTGCATATCGGCGGTGTGCGTACCGCTTTGTACAACTACCTCTTTGCCCGTCAGCACGGCGGCGACATGCTGCTGCGTATTGAGGATACCGACTCCACCCGCTTTGTCCCGGGAGCCGAAGAGTATATCATCGAAGCCCTTGACTGGCTGGGTATCAACATCGACGAGGGTATCTGCAAAGACGCCCCCAACGGCAAAGGACCTCACGGACCGTATCGCCAGAGCGAACGCCGCGAGATTTATCACCAATATGTGAAGCAACTGCTCGACTCGGGACATGCGTATATCGCCTTCGACACCCCCGAAGAGTTGGAGGCAAAGCGTGCGGAGATACCTAATTTCCAATACGATGCGCGCACGCGCGGGCAGATGGTCAATTCGCTCACGCTGCCCAAAGAGGAAGTGGAAGCACGTATCGCCCGTGGCGACAAGTATGTGGTGCGTTTTCTGGTGGAGCCTAACGAGGATGTACACGTGCATGACCTTATCCGTGGCGAGGTGGTTATCAACTCCAACATCTTGGACGACAAAGTACTGTACAAGTCGGCTGACGACCTGCCCACCTACCACTTGGCAAACATTGTGGACGACCACCTGATGGAAATCACCCACGTCATCCGTGGTGAGGAGTGGTTGCCCTCTGCACCGCTCCATGTACTGCTCTACCGTGCGTTCGGTTGGGCGGACACAATGCCCGAGTTTGCCCACCTGCCTCTGCTGCTCAAGCCCGATGGCAACGGCAAACTGAGCAAACGCGACGGCGACCGTCTCGGCTTTCCCGTCTTCCCGCTTGAGTTCCACAACCCCAAGGACGGCACCGTCTCATCGGGTTATCGCGAGAGCGGATATTTCCCTGAGGCGGTTATCAACTTCCTCGCTCTGCTCGGTTGGCACAACACGGGCGACCAGGAGATGTACACGATGGACGAACTGATACAGCAGTTCTCGCTTGAGCGTGTGAGCAAGGCGGGTGCCAAGTTCGACTTTGAGAAAGCCAAATGGTTCAACCACCAATACCTGCAACTGAAGAGCAACGACGAGTTGGCAGACCTCTTCATGCCCGTGCTGGCACAACATGGGATAACCGCCGACAAGGCTGTCGTAGCCAAAGTCATCGGACTGACCAAAGACCGCGTGAACTTCGTACCCGAACTCTGGGAGCAGACCAATTTCTTCTTCGTAGCCCCCACAGAATATGACGAGAAGTCGCTCAAAAAACGCTGGAAAGAGGACAGCCCCCGCCACATGCAAGAGTTGCTGGCTCTGTTGGAGCCGCAGAAGGACTGGTCGGCAGAGGCATTGGATGCCCTTGTCATGCCGTGGATTGCAGAGAAAGAGTACGGCGTAGGTATCGTGATGAATGCCTTCCGTATCTGCCTGGTAGGTGCTGCCCGCGGTCCGCATATCTGGGCAATCACCGACATCCTCGGCAAAGAAGAGACACTCCGCCGCGTACGCACAGCCTTGGAGAAAATAAAGTAAAGCCATCAATGACCCCGCAAGAGGTACTGAAAACATATTGGCACTACGATAATTTCCGCCCCTTACAGGCGGAAATTATTCAATCTGTACTTGACGGTCGTGACACGCTGGCACTCATGCCTACAGGCGGTGGCAAGAGTCTCTGCTTTCAAGTACCTACGATGGTGATGGACGGGCTATGCCTGGTGGTGACGCCGCTCATCGCTCTCATGAAAGACCAGGTGGAGAACCTCTACCAACGGGACATACGTGCTACCGCCATCTACACGGGCATGAGTGCCGAGCAGCAGAAGATTGCCTTGGACAACTGCCAGTTCGGACCCTATCATTTCCTGTATGTATCTCCCGAGCGACTGGGTTCAGAGGAGTTCCGTGAGCGGTTGCCCCGTCTGCCTATCTGCCTGATAGCCGTGGATGAGGCACACTGTATCTCACAGTGGGGCTATGACTTCCGCCCCTCTTATCTGCGCATAGCCGAGATACGGGACCTCGTCCGCCCGTATCAAGACGAGAAGCGTGTGCCTGTCCTTGCCCTGACTGCCACCGCCACACCCGAGGTGGTGGACGATATACAAGAGAAACTGTCTTTCTCCGAACACCATGTACTCAAGAAGAGTTTTGCCCGTGCCAACCTCAGTTACGTAGTGCGCTATACCAACAAAAAGGCGGACGAGATAGTGCATATCCTCAGCAAAGTGCAGGGTTCCGCCATTGTCTATGTGCGCAACCGGCAGCGTGCCAAAGAGTTAGCCGAATATCTGATAGAGCATGGATTGTCTGCGGACTACTACCATGCAGGGCTGACCTCTGCAGAACGCACCGCCAAGCAGAACGCTTGGAAGTCGGGTACCGTCCGTATTATGGTATGTACCAACGCCTTCGGCATGGGCATTGACAAACCCGATGTGCGTATGGTCATTCACCACGACCTGCCCGACACCATCGAGGCGTACTTCCAAGAGGCAGGGCGCGCGGGGCGTGACGAGAAGCCTGCCTATGCCGTCTTGCTTTATGACGTGTCCGACAAGACCAAAGCCCGCAAACGTATAGGCGACAACTATCCGCCAAAAGCCTTTGTGGAAGACGTGTATCAGAAGACCTGCGACTTCCTCTGTGTAGGTGCCGGCAGCGGGCAGGGACATACATTCTTCCCGAATATGAGTGACTTGTGCCGTGTCATGCACCTTCCTATGCTGCCTACATGGTCGGCACTCAACCTGCTCTCGCAGGCAGGATACATTGATTTCCAGCCCGAGCAGGAGATACAACCCCGTGTGCAGATACGTGTCTCGCGACAAGAGATGGGGCAGTATGCCCTCAGCCGGCAGCAAGAACTGCTGCTGGAACTGCTCATGCGCCGCTACCCGGGTATCTTCACGGACTTGCAATATATCCACGACTTCAAGCATATCGCCTCGCAGATTGCCGCCATGACGGGTACAGAACGGGAGTATGCGGATTTTCATGCCCTACTGGTGTCGTTGGCACAGCGGCATATCATCTACTATATTCCGCGCGAAACGGCTAATACACTGACCTTTACGCGCGACAGGCAAACGGAAATACACCTGCCCGTGTCCGTGTATGAAGACCGCCAATTGCGCTATGCCGAGCGGCTGAAAGCCATGGTGGAGTACGCAGAGAACCAACAGTTCTGCCGCTCACAACTGCTGCTTGCGTATTTCGGTGAGACCGATGCGCCTCCTTGTGGCACCTGCGACATCTGCCGCGCACGACAAAAGGCAGAGAACCACTAACCATAAAAAGAGACTGCCCCAACCACGAGGCAGCCTCTCCCCCTTGCGGGGCTCAAACTATTATCCAAAAAATAACTTTGGATGCCGCGCTTCACAGCGAGGTGTCTCCAAGATGGAGACATATTAGTTCTCCTCTAATGCCCATACATGACCATAAAACATTGAAAAACATGTAATTATCCGTGTAATTGACCATGTAATTATTCTCCGTTAATAGCCGTTAATGGGTCGTTAATTATGGGGACTATGTTTGTGGGACGACGCGGAACGCGTCGTCCCCACATAATAGATTACTCAACGACTTGGCCCATCAGGTTGTAGATATTGCCGTCGCGGATGATAAATACTTGACCGTTGCGGACAATCTTCTCTACTGCAACATCTGCGCGGATGCCGTCCATTACTACTGATGTGCCAACACTTTGTGCCGGTTTGGCACTGACTACTGCGATTTGGGGTTTGCTATAGTAGCATGTTACAAAACCGATAACCTCGTAGTCTCCAGCCGCAAAAGTCAGGTCAATCTTGAAGGTGTTGTAGAGCGTGATATCTTCTCCAAGGAACTTGCCGACCAGTGTACGAGGCTCAGGATCCTTATCGCTGCTTTTCCATGTGGCGGCGGATACCGTTACCTTGTCCAAACGCACATACTTGTTGATGTCAGCCATAGTCGGAACTGCAGTAACTGCTTCAGGGTCGGGAATGGTGCCGCCATCGGTAATGGTGAGGTCTGCAATATCCACACTCGGCTTAATCTCAGGGAGTCCGTTGAAGATAGCCATCGTGCCCTTAATACCTTTTACCACCTGACCTGCTTTGAACTTATCCTTAAAGTCCCACGAGAAAACGAGTGTGGTACCGGTAGCGTCTGCCACATAGATATTAGCACCATCAGCATAAACCACGGTTACTTCGTTCAAGAAGATAACATCACCATCAGCAGCGGCATTGGCATCGGCGCAGGTCATAGCCTTGGTGTAAGTCATCTCGGCAGCCACACTGGCTTTCTTGATGTTAGCATCATAAGCAATAGCCTTGACGGTGGTGGTAGCGGTGATAGCAAAAGGAGCCTCGTATTTGGTGGACTCGATAGTCGGTTCTGCACCATTGGTGGTGTAGTAGATAGCCATACCTTCTGCTGCGGTGATAGCCACGTTCATCGTACCCTCGAATACAGGGTCGGTAACGGTGAATACAGGAGCGTCAGGAGCAGCCACTACGGTAACGGCGCACTTAGCCGTGTAGGTAGTGCCCTCTGCGGGGGTAACGGTAGCCACGATGTTGGTGGTACCTACACCCACTGCAGTAACCAAGCCCTTCTCTACGGTAGCCACCTCTGCATTCTCGGTAGCCCATACTACTTCAGTGGTAGCATCAGCAGGAGTGAGTGTTGCGGTCAGTTGCTCGGTAGCACCCTTGTCCAATGTGATGGTCTGCTTGTCCAAAGCAATGGCGGTAGCAGGGATTTCGGCTGCACTTGCATAGTACTCAACCTTGGAAATCTGTACAATGCCATTACTAGTACCTTTCTTACAATCATAGGTTAGTTTGTAGAACATGTTCTTAGTCGGGGTTGTTACTACATACGGTAGCGCGCCCGTAGCAGCAGTAACTGTGATGGTCTGTACATCTTGCGTAAAAGCAGCATCTGATGCTACAGTCAAAGTGGTGGAGTTCAAATTTTCAACAGTAACGTTATCCAAAGTAACAACCACTTTTGTGATGGCTTTGTCAATAGCGGCTTTTGTGGTAATAGTTGCTACTGAAGTATTCTTTTTACTGCCACATTTGATATAATCCCAACCGTTGTTATTGTTGTTAAAGTTAACAATATCAACAACAAATTTATTAGTTGTGCTTGACCAACTATTGGAGTAACTACTTACTCCTTTTGAGTTGTAATCTTTGCCAAATAATGCAGTCTTATAGACCTCTTCTGCTGCAAAGATACTACCTACGCTCACTAAGAGCGCGGCGAAAAAGATAGATAATCTTTTCATAATAGATAAATTTAATTTGGTTAGTTATTTGGTTTATATTATTTGTCAACTCATTGAGTTGCACAATATCACAGTATCGTTATCAATTACAACATTGCCATAATGGATGTCTCCGTATGCGATGAGGTATGGTACACGAAAAACGACCCTTTTTTTGAACCCGTTTTTTGTTTCCTACCCCTTCACATTCAACATCGGTGCAAAGGTACTGCTTTTTACTGATACACACAAACTTATGCATGTTATTTTTTTGTTAATTGCTTAGGACGCACTATGCTGTGGGGTGGGTTCAAAAAAAGGGTCGTTTATTTTGCACCATGAAACCCGCAGGGCGAAGAGAGTACCCCAGATTGCATTTGACGACGCGGGACGCGTCGTCCCCCAAAAACGTTGTCCACAAAACAAAATAAGAGGCTGCCTACACTTGTTAGACAGCCTCAATTATTTTACAGCCCCAATAATTTGATTATTACATAGTACGTAAATGGGTACGTAAATGTGTTCGTGTTTTATGCGGTTGCCACGAGAAATATGTTCAAGGAAAGGACTATAAAGAAAGGTCTATAAATCCTGTTGGAGGTCGGTGAGGGTGGTGTAGGTGTGCCAGCCAAGGGCTTGTGCGGGGAGGAGATTGACGGGGAGGTCGTCCACGAAGCGGTAGGGTGTGGGGCAATGGTGCTGCGTGAGGTACGCTTGGACGGTGGCGTATATGCGCGGGTCGGGTTTGCTGAGGTGCAGGAGGTGTGAGAGGAAACAGTGTTCGAAGACGGACATGTCGTAGCGGGAGCAGATGTCGTGCCAGTGGAGTTGGTTGTTGTTGCTGAGCAGGAAAAGGCGGTATCCGCGGTCGTGCCACCGGTGCAGGAGGGCAAGACGGTCGTCAGGTATGCCGCCGTGCATAGCGTTCCAAGCGTTGATGATGTCTTGCGGCGTGGTGCCAGGACGGGCATAACGCAAGAGGGTGCCGATGAAAGCGTCGGCAGCGATAAGTCCGCGCTCGAACTGCTCCATGAGACTGTCGGCAGTGCCTTCGCCGTCGGAGGCGAGACCCAAGAGACGGTCTGTCTGTTCCTCACCCAGCAAGTGGCGGAAACGGGACAGACATTCGGGCATGTTGTGCTGCATCAGCACGCCGCCCATATCCAAAATAATGGTCGTAGAATCAGACATATAAAACATTAATTACCATGTAATTAACCATTAATTTCAGAGTATCGCTCGTTTTTTATTGATGACGCGAGCCGCGTCGTCCCCCGGACAGCGCATCATCCTTTCTACTTATCAGATTGTCAAAGTGATAATGTGGTGTAGTTGCGTTCGCCGAAGATGGTGGTGCCGATGCGGACGAGGTTGCTGCCCTCCTCGATGGCGATGAGGTAGTCGTGGGACATGCCCATGCTGAGGACAGGGAGGCGGCGGGTATCGCGGATGGTTTTGAGGGCGTGGAAGCAACGGCGAATCTCCTGTGTATCATCGGTTTGCGTAGCCATGCCCATAATGCCGCAGACCTCTACCCACGGGTAGGGGGTGAAGTCGGCGGGCAGTTCGTCGGGAGCGAAGCCTGTCTTGGTTTCCTCGCGGGCGACATGCACCTCAAGCAGCACTTTGACGCGGCGTTGTATGCGCTCCGCTTCGCGGTTGATGGTCTCGAGGAGGTGCAGGCTATCCACAGACTGTATCAGATAGACGAAGGGAATGACGGCACGCACCTTGTTGGTTTGCAAGTGTCCGATGAAATGCCAACGTATGTCATGGGGCAGGGTCTCGTACTTGGGCAGGAGTTCCTGCACGCGGCTCTCGCCGAAGTCGCGTTCGCCGGCGTTGTAGGCTTCGAGGATAGCCTCGCATGGGTGGAACTTGCTGACACACACCAGCGTAACCCCATCGGGCAAGTGGCGGCGAATGTCGGCAATGTGTTGCGGAATGTCTGACATAAGGTGTAGTTACTGAATGTTAACCGGCTTATTTTCAATAGGATAATAATACGTAAGAAATTGCATATTATCCCGAGAGTCTCTCGAAGTTCTCCCGATATTCTCTCGGCAATAGCAGGGTGCCAATTATTTTTCTGCTGTCTAAACAAGCGGAGGAATCTGCACGTTATCGTGTCGTGTTGGGGTTAATCCACGGCGCGGAAGACCTCAAGGACAGGGGACTTGGCGATGTTAACTATCTCACAATCAATGCTTGCGAGGGATTGCATAAGGCTCTTGACGGCTTCGTTGAGGTCGTTAGCCTGCACATAGATGTTTGCGCCTTTGCGTGTCTCCTTGCCGTTGTCCTCGACGGTAATCATCTCGACACGCGCCTTGTACCAGAACTCGGCGTCGGGGTTCGGTATCATGTCGTAGAACTGCACCTGTTTGCAACTCTTGACCTCCCATTCGCCTGATATAAAGGGTTTTATCTCATCGATAAGGCGCGTCTCCACATCGGCGCAGGTGAGTCCTTCGACCATGTATGTCTCTTTGACAGCCGCGGGGTTGTCTTCGCCCGTCTGGCGGGTGTAACTGATTTTGAGTTCGTAGAAAACCATGATATTATTTACGATTTAGAAATTTACGATGTACGATTTATTTGGTGATATATATATATATTTACGATTTAGATATTTACGATGTACGATTTATTTTTTGGATTTAGTTATTTCATTATTAGTGACTTGACGTCTGTGGCGTGCAACTCGCCTTCGGGGAAGGTGCGCAGAGTGCCCGACCAGAGCAGGAGTGGTGCGGCGGGACGCGGTTGGATGACGCGGTCGTAGGGCGTACTGTCGTCGGTGTATAGCAGCCAGTTGTCCTGCAATTGGAAATAGACATCGCCCGCGTGTTTGCGGTAGATAGAGGTGCGGTCGTCGGAAGTGACGGCCTCGTGAATGGGGAACGCCACTTGTACGCCCTCGAAATCCATGAGGAAGTTCGCCACCTGTCGTTGGAAAGCCTCGAGGGAGAGGCGTTTCTGCTCGATGAGTGTGCGGTTGAGGTAGATGAATGGTCCGTAGCCGCCGTCCACCCATCGCTCGTGCCCATAGATAGCCATGAGGTAGGTGCCTGTGAGTGCTGCGGCGCGGTCCACATCGAAATGCCGAATGGGAATGCCCGCCGTCTCGAAGGTCTGCGCTGCATAGCCGAGGACGGGCCGTCCGACGACAAGCAGTTGGTATTGCGCCTTGCCGATGCGGCGGTTGAGTTGCTCCATGAGGAAGCCAAGATCCTGATTGATACCAAGATACATATCCTCCTGTTCGGCGGAGGCGAGTGCGTCGGAGGTGGCGTGCGGGGAGAGGGTGGTCAGTTGGAGGAGGAGCAGGTCGGGGGTGTTGTCCGCGCCGAGTTGGAGGTCTTTTTGCAGTGCGAGTGCCATCTCGATGACGAGGGTGTTGGCAGCGGTTGTGTTCAGCAATTGTGCTGCGGGTGTGTATGAGAAGGGCTTTTTGCGTTCTTCGGGCGTGGGGCGGAGGTACATGGAGATGTCCATGCGCGGTGTCCACGGGCGGTTTGCCAGTTCGGTGATGCGTCCGCTGACGTTCATCGCGTCAGCCGTTGCGGGCAGCCCTTCGGTGTAGAAAGAGGAGGTTGCCCATTTCTGCGTGGCGGGGTCGAGCCAGCAGCACGCGTTGGCGGCGTGCCCCGCCATGAGGACGGTGGCTTCGGGTTGGAGTCCGACAGCATAGATGTGGGCTTGCGCGCCATGCCGGATACGCCATTCGTCTGACAATGAGACGGATAGAAAGGCGCCGGGCGATATGGCGAGGTCGGTGCCGATGCCTGCCGCTTGTGGGTCGGCGAGTGTGGGATGCACACTGCGGTCGGTGCGCGAGAAGTAGGTGTCCGCCATGATGCCGTGGCGCGACGGGGTGGTGCCCGTCATGAGTGTGGCGGTGGTCTCCTGCCCGCCATAGACGAGGTGCGGGAAGTCGATGGTGGTCTGGTATGCCTCTTCGCTGAGCGTCCGCAGCCCGCCCGCAGGCCAGTAGGAACGCAGGTCGGTGAGGTTCTCCTGAGTCATGCCGTCCACCACTACCACCACCGTGAGACGCGGCAGGGCGTTGGTGTTTAGGGAATAGAGGATAGAGAGCAGGGCTATCAGCGAAGTATGTAGATGAGTCGTGCGCATAGGTGAAGAACGGGGAATAGCAGCAGCCGCCAGTTGAAGCCGACCAGCGGGTGCGACGAGAAGAAGGTCAGGAAGACCACGATAGCAATCAGAAGGAGGTACACGAGTCCCAGCAACACGTCCACCCACCAAGTCAGGCGGCCGCGGCGGCGGTCAAAGAGCGAGATGCCGGCCATCACGAGGACAAACAGCCCGATGCCCAGCCAGCAGTTGGCGTACCACGGCACGGGGGCGATGTCGAAAGGCGCGATGTCCTCGCTCTGCACGAGCGGCGTGCCGTCCGCGAGGCGTGCTTCGGACATGAAAAACATCAGTTCTTCGGGCAGGAACAGCCGCTGTTCGTTGTCCATGGGAGCGTCCGCCCGCTTGCCGAAGATGAGGTTGATGCCGAAGTCCACCCACGAGTTGCGCCCCGTGTAGCGGGAGATGGCGCGGCGGTATGGTCGGTGTATATAGCCTTGATAATCAGACAGTATGGTGTCGCCAAGCGCATCCTTGATGAGGTGGTATGGGCGCGTGGCGCAGTTGTCGAACACGAAATTGTAGTGATAGAAGCGGTTCTCGGGCCGGTAGTTGACGAGCAGCGCGTCAAACACCTGCTGCATCTGCGTGTGCGTGAGGTTGAGCCGCTGCCAATAGACCTTGCGCCCCACGCGCTCCGCGCTCAGGCGGAAGTAGCGCAGCGGCTCGATGCCGAGTTGGTAGTAGGTGTCGCCCTTGATGAACTTGAGGTAGAAGTCCTCGGTGTCGAAGGAGAAAATGCCGTAGTTGAACACCACGTCAATGCCCTGCGCCCTGTCCTCGACGAGGATGGCGGAGTGCCCGTACTTCGACCACACCTGCGTGCCCGGGGTGCATGTCAGCAGATAGACGTGCGCGCTGTCGCTCAGCGTTTGGGCGCAGGCGAGCAGCGAGCATACACATAACGCTATTGTTATCAGGCACTTACGCATACATCATTATCAGATTGGGAATAAAGGTGAACACCAGTCCCAGCAGGTAGCCGCACACCACCTGCATCGGCGTGTGGGCTTTCAGGTAGATACGCGCGTACATCAGCAGCAGCGACACGACCAGCACCGCCACCACAGCCGCCGTCACGTCCACCCCGCCGCACAGCCCGTAACTGCACACGCCGCCCAGCAGCCCGCCCATCGCGGACAGGTGCGCGGAGATTTTCCACCGGCGGTTGATGATTGTCACCACCGCCAGCACCAGCGTCGCGCCGACCGCCAGCAGCAGCCACATCAGCGGCAGGTGCATGGTCGCGCGGACAAAGTAGCACCAGAAGGCGTAGCACACGGTGCAATATATATAAGGTGTGGTGCGTTGCTTTGGGTCTTCGATGTAGAGCGAGGTCAGTTGCCCGCGCCGCCACATCCAGATTATCAGCGACACCGGTATCAGGCAGGTCAGAAACAGCGTGCCGACCACCGACAGCCACGCCAACGTGGCGGGCATCGCTGGGCTGTGCACGTGCATCGCCGCGAAGAACAGCCCCATCCCGTAGGTGGGTATCAGCAGCGGATAGAGCACTATGCTCAGCGTTTTCGCCGGTATATCAAGCACTTTCTGCATCATCTATTGTATCTGTTTGCGCAGCCGCGCCACGGGGATGCCCAACTGTTCGCGGTACTTCGCCACGGTGCGCCGCGCGATGGAGTAGCCGCTCCGGCGCAGCGTATCCACCAACTCGTCGTCGGTTATCGGGTTGCTCTTGTCCTCGGCATCGACTATCTCGCGCAGTTTCTGCTTCACTTCGCGCGTCGAAATCTCCTCGCCCTCGCTGTTGGTCATGGCTTCGGAGAAGAAGAATTTGAGCGGGAACACGCCGTATTCGGTCTGCACGTACTTGTTGCTGCACACGCGCGAGATGGTGGAGACGTCGTAGCCCGTGCGGTCGGCGATGTCCTTCAGCACCATCGGGCGCAGATAGACGTTGTCGCCCTGCAGGAAGAACTCGCGCTGGTAGTTCACTATCGCGCCCATGGTGTGCATCAGCGTCTCGTTGCGCTGGCGGAGGGCATCGATGAACCAGTTGGCAGCCTCTATCTTGCCCTTGACGAACCTCGCCGCCTCGCGTGTCTGCGGCGTGGACTGTTTGGTCGGCTTGGTGTAGGTGTCCAGCATCTCGTTGTATTCCGCCGACACGTGCAACTCGGGCAGGTCGCCTTGGTTGAGCGACACTATCAGTTCGCCGTCCTCCTGCTCCACGATGAAATCCGGTATCACCACCGTCTGGTTTCGGTCGTAAACCGTTCCTAACCAAGCACTTCCGGGGCGCGGGTTCAGGTGGGTTATCTCGCTGATGGCGGCTTTCAACTCGTCTTCGGTGATGCCCGCGCGTTGCGCCACTTTGGCATAATGGTGGCGCGAGAACTCGTCGAAGTACTGCTGCAGTATCTTCTCCGCCAGCACCACCGTAGGGGTCTGCTCTTTCTGCCGCAACTGTATCAGCAGGCACTCCTGCAAGTCATAAGCCCCCACCCCGGGCGGGTCGAACTGCTTTATCTGCGCCACTATCTCCCGCATCTTGTCGTCCGTCACGGTCAAGCCTTCGCGGAACGTCAGGTCGTCCACCAGTTCTTCGGGCGTGCGCCTGAGATACCCGTCGTCGTCAATGTTCCCCACCACAAATTTCGCCACATGACGGTCGGGCTTGTCCATTTTCGTCAGGTAAATCTGCGACTTCAGGTACTCGCTGAAACTCGTCCCCACCGAGAACGGAATATCCTCTTGCGGCGTGTTCTCCGCGCGCCCTTGCGATGCGGGCTGGGTGTCGGCATAGTCATCGTCCTGCACGTAGTCGTCGTAGTCAAAGTCCTCATTCTTCAGCGGGTTCTCGTACTCCTCGTCCTGCGGCTCGGTGTCCTGATACTCGTCGGCGTTCTCGTCGCGCCCCTCTTCCAACGCGGGGTTGTCCTGCAACTCTTCGTTGATACGGGCTTGCAACTCACACGACGGCAACTCCAGCAAGCGCATCACCTGTATCTGCGCAGGTGACAACTTCGCTTGCAGTTTCTGCTGCTGTTGTAGTGAGAACGAGGTCGCCATATTCTTACTATTTGTTAACGTTTCAGTCGTTTCTTTGCCCTGTCAAACCGCTGCTTTTCAGCAAGGGATGCGCAAGGGATACGCAACCCATAGAGAACGGATACAGAACAAATGTCTTTAATGCCTATTAATTATTAACTATTACCTATTACTTGTTATCAATCACGTCGGCAACCGCCGTCGTGATTGATAACAACTGTTCGTCATCCAACTCCGTGTGCATCGGCAGCGACAGCACGCACCCTGCCAGCCTTTCCGCTACGGGGAAGTCGCCCTTCTTGTACCGCGGGTCTTGGTATGCCTTTTGCAGGTGCAGCGGCACGGGATAATACACCATCGACGGTATCTCCCTTTCCGCCAACGCCTCGCGCACCTTGTCGCGGTCCACGCCTACCAATCGCAATGTGTACTGGTGATAGACGTGCGTCGAATGGGCTTGGTGCCCGGGTGTCAGCACGTGCGGATTGCCCGCGAATGCCTTGTCGTAGTAGGCTGCCGCCCGTTGCCGTGCCGCGATGTACTCGTTCAGGTGCGGCAACTTCGCGTCAAGCACTGCCGCCTGAATAGCGTCCAACCGCGAGTTCACGCCCACACGGTCGTGATGGTAGCGCACCACCATACCATGGTTGGCTATCGCCTGCATCTGAGCCGCCAACTCGTCATTGTTGGTGAATATCGCACCCCCGTCGCCGTAGCAACCGAGGTTCTTCGACGGGAAGAAACTGGTGCACCCTATGTCGCCCATCGTTCCTGCCTGCCGCGTCGTGCCGTCCGAGAACGTGTACTGCGCCCCGATGGCTTGGCATGCGTCCTCCACCACGTACAGGTTATGCTCCCGCGCAATCGCCATAATAGGCTCCATATCAGCGCATTGCCCGAACAGATGCACGGGCACGATAGCCTTCGTGCGAGACGTGATAGCCTTGCGGACAGCCTCCACCGAGATGTTCATCGTGTCCCAATCTACATCTACCACTACCGGTGTGAAACCCAACAGCGCAGCCACCTCTGCCGTTGCGATAAACGTAAACGTAGGGGTGATAACCTCGTCACCGGGCTTCAGACCGAGACCCATCAACGCTATCTGCAGGGCGTCGGTACCGTTGCCTACGGGTATGACGTGTTTCGCACCCGTATAGGCTTCGAGGTGCGACTGGAACGCCGACACCGCCGGACCTTTCACGAAAGCCGCACTGTCTATCACCGCTTGGATGCCGCGGTCTATGTCCTCTTTTATGTGTTGATATTGCGTCTGCAAATCAACCATTTGTATCTTCCTCATGCTACTTCTCTATGATATATTCCAACTCACTCGGGTTCACGCGCACGCGCGTTACATAAGGATTGTCGCACTCCACCTCCACGGGCACCGATGCCTGTTCGCCCTTCGGAAAATGGCACAGCACATGGAAATCCTCCTCCCGCACATCGTTGAAGTGCGACATGCCCACACGCGCCTGAACCGTTACCGTCTGCGGGAACAACCGCAGCGACTCCCCTTCGGGACAGCCGTAAGTCTCCACGGGCAGGGTGAACGATTTCTCCGTAAACTGCTCCGTCACGAACAGCACACTCACGCTCGACGGCACCACACGCAATCCCTCAGGCACATTCAGCCCCACCGTACAGCGCATCGTATCGCGGATATCCTTTATCTTCAGCGACTCCGTTGCGATATAACGCAGGTCGCGCAGGTCTTGTTTCTTCCCGTAAACACGTACCGTTTGGGGTTCTACAACGGGTAGGCTGCGCATCTGGTACTGCGGCGCAGGCGTCCATTCAGCCGTCAGCCGCACCTCCACATCTTTCTCCTCCTGCTTGTGATACACCGCCTCAATCACTTCGGGCTGCACCTGCAGCACCACCGTACTGCCAGGCAACATGTCCTGCAATTTCGGACGGATTATCTCCGCGGTGATATGCACCGTACCCTCTTGCGCTGTCAGTTGGGTCGCCATATTCAGGGTGAGTACGGGCTTGCCGGCACTTATCTTCTGCAACTGCTTGCCGTTGTCACGGATACTCACACGCAACGCCTCGGGCAACGGTTCGTCGAACACCACCTGTGGCGGAATATCCGTATATACGATAGGCAGGGTTATCTCCGTATCGCGTTGCGACGACATCGCGCGTCCCCACCACACCATCGTGGCAAGCCCGACAAAAAGCAGATAGGTGAGCAAATCTTTCCTCACCAACCATTGCCACAACTTTCTGGCATACCTCCTCGCCACCCGCAGCCATGCTGCCATGTGGCGAACCCATGTTTCGCGCTGCGTATCCAACCGTTTTCCGCTTCTTGCTCGCTATCGGATCGTTATGAGTCCGTTAAGGGTTATTTATGGGTTCTTTATGGGTGCATTATCGGCTCATTATGGGTTCATTATGGGTTCACCACCCATCCATAGCCGACCCGCCACCGCCCCAAAATCAATCCCCTATCAACCCGCGACAGACTCCCGACCGACCCGCGACAAATACGCTTATTTCTTGTCTTTCTTCTCGTCCTTCGGGGCTTGTTGTGCCTCATCGGCAGACGCATAAACGCTTCCCTTGTCCACTTTGATAGTGATGTCTTTGGCTATCTCGATGATAAAGGCGTTATCCTGTACCTCTTTGATATTGCCATAGATACCGCCGGCGGTAACTACCTTGTCGCCTTTCTTCATGGCATCACGTTGTTTCTGTAGTTCTTTCTGCTTTTTGGTTTGCGGACGAATCATAAAGAAGTAGAACACTACAAAGATAAGGATCATCATAATCCAGAACGTCCATGAACTTTGTTGTTGCCCGCCGGCAGCAGCACCTTGTGCCTGCAATAAAATGAAATTCAGCATACTATTAGTTCTTAATTTTTAATTCTTCATTTTTAATTACTTTCCCCACACCTATCCCCTGTCGATACATTCAATTTTTAATTCTTAATTCTTCATTTTTAATTACAAGTACCCAGTCGATACTTGCAATTCTTCATTCTTAATTTTTAATTCTTAATTCCCCACCTCACACCTTGAACAACGCATTCTCTTTCTTGAGGTCGCTGACCACTCTGTCGAGTACGCCGTTGATGAATATGTAACTCTTCTCGCCCGAATACTCTTTGGCTATCTCGATGTACTCGTTCATACTCACTTCCAATGCGATGTCGTTGAACCCGAGTATCTCTGTCAATGCCGTCATCAGGATAACGGTGTCCATAAACGCCAGGCGTTCCGCGTTCCAGTTCTGCAAAGCCTTTTCTATCAGAGTCTTGTACTCGTCGGCGTGCTCTATCGTCAGTTGCAGCAGGTCTTTGCCGAAGTTCAGTTCAGCCTCGGTATCGAACATCTCAAGCAATTCCTGATCGTCGCCGCGCTCTTCCTTGAAGCGTTTGATAGTCTTCACCACGTAGGTCAGTATCACGTCCGCATCGGTCGTCCAGTTACACTGGTCGAGTGCCACCTCCATATCTTCGAGAGCCACATACAGGTCCTCAAAGTTGGGCAACATCATATATATCTTGCGCCAGAGCGTCTTCTCGTCTTCGTAGGTCGGCTCGTTGGGGGCGGACATAAACTCCTTATATACATCGCTGTCTGTCAGTTGTTTGTAGAACGCGTGTACGGCATTCATACCTGTGTCCCAGCGCAGGTGTTGCTCGTCCATATAGTTGCGCAACCGGCGGTTGTTGAACAACTGCTGCGCGATACGATTGTTCACAAAGCGGTAGTTCGGCTCATAATGCGTATGGGTCACCGCCGCCCGCGTCTTGGCTTCCCGTATCTGTTCTGCGGCGTAGTCTGTCAGTTCGCACGCGAACGCGAGCAGCATCATATACAAACTGTACGTGTCCGAGAAACTCTTCAGCAACTCTTTCCTTGCCATGAGCGGAGTCTTCTCCCCGTCCTTGTAGTACGCAAACAATGTCTGCACTACCTTCGTCCTAACCAATGTTCTGTTTACCATCGACCACTGTCTTATTTATCATTGTCTTTTATCTGTCTTTATTCTGTCTCCTCCCCGACCTTTCCCCAACCTGTCCCTGTTCTTTCCCCTTCTTTGCCGTTGGTTGTTGTCTGTTCTTGCCCACTTCTCCCGCTTGGAATTAATGGCTAATTATATGGTAATTAATGTTCCATTCCCCACTTACCTGCCTCACTCTGCTGTCCCCCTCTCTGAGGGGGTCGGGGGAGTCCCCTCTTGTTATCGTGGGAGTCTCCCAATTACCCTGCAAAATTACAAAAAATACTTCACCCGTACAAGCCTGTTTCTCTATAATGACCCATTTTTGCTCAAATCACGATACGTGCACCATATACATTCGAGAAGAATGGCAGAGCATGCTTTGCTGCTGTTCTTTTGCAATTTAGTAATTTAGCCCGAAAGCCCAAAGGGGAATGATATTGCCATAGCCGGTCTCAATATCATCTCGGACCACAAAGCCGTTGGCAACTTGCTCTATTTGCTTCTTGCCTTTTTTGTGCCCGCCTACCTCAAAGGTGCAGTCACCTATGGTAAAGTCAGATAGGCGCGAACCAACCACCTCTTGCTGCACACGCATTTGGTTGTAGAAGAATGTCTCCCGCACATTGCCGATATTGATATTGGTGCCATTGAGGACATACATCAGATTGGTGTTGTCCAAATACACTTTTTCCACTTTCCCAAAACCGCGCATGCCATCAGTATCATCACGCAACTGCCCAACCATCTGCGCCCGCTCTAATAACAACAGATAATCCGCCACATTGTTACGGCTAATGCCTATCTCGGTTGCAAGACTGTCTGCATTAGGTTTGAATGGAGCCAAAGTAGCCACAATAGCCAGCATCTTCTTCAGTTTGCGCGCCGTAGCGGCTTTCATATCCACAAACTGGGCGATATCTGACTCTATGGTCTGGCTGATGACCGCTTGCATACGCGGCACAAAGTTGCCCTCTATGGCAAATGGATAGTATCCTTCCTCCAGATATGGGCGAAAATACGCCAAAGGGTGCAGCACACCTTCTACGGCAGCCTTGTTTGCCAAGATGTCAGGCAGCGAAACTGCGGGCGTATGGATATGGTGAAAGAGTTGCAGATACTCGCGAAAAGACAGCCCTTGCAGCGTGTACATCAATGCACGGCGGCTGAGATCGGCACTACCCTTGGCAATATCCAATATGGAAGAACCGGTAAAGACAATATGTATATCCGGGTGTGTATCATATATCTGTTTGAGTTCACGTGACCAATCTGGGTACTTGTGCACCTCATCAATCACGAGGCGTTGCCCCATATCTTTTGCCCACTCGTCCGCTAACTCGATGAGTGAATGTGTAGCAAAATAGGCATTATCAGCAGAGACATATAGGGCTTTTTGCTCTGCCGGGTGCTCGCGTATGTACTGTAATACCATGGTAGTCTTACCCACACCACGTGGGCCCACAATGCCAATCAGGCGGGCTTGCCAGTCAATAGAAGAATAGAGGTAACGGTGAAAAGCACTGTCAGTCTGCGCCAACAGCGACTCCATATAGGCATATAGTTGAGGGGCTATCATAGCATTTATATCAAATTACGCCTGCAAAGGTACTGCTTTTCGATGAAACATACAAGTATTTTGCACTCATTTAGTGCATTCTTTTGTACAAATATGCACTCATTCGGTGCAAAATATACCATCAACACCGCATAATTTGTTATAGGATAGTTATAGGTTGGACAAGGTGAGCAGGTGAGCGGGTGAGCAGATACTTTTATGTATATGCACACCCGCCCGCGCACACGTGTGTATATATAGAAACATCTGCTCACCCGCTCACCTGCTCACCCCTTCTGCCGGCACAATTGTATTCGTTTTTTTGCGGCACCATTGCGTATCTCGCAAAAATGTAGTACCTTTGTGCCGTTTAATTTTTAACGTAACTATAAGAGATGGAAAATCGTAGAAACGAGAGCAGAAACGAACCCGAAATAGTGTATTCGCGTTCCGTGAAGGCAGGTAAACGTATTTATTATTTGGATGTCAAGAAAGCCCGCAACGAGGACTTGTACTTGTGCATCACCGAGAGCAAGCGCAAGTCGGGCTTGGAGGATGAGTTCCCCCAGTTCGAGAAGCATAAAGTATTCTTATACAAGGAGGATTTTGCCCACTTCACCGAGGGCTTGAACGACGTTATCAAATACGTGCAAAACCAATTGGGTGACATCGCCGAGCGCGAGGAGTGGACTCCCCGTGACGACGAGGACGCCACTGCTTCCGCACACACCTCCGCATCTGCCGCAAACTCTGCCGCATCTGCTGCCGACACCGCAGCCGACGCTGCCGAAGAGGAAGACAAACCCCGCCGCGGCTTCTTCGACCGCTTCAAGAAGGACTGACACGTTCTTCTTCATGTTGCAGACTGCCTGACCGTTATCAGGCAGTCTCTTGTTTTGTGGAGTGCTGCATATCCGCTCTTGCTCTCCTTATACCTATGTCTCGGCTGTATGCCGTGTTTTGCATTTGTGTATGTCAAAAAAAAGCAGTAATTTTGCGGGCTTTGTGCTCGGACTGACGTCGAAAGCCGCTGAATAGTGACAACAAACATACTCATCATATTGCTATGCTTCGTGTTGGCATTGCTGATAACATGGGCGGTATATCCGTTCATGCTTAGGTTTGCTACGCGGCACAAGATTGTGGATTACCCTGCCAAGCGCAAGTTGCAGCGGTATCCGGTACCTGCATTGGGTGGGGTTACGATTGCCTTCGGACTGTCAATACCGCTGATTATCAGTCTGTTCCTTTTGCATTGGGACGTCTCTCCTTGGCTGTTTGCCTATCTTCTGGTGATGTTGCTGTTGGGGGTAATCGACGATATCCGCGACCTTTCTGCCTCTGTACGGATGTGTATGGAGGTGGCAATCGTTGGATGTTTCGTCTGGGGCAGCCACATGATGACTATCAGTCTCCATGGACTATGGGGCATTGCCGCATTGCCGCTGTGGGTGGGCATACCGCTTAGCGTGATTGCGGGTGTAGGCATCATCAACAGTATCAATATGATAGACGGTGTCGATGGCTATTCATCGGGGTTCTGCATGGTGGCGTGTGCCCTGTTTGCCGCACTCTTTGCATATGTAGGCGAGTACGCATTGTGTTGTTTTATGCTCATCTGCATTGGGGCGATAATGCCTTTCTTCTGCCATAACGTGTTCGGCTGTAGGACCAAGATGTATATTGGCGACGGCGGCACATTGATGTTGGGCGCGGTGATGAGCAGCATGGTGTTCTTTATCTTGCAGGACGGCTCCCCTGTTGCCGTGCCTTCTGCGCATAATCTCTGTTACGTAGCCTTTTGCTTGGCTGTCCTGTGCATACCGGTCTTTGACACCTTGCGTGTCATGTGCAGCCGGATACGACGGGGCGTATCGCCTTTCGCGCCCGACAAGACGCACCTTCACCACCTGCTTCTTGACATGGGTTTCTCGCATATCGGTACTGCTACTGCACTCATTCTCACCAACTTGCTGATAGTCTTCTGCTGGTGGATGAGTTACCTCTTGGGCGCAAGCCTCGAAGTGCAACTCTATATTGTGATGGCTGCTGGCATACTTACCACCTTCATCTTCTATGCCGTAGGGCGCAGCAGCATACGCAACAACAGCCGTCTCTACCGTATTCTTACTCGCATCGGCAGGAAAACGCATATTGAGAACGGCAAACCATGGGCGTTCATGCAACGGCTTATGGACGGAAAAAACTAATATCCCAACTATTATAATAAGGTACACGTATGGCATTCTTCGGTTTGTTCGGCAAAGAAAAAAAAGAGACATTGGACAAGGGACTCGAAAAGTCCAAAGAGTCTGTCCTTGGCAAGATAGGTCGTGCCATAGCGGGCAAGTCCACAGTGGACGATGATGTCTTGGACGAACTGGAGGAAGCCCTCATCACTTCCGATGTAGGGGTGGACACCACACTGCGTATCATCGAACGCATACAGGAGCGAGTCAAGCGCGACAAGTACATCGGCACTGCCGAACTCAACCGCATTCTCGTAGAGGAGGTGGCTGCCTTGCTTGCCGAAAACAACGCCGGTCACGTGTCAGACTTCACGGACTCCCTCCCCTGCAAGCCCTATGTGATTATGGTGGTGGGCGTCAACGGCGTGGGCAAGACGACCACTATCGGCAAACTCGCCTACCGCTACAAGCAGGCGGGCAAAAAGGTGTACCTCGGGGCGGCAGACACGTTCCGTGCCGCTGCCGTCGAGCAACTCTGTATTTGGGGCGAACGCGTAGGTGTACCTGTTATCAAACAGCAACAGGGCTCCGACCCTGCCAGCGTGGCGTTCGACACGCTCTCCAGCGCAAAAGCCAACGACGCCGATGTGGTTATCATCGACACTGCAGGACGCCTCCACAACAAAATCAACCTCATGAACGAACTCACCAAAATCAAAAACGTCATGCAGAAGGTCGTTCCCGATGCCCCGCACGACGTGATGCTGGTGTTGGACGGCAGCACAGGGCAGAATGCTTTCGAGCAAGCCAAGCAGTTCACACGTGCCACACAGGTAACTTCGTTGGCAATCACCAAGTTGGACGGCACTGCAAAGGGTGGGGTAGTCATCGGTATCAGCGACCAATTCAAAATCCCCGTCCGCTACATCGGGCTGGGCGAGAAGATGGAAGACCTCCAAGTCTTCAACCGCGAAGAGTTCGTCAAGTCACTCCTGCAAAGATAGTCTTGAATGATATGGGAGACGACGCAGCCCGCGTCGTCAGGATAGATAGGCTTTGTCCGTGAGAATTAATGGTCAATTACACGGAAATTAATGTTCTTTCCCCCTCTACCTCACTTGATTTTCCGCTTGTTCAGTTCTTGCTGATACCGTCTTGCCGTAGCGGCATGCTGCGAGTATGACGACGAGAACACGTGTGTCCCAGAGAAGTCGGGGTTGGCACACATGTACAGATAATTGGTCTTCGGAGCATTCAGCACCGCATCCATCACCGAACCCCGTGCCAAACGTATCGGTCCAGGAGGCAATCCGCTATATTTATAGGTGTTGTATGGCGAGTCTATTGCTATATGGCGTTTCAGCACACGCCGCATCGAGAAGTCGCCTACTGCGTAAATCACTGTCGGACAGGCTTGTAGTGGTATGCCTTTCTCCAAACGGTTGAGGTATATCGAAGCGATAATCGGATACTCCGATGCCTTGTTCGTCTCCGATTCAATGATAGATGCTATCGTCGCCACCTCGGTCGGTGTCAGTCCCAACGCTTTGGCTTTCGCGCGACGCTCATCGTTCCAATAGCGGTTATACTCCTTGTGCATTCTGCCAAACAACTGGTCGGGCGTGATTGTCCAATATACCTCGTAGGTGTTGGGTATGAACAGACTTATGAACGTCTCTCTCTTCAATCCGTATCGCTTCGCATACTCCGCCGAATCCAAACGCGCCTTCACGGCCGCCGAGTCCAGCAGCAACTGCTTGTCTAATACTCCCGCCAACTGTGCAGGTGTCCGCACACTCTGGGTAAACGACAACCGTACAGGGGTCTGCTCTCCCAACTGCAACCGCCGTATCAAGTGCCGGTCGCCAATCTTTGCTGGAAAATGGTAGTAACCCGTTTTGGGATGACGATACAGCCAATGGCGCGCATGCAGACGGAATGCAGTCTCCGAACCTACATGATAATCCGCTTGCATGGCGGCAAACAGCGAATCTGCCGTGGCATTCGGATACACATAGTACCCGTGTCCCTCGCCGTCACGCGAAGAGAAGTTGCATACTTCCAGACGATAGTACTGCTCTATGCACACTGCCGCAGCAACCATGAGCACTGCCGCTGCCACCGAGATACCTGTTATTATTCCTTTCTTTTTCACCGATAATTCCTTTCTTTTCCCCTGATTATTCTTTTCTCTTCCATTTTTCTGTCTGTCTTCTGCCTGCAATCATCGCGGGCGTATCGCGGACAGCAGCCGTATCCGCCGCCACCATTGCGGGCACAAAGGTACAATTTATAATCCATTCTTCCAAAACTCATCAGGATTATCACAGGGATGCTGCACCAAAATAATCTCTCACTCCGCGGGCACTCGGGCACAAACCATAAGGCGAAGCTTCGTTTGGGAGACGACGCTTGGGGAAGACAATGTTGTGAGGGACGATGCTTTGGGGGACGACGCGGCTCGCGTCGTCAATAAAATTTTCCTCCTGCAAGGTGACGGAAATACGCCTTATTGCTGATATCCGATAAATACCCTTTTCTGAACTCTCCCCCTTCGAAGGGGGAGTTGGAGGGGGTCTTCGAGTTAAGTGTATGATATTAGTATGTGATTAGTATGATATTAGTATGAGATTAAGCCGTCATTACGCATTGTGCATTGTGAATTACGCATTACGCATTGTGCATTATGCATTGCGCATTGTGCATTACGCATTGTGCATTGCAAAAGCACCCCTTGCACCATTAAAATAATTGTTGTAATTTTGCAGCCGTTTTCGGCGATGCTTCTAACCAATATCGCCTAACCCATTGAGTATGAGCAAGAATTTAGTGATTGTAGAGTCCCCGGCTAAGGCAAAAACCATAGAGAAGTTCCTCGGTTCCGATTTCCATGTCCTGTCCTCACAAGGGCATATACGCGACATCGAAGGCACCGCCGGCAATAGTATCGGTATTGATTTCGCGCACGGCTATGCGCCCAACTATGTCGTGGACCCGCAGAAGCACCACCTCATCGATACACTCTCCAAAGAGGCAAAAAAAGCCGACACCGTATGGCTCGCAAGCGATGAAGACCGCGAGGGAGAGGCTATCGCATGGCACCTCAAAGAGGTACTCAAACTCCGTCCCGAGCACACACATCGTATTGTCTTCCACGAGATTACGAAGACTGCCATACAGGATGCCATTCAGCACCCGCGCGATATTGATTACAATCTCGTCAATGCGCAGCAGGCACGGCGTGTCCTCGACCGCATAGTCGGCTTTGAACTCAGTCCCGTTCTCTGGAGGAAAGTCAGCACCGGACTTAGTGCCGGGCGTGTCCAATCGGTGGCTGTACGGCTCATTGTCGAGCGCGAACGCGAGATAGAGAACTTCCGCTCTGCTGCGCAATACCGTCTCAATGCCGTCTTCATCGGACAGAACCAACGCGGACAACAAGTGCTGCTCAACACCGAACTCAACCATCGCTTTGCCACCAAGCAGGAGGCGGTGGACTTCCTCAACGCCTGTATGCAAGCCGAATACCGCCTGTCCGCTATCACCCACAAGCCCGGACACCGCTCTCCCGCACCGCCTTTCACGACATCGTCTCTCCAACAGGAGGCGGCGCGTAAATTGCGCTTCACGGTATCCAAGACCATGCGCCTTGCACAGTCGCTCTACGAAGCAGGACATATCACCTACATGCGTACCGACTCCGTGCACCTCAGCACACTGGCTCTCGGCACTGCCAAAGAGGAAATCCTGCGTGAATACGGAGAAAACTACCACAAAGCGCGGCAATACCAGACCTCTTCCAAAGGCGCACAAGAGGCACACGAAGCCATTCGACCTACCTATATGAATGTCCCGACCGCAGGTGCCAACACCGATGAGAAAAGGCTCTACGACCTCATTCGCAAGCGTGCCTTGGCAAGCCAGATGGCGGACGCGCAGACCGACACCACTCGTATGGAAGTCACCGTCAGCAATTCACCGTATATATGGGTGGCTACCAACGAGGTCATCACTTTCGATGGCTTTATGCGCGTGTATGCACAGGGTACTGACGACGAGACGGAAGAGACCGTTACCGCACTGCCAGACATGAAAGAAGGGCAACTCCTCACTGCCGAACAGGTATCTGCTACGGAGAGTTTCACCAAGCAACCGTCACGATACACCGAGGCTTCCCTTGTCAAACGCATGGAGGAGTTAGGCATCGGGCGACCCTCCACCTATGCTACGGTTATTGAAACCATACAGTCACGCCAATATGTCGAGCGCGGCAACGTGCCTGGCACACAACGTGACTACAACCAATTGATACTCAAAGACGGGCAAATCACCGACACCACCAAGACAGAGCAGGTAGGTGCCGACAGCGGCAAACTGCTGCCAACCGACCTCGGACGTATCACCAACGACTTTCTCGTGGAGCAGTTCCCTACCATCCTCAGTTACGACTTCACGGCACACGAGGAGGAGAACTTTGACTCTATAGCAGCAGGCAAGGCGGATTGGGTACAGACCGTGGACCAATTCTACCACGCTTTCCATCCTTTGATAGAGAGTGTGCCTGCGGGCAAGATGGCGGCACGCCAACTCGGCACCGACCCTGAGACGGGAGAACCCGTCTTTGCACGTATCAGCAAGAATGGACCGTGCATTCAGATAGGCAACAGCGACGACAAGAAACCGCGCTTTGCTTCGCTGAAAAAGGGACAGAGTATCTTCACTATCACACTCGATGAGGCTCTTGAACTGTTCCGTTCTGCCATGCCATACACGCTTTGCCAATACGACGGACAGGATGTCATCGTAGGTGAAGGCAAGTTCGGACCCTACCTGCGTATTGACAAGACCTTTGTCAGCATACCCCGTACCATAGACCCGTACCACATCACGCCCGAGCAGGCGCAGGAGTTGCTGGAGCAGAAAAAGCAGGCACAGGAACCTATCAGCACTTTCGGAGACATCCAAGTGCTCAACGGACGCTATGGTGCCTATATCAAAGCACCTACCGGCAACTACAAAATCCCTGCAGGTACAGATCCAAAATCCCTGACGGAAGCAGACTGCCGCCACATCATCGAGACGACATCTCCTACCGGTGGCAAACGAAGTTTCGCACGCAGAAAGACAAAATAAATTTGCAGAGTAGTGCGATTTTATTTGCACACGTGATAAAAAAGCAGTACCTTTGCAACCCAATTCGGAAGAACAATGTTTCATTCTTTCGACGAGAAGTAGCGCAGTTGGTAGCGCACCACGTTCGGGACGTGGGGGTCGGGCGTTCGAGTCGCCTCTTCTCGACTTACACCTGTCATCTGCAACTGTAGCAGCACTTTATAGAAGAAGTGCTGTACTTGTGTTTTTTGTCTCGGATTGCCAAATATATAGGCGACTATCCGTGGAAAAAATCCACTTTGGATGGCTCTACCGGAATGTGTGTGAGAAACCTATACTGATAAGTTCCTTGAACTGGAGTTTGGATTTGCGTCCTTCCTTGACCTCGGTGGTGCTGTCATAGCGCGGGTGGAGCATCACCTTGGCTGACAGGTAGCGGTTGATGATGAAGTTGAAGTCCAGTTCCAACTCCGTCTCCACACGATAGTAGTTGGTGAAGAAATAGAACTTTGTCTCCATCTCTATTTCGCGGAGGGGCTTCCATTTCCAGTCCACGCGGACGGAACTACCAAACTCGCTCAGCAAATCATTGCCTGCCTCAATACCGTATTCCGTCACATCCACCAACTTCGGGTCTTCGCGGAGGGCATACACCAACTTGTAGGCTGCGGGAGACAAGTTGATATTCAAGCCGTCAAGAGGTTGGTAGTCCACACCGAGTCCCAATGTGAACCGTATAGGTGTTAGGAAAGACGACGCCAACTCCCGTTTGTTCTTGCGCCACGTGTTCCAGAAATTGGTGCGGAACTCGCCCATCAGGGACACATACCACTGCTTGTGCACCTGATAGCCTACCTTGCTGGATAGCCGGAAGATGTCATCGGTGGTATTGAGTTTGCGGAGAGTATCCCCGCTCACGGTGCTGAAACCTGTACGCCATTCCCCATTGTTTTCCCACACAAAGTTCTTGCGCTTGTAGTTGATATATCCCTTCACGCTTGTGAGCGTGGCAAACGAATTGACAGCCCCTTGATACCAGTTTTCGGTGGCATAGTTCTGGGTCACTTGGGCTGACAGGTTGATTTCCCTGCGCCAATACGAGTTGCGCTCACGCAACGCACGGGCTATATCCAACTTGTCCTCTTCCATATCCCGCACAATGGCACGGGGTATCTTAATAGGCTCTTCATCAATTACTTCTATCTTCGACGGGTCATGCACCGCTACATACAGGTTGGCGTCGTGCATAGTGATATAGCGTCGTGCATTCATGCGGATGGATGACAATGAATAGCGGTCTTCTGTGGTGTCTTTCAGCGAGCGGATAGGTTCGGCAATATACACCAACGGCAGACACAAGGGGGACACATACTGCTTCCAAAGCGTATCATTGGCATGTATCTCGCGGCTCTGTTGTGCCACCAGTTGCAGTAGCATCTCATCCTCGTCCACTGTCTGTGCCACAGCGGCGAGGGGCATTATCATAGCCGACAGGCATATCAAAAAACGTAGTTTTCTCAACACAAATCAAATACTAATCAATAAAACGGGTATCCCTCTCAAAAAACACTACAGCAAAATCCCGCAACCTCAAAAACCGCAACAAAGATAGCGAATTATTTGCACCTGCACAAATAATCAAGACGTTAGTTGCAATTCTTAACCCTTCATTCTTGTTCTTTCTTAATTCGTGCACTATTGCGGTCGCATTGCTTGTGGATAATGCTTATCGTAGAATGATGGAACTTCCTTTGTCAACAACAGACAACAACTAACCAACAACCAATACAACAACTACAATCAACAAAAAGCCCCTCCTTTTCAGGAGGGGTTTGGGAAGGTCCTATCTCCTTTTCAGGAGGGGTCTGGGGAGGTCTTATCTCCTATGTAGGAGGGGTTTGGGGAGGTCCTAAGTTCTTTAAGACCTATCGAAGTATTGCTTAGAACTTGTAGCGCACGCCGAGACTGATACCGCTATAGAGACCACCGGTATTAAATCCGATTTTATCATATCCCCAGTTCGTTACACCAATGTTCGGACGCCAATCCAACGAAAGTTGGAGAGGAAACCAGAAGTCATATTCTATGCCGATATGCCCGGCTACACCTGCATACCATCCAATACCGTCTGCACCATAAAAACCATACATTCCGGCTGTACCTCCGACACCCATATACCAATGCCATTCACCTTTGTAATCCCACGGAACAGCGGTGCTAAAAGGGTCTATCCAATCATAGGTAACGATACCTCCGACACCATTGAAGAACGGAACGTCAACGGCAACATCCAACATGTTGGATGTCCCAAAACCATGTTGATAAGAGAAACCAATACCATAACCCAAATTCGCACCAATAGCACGGGGCTGTGCAACTGCTGTTGCTGCACCGAGAACTGCCATTACAGCCACTAAAAAGAAACTCTTCTTCATAACACTATTATTTTATTAGTAAAACATTGATTATTTGCTCGTCCTGCTATGTCTAACTCAATGCATTTGTTATATAGCCGAAAAATCGTGCAAAGGTACTACAATTTCCGGATTCCTGCAACACCAACCCGCTTTTTGTCTTATTTTGCCCCTTGTCCGCCTCCGTGCCTCGGAAACCACATCTCCCCAAAGTAGATTAACAAAACACATTAACTATTAACCATTACCTATTACTACTCTTAACCCGATTTCATATCGGGTTAAGAGTATGATATTAGTATGTGATTAGTATGTGATTGAGCCGTCAATATAAATGGCATGGTGCATTACGCATTGCACATTGCGCATTGTGTTTGTGTATCTCATGGAAAAGCAGTATCTTTGTGCCGCAAATGACAATGCACAACCTTAAAAACTAAATAATCGAACGAACATGACTCGAGACGTAGAGATTTTTGACATCATCCGCCGTGAGCGGGAACGTCAGACAAAAGGCATCGAACTGATTGCCAGTGAAAACTTCGTGAGCGACCAAGTGATGGAAGCCATGGGAAGCGTACTTACCAACAAATATGCCGAGGGCTACCCGGGAAAACGCTACTATGGCGGTTGCGAAGTGGTGGACCAGAGCGAGAACATTGCACGCGACAGGCTCCGCCGACTCTTCGGGGCTGAGTATGTGAACGTACAACCCCACTCGGGCGCACAGGCTAATATGGCTGTGTTTATGGCTTGCCTGCAGGCAGGCGACACCTTCCTTGGCTTGAACCTGAGCCATGGCGGGCACCTCTCGCACGGGTCGCCTGTCAACTTTTCGGGTATCATGTTCCATGCGTTGGAATACAACCTGCGCGAGGACACGGGGCGTGTGGACTATGACCAACTGGAGCAAGTGGCACGCGAGAAGAAGCCCAAACTGATTATTGCAGGGGCAAGTGCATACAGCCGCGAGTGGGACTATGCACGTATCCGCCGTGTGGCTGACGAGATAGGTGCTATCTTTATGGTGGATATGGCTCACCCCGCAGGTCTGATTGCCGCAGGACTGCTGGAGAATCCGGTTAAGTATGCGCATATTGTTACCTCGACAACCCATAAGACCCTCCGCGGTCCCCGTGGCGGTGTCATACTGGTAGGCAAAGACTTCCCCAACCCATGGGGCAAGACAACCCCGAAAGGCGAGATAAAGATGATGTCGGCATTGCTTGACTCTGCTGTCTTCCCGGGCGTGCAAGGCGGACCGTTGGAGCACGTGATTGCTGCCAAGGCGGTGGCTTTCGGCGAGGCTCTCGAACCGCAATTCAAAGTATATCAGCAGCAAGTGAAGTTGAATGCGTCGGTAATGGCAGAGGCATTCATACAGAAGGGCTACAAGATTATCTCTGGTGGCACGGACAATCACTCCATGTTGGTGGACCTGCGCACCAAGTATCCTGATTTGACAGGCAAGGTTGCCGAAAAAGCACTTGTGGCTGCCGACATCACCACCAACAAGAATATGGTACCTTTCGACTCCCGTTCCGCTTTCCAGACCAGTGGTCTGCGTTTCGGCACACCTGCCATCACCACACGCGGACTGAAAGAAGACAAGATGCCATGGATTGTGGACTTGATTGACACCGTACTCCAAAACCCTGAATGTGAAGCCAATATCGCCAAGGTTCGCGAGGAGGTAAATCGTGAGATGACACAGTATCCGTTGTTCGGATGGTAAGCCTCTTGGGTCTCACATTAGAGGAATTGCAAGCGGTAGCCCTGGATGCAGGGCTACCGCGTTTTGCCGGTAAGCAGTTGGCGGAATGGCTGTACGTGCGCCGTGCCACTACTTTCGATGAGATGACCAATATCTCACTGCGCGGTAGGGAAGCACTGCGGGCGAAGTACACCATCGGCCGCCATGCGCCGGTGGCGGAAGCCGTGTCGGAAGACGGCACGCACAAGTACCTCTTCCAAGTGGGCGAGCAGTATATAGAGTCTGTCTATATACCGGATAACGACCGCGCTACACTATGTGTCAGCACGCAGGCGGGCTGCAAGATGGGCTGTAAGTTCTGCATGACAGGCACATTGGGCTTTCACGGACAACTGCCTGCCGCCGAGATACTGAACCAGATTCTCTATTTCCCCCTGACCTCCGACAACCCCAAACTATCTAATAACAAACAAAGTGCCTCCGTTTTGTCATCCCCCCATCTGGGGGGGCTTGGAGGGGTCGGTCCTTTGACCAACATCGTCTATATGGGCGAGGGGGAGCCTATGGATAACCTCGACAATGTGTTGCGCTCGTTGCAAGTGATGACTGCCGCATGGGGCTGCGCATGGTCCCCAAAACGTATCACGGTGTCATCGGTAGGTATTGTACCCGCACTCAAACGCTATATCGAGGAGTGCGACTGCCATCTGGCTGTCTCACTGCACAATCCGTTTGGTGTAGAACGTCAAGCCATTATGCCTATAGAGAAGGCATACCCTCTTTCCGAGGTGGTTACCCTCTTGAAACAATACGACTGGCAGCACCAACGCCGTGTCAGTTTCGAGTATATCTGCTGGGCAGGAGTGAACGACACACCCAAGCACGCCAATGAACTCCTGCGCTTGCTCCGCGGATTGGACTGCCGCATCAACCTCATACGCTTTCATGCGGGTGTGGAAGAGGTGTCGCACAGGGAGAACCAAATCACCTTTCCCTCAAGCAATGAGCGTCAGATGGAGTGGCTGCGCGACTACCTGACCGCTCATGGTCTCACCACCACCATACGCCGCAGCCGTGGAGAAGACATCCTTGCAGCCTGCGGTATGTTGGTAAACGCACTGAAAAAACAATAGTGAGTGATAGTCAGTTCAACGTTGCGTTCACAAGGTGTTTAGCAGTTGGCTGAGATTGGTCTGGGAGTCAAGGTTCATCTTGGTGCGTAGGCGGTAGCGCATCATCTCTACGCCGCGGACGGTGATGTTCATCAACGGGGCTATCTCTTTGGTCATCAAGCCCATCTTGATATAGACACATAGTTTGCGCTCCTGCTTGCTCATCCATGGGTACTGCTCTTGCAGGCGTTGGATAAAATGGTTGTTCACCATATCGAAGTTCTCTTCAAACCGTTTCCAGTCCACGTTGGTCTCGCCATTGCGCGAGAGACGGTTCTGGAGATTCTGCATACGTCCTTTGGCTTCGACGAGACGATCGCTGTTCATACAATCCACGATACGGCGTATCTCGCTCAGTATCTCCTGATTCCACTCCTTTCGGTTGGCTTCGTTGAGCAGGGCGTTGCTCAGTTCCCGACTCTTGTTTTGGAGGTCGTACTGTGCTTTCTCGTTCTCCAATTGCAAGATACGCAACTGCTGCTGCCGTATCTCTTCGTTTTTCTCCTGCGCGATACGCTGCTTACCCGCTTGCACATGGCGATAGATGCGCCACGAGATATACAACATCAACAGAAGTAGGACAAACATATAGATGAGCCTTGCCCATATTGTTTGATAGAATGGTGTCTCTATTTCAATCGGCAATGTGCGCGAAAGAATGGTGTCATCACGCGTTAGCATCTCAACATCAAGGTTGTATTTCCCTGACTGCAGACCGATAAACTCGCGTGAAGGAGTGGTCTTCCACTCTGTAAATTCCTGTTCGGTTGGTGTGAGCCGCGTGCGGTAAAGCACCCGCTCCCGGGTAACATCACTGCCGCATACCTGCACTTGCAGCGAATAGACATCCGCCGGCAGAGTCAATGAATGTGTGCGCAACGGATAGGACTCGCCGTATACCACCGCAGGCTTGGGCTGCAGCGTCTTGATACTGCGTATATAGAGTGCTTCGGAGTGTGGAGACACCGATGTAGCCGTTCCGTTCAGTCGGAAAAAGCCGTTCACACCGCCAATCACGGCATCCCCGTCGGACAGAAAACAGATATTGGCAAAACCGCCGATAAGCAGGTCGGGATTATGGAGCAACTCGCGCGATACACCATACGTCTGACGAGAGGCATCAAAAGGTTTGACTTTGAACCGCCCGTTGTACATATACCAGATGTTGCCGGCATAGTCCTCTGTCAGCAGAATATAACGTTGTGTACCGGACAACTGGTCGGCTTGCAAACTATCTGCACGGAGGATACCGTCTGCACCGATAATGCCACAGTAGTTGTCGGATGTGAGCCATACTTCATCTTGCAGGCGTGCCAGAGAATAGGTACGCTCGGCAGCCGGTTGGGGAATTACCAATTCGCTGTCAATGTGATAGTTGCTCTTGTCTATAGCCAGGCGTTCCACACCCTGTGAGGTCAACAACCAGATATGCCCAGCAGCATCAGTCTCATAATAGAGGGAAGTCGCTGCGAAGCCGTCCAAGTGCCTGATTTTCCATATACCGCCCTGCTTGCTGAGGTAGTAAAACCCTGCATAACTACCCGCAATAGCCTCGTTGTCTGACAATGGTTTCACGCTCCACACGCCATCGCCCGTCTCTATGGGGACAAGACGGTTGTGCTGTACCGTAAATAGTCCTCTGTTATGGCAGCAGAACAACGTGCCACATACCTCAGCCACGCTCCATACTTGTCCGAGGCTGCCCTCAACAAGACACATACTCCCCTCCGGACAGCCTTTGCGGACAGCGTATAATCCCTGATTGGTGCCGAGATACAATGTACCTTGATATTCACAAGCCGTATAGCCCGAACCGTAATCAATGTCCTTGTCGTGCCAGTACATCACCGGTGCCAGAGAGGACATCATATCCATGCCGTTGTCCAATCCCATCCATAGATTGTCGCGGCTGTCGAAAAGCATACTGAGTACGGTATTGTTTTGCAACCCGTCTTCACGCGTCATATAACGACAATGCTTTCCATCCAAGTCGGTAAGTACCACGCCTTTACGTACTGTGCCAAACGCCAGGCAATGTTCACCTGCTGCTACCGTATATAGTTGGTTGGCAACGATATAGTTATCTGCTTCGGTCTTGAATCGGCGTATCTGCTCACCGTCATAGAGGTACACCCCCCGAAAGTCCGTAGCAATCAGCACACCGTGCTCGCGGTAGGGCAGCATAGCACTCACCACCGCCCCATGCAATCCCTCCGCACCCCGCAAGGCATGCAGACGGTTGCCATTGAGCACATAGATATCACGCGAAGTAGCCACATACAGATTGCCGTCCACGAGAACAGAGGCATAGACAACCGCCCCCGCATCAATCACTTCGGTGTGCCCGTGCAAGTCGTTGATAAAGATGTAGTTGCGTGACTGTATATAGAGCGCATTCTCGGCAATATGTATCTTCCACACCTCGCCAAACTGCCGATAGCGCACCGGCAGACTGTCAGACAGACTGCGATAGGTCAGCCCCCCATAGGCATCGGGCGAGAACACACCGAACTCATCTGTCCCGCCCACATAGATGTCCCCGTTGGCACCACGTGCCACTGAGCGAACTGCCGTGGAATTGCTGATGCCATAGAGACACCAACGGCTGCCGTCAAACTCCAATAATCCGTAATTATTGGCAACATATATCCAGCCGTTTGCCTGCTCTACAATGCCCCAGTTCTGCGTGCCTGCGCCATAGTCGTTGGGCGTGAAATGCCGCACCACAGGTGTCCAGTCCGCATATATCGCTATCGTGATAAACAGCAGACTGAAAACTACTTGTATTCTCCTGCGGATGGCGAACATACAGCAAAACGGCTATCCTTGTGATGCCTGCAGGGTCAGCGGGTTGATGCGTGACAATTTCTCCTCGGCGAGTGCACGAGTGACATGAAACTCCTTGATACTCTTGTCGGCAGGCACTTCGTACATCACGTCCATCATGATGGTTTCGGTCAGGCTGCGCAGTCCGCGGGCCCCGAGTTTGTACTCAATCGCCTTGTCCACGATATAGTCGAGTGCATCGCGGTCGAAAGTGAGGGATACGCCATCCATAGCCAGCAGTTTCTGATACTGCTTGGTGATGGCATTCTTGGGCTCGGTGAGGATATTGCGCAGGGCATCGCGGTCCAACGGTTTGAGATAGGTCAAGATAGGCAGACGCCCGATGATTTCCGGTATCAAACCAAACGACTTCAAGTCCTGAGGTGCGATATACTGCAGCAAATCGCTCTTGTCCACCTGCTTGGTCTTTTGTGCGGCATCAAAGCCAACTACCTGTGTGTTAAGGCGTTGTGCTATCTTGCGTTCGATACCGTCGAAGGCTCCGCCGCAGATGAACAGTATATTCTGTGTATTGACATGAATGAATTCTTGCTCAGGGTGTTTGCGTCCTCCCTGGGGTGGTACGTTCACCATCGACCCTTCCAATAGTTTGAGTAAGCCCTGCTGTACGCCTTCGCCGGACACATCACGTGTGATGGACGGGTTGTCCGACTTGCGTGCTATCTTGTCTATCTCGTCGATGAACACAATGCCTTTCTCCGCTTTCTTCACATCGTAGTCCGCCTCTTGCAGCAGGCGCGTGAGCAGGCTCTCCACGTCCTCGCCCACGTAGCCGGCTTCGGTAAGCACGGTGGCGTCCACAATCGTGAAGGGCACCGCCAACATCTTGGCTATCGTTCTGGCTAACAGTGTCTTACCCGTACCTGTCGAGCCCACCATGATGATGTTGGACTTCTCTATCTCCACGCCGTTCTCCTCGCGCGGCTGCAGGATACGCTTGTAGTGGTTGTACACCGCCACCGAGAGGTAACGCTTTGCCTCGTCCTGACCGATAACATATTGGTCGAGGAAAGCCTTGATTTCCGTTGGCTTGGGCAGGTGCGCCAGGTCCAATCCCTCCACTTCGGGGTGCTGCGTCTGGTGCTGATTCATCTGCTGAATCATCTGATGCCCCGCCTCTATGCACTCCTGACATATATATGCCCCGTCCTCGCCCTTGAACATCTGCGGCATAGGGCGACCGCAGAACGAGCAGACGGCCTGTTCTTTCTTCTTTGTTGCCATATTATAGGGGGTGTTCTATTAATTCCCCGTTTAACTTAAAATTTTACAAATGTGAGGGTGTTGTAACACTTTTTTGGTGCTTTTTGTTTTTTGCTTGTATCTGCGAGGCTTTCGCTCAGTCACAATGCCCGCATTGCTCCTTTGCTCAAGTCGCGCATCTACTAACCAAAAAACTCAAAAATCACTCAAAAAGCAATTAAAAGAACACCCCCTTACTTCCTCTCGTACACTTTGTCTATCATACCATACTCGAGGGCTTCGTTGGCTTTCATCCAGTAGTCGCGGTCGGCATCGTGACGGATACGCTCCATGCTCTGCCCCGAATGGTCGGAGATAATCTGGTATAGTTCGTCCTTGAGTTTGAGGATTTCCTTGGCGGTAATCTCGATGTCCGAAGCCTGTCCCTGTATGCCTCCCAACGGCTGATGTATCATCACGCGGCTGTGGGGCAGCGCGGCACGCATACCTTTCTCGCCCGCTACGAGCAGTACCGCACCCATGGATGCCGCCATACCCGTGCATATCGTGGCTACGCGCGAGCGCACAAACTGCATGGTGTCGTAGATACCCAAGCCCGCATATACGGAACCGCCGGGGGAATTGAGGTATATGTGTATGTCTTTGTCCGAGTCAGCCGAGTCCAAGTACAGCAGTTGGGCTTGAATCACGTTGGCTGTGTAGTCGTTGACCTCGGTGCCGAGGAAGATGATGCGGTCCATCATCAGACGCGAGAACACGTCCATCTGCGTGACATTCAGTTGCCGCTCTTCCAATATGGACGGGCTGATATAGTTGGCAGACGCCTGTATGGTCTGCTCCACGTGCATGGAATTGAGTCCGTTCGCTACGGCGAACTTGAGAAAATCGTTTGTCATTATCTTGTCTTGTTTCGTTGTTTTACGTTGCTGCTATGTTGCTTTTACGTTGTTTTTTATGTTGCTATTTTACGTTACTTGCATCGCTTCGCGGCACTATTCGCCCCGCAAAGTTACGCATTTTTATCGAGGTGCACAAGTACCCTCCCTGTTGCCTGTCCCCCTCAATACCCGCCTACCACTCCTAATCCGAATACAAAGATAATACAAAATCGTCCAAAATCCAAATTTATTTTCGTTTTTTCGCCAAAATGGTGCATTTTGCATTTTTGGCTTGTAACCTGCTGACACTCAATACCAAAAAATCTTCATTTTTTCACCACTTTCCCTACACTTTTTCGAAAATGGCTATCTTAACAAAAGTTGCATTTTAATTTATATGCGAGTGCTCCGTTATTTTATAGAAATGTTAGCACGACTTTGTTCCCATAGTTAGTTGCTTTTGCTGATAACTTAATATTATTGCTGTCCGGTAAACACAGCCCAAAGAAGAAAAGTCCCTTCCAAATGCCCATAAAAGGGCATATTGGTATGTATTTTTGCAAAAGCGAGCCCTCCTACGCAAAAAGCGCAAGTTGCGGATTGCTGTAGATATATATTTTTCCATTTAATCACTCATTTTAGAGCCATTCTATAGCTACATGGAAGACATATAAGTCGATAATAGTACATCAATATCTGGCGTACCATTGTAACAACACTTTTACCAGACAGTAATAACTTAATATAAACTACAATCACAAATGGCATCATAAAAAAGACTGCCTAATACAACTTGTTAGACAGTCTCCTTATTTCCCAATTATGCTGCTCTTTGAAAGAAGAATTTAGTATCCAATACAATATGGGGGATGTATTTGAAACTTTAAGAGGTATGTAGCAAAGCAACATCGCATTCTTTTATAGTTTTAGGAATGATACGCGAATTAGTTCCTAACTTGTCGGATAATCTCTGTAACTCATTATTTGGAAAAGGGTCTATAATGTAGATTGGCTTACTTCTTGCATGCGTTAATAAATATTTATTGATTTCATTATCATGACCTCCATACCCAATAATGTATATCGTATCAGAATTTTGAAGATTTTTCGCAAAGCATTCAAACATAGACGCATAAAAAGGTTCTTTATATCGTCGTATCTTTGTCGTTGCTCCTGTCAAAAAATCTGGAATTAGGCATTGTAAGCATGGTTTATCTATATCATTCAAATTTCTTATGTCCTCTATATCAATTCCACTTTGCAGGGGAATCTTGATGTATTTATGTTTGGAAAAGTCATTTTGGTAGGTATAAAGGTATCTATCTAAACTGCCATGTAACTTGTAAAGTAGTATATTGCCTTGATAGTTACTCTCGGAAAACATTTGAATATCATGCTCGTTGCAATGAAACAGTGAACCTGTTGTGGAAAAACCGTCGCTATATTGCCCGTCTAACATTTGTTCCAACAATGTATCATGGTTCAAGGTATGGATATAAACCATATCCCTCTGTGCAGAATCTCGCACAAAAGAATTGAAATGTTCGTAATATTCAGTATATTGTTTAGCCATTTTATCGGCTTTATCCAAATAAAAACATACTAATTTTTGATATAAGTCATTGATTTCCTTTATCCTCATATCCAATTCTTCTCCTGCAAAAAGGTCGGATATGCCCCGTATTTTCCAATAAAAGTCATAAAAATGCTCATAATCGAAATGGTTACAATGAAGATACGAATAAAAATGGATGAGGGCTAACAAGTTTTCGAAAGGTTTCATTAAAACTTTACGGTAAGGAATAGACTCTGGTCGTTCGCATAAATTACCAGCGTATATACAGAAATTCAGACTTGATGCATTCACAATATTCTCTGATAATTGTTTTGCAGTGGGAAACCCTGCGGCTACTGAAAATCCCGCTCCTAATAAAATTGATATATTCATAATTTGATGTGTTTATAAATTATCATAATGAGAATAAAAGAAAACTTAATCATAAATCTTGGACGAGACGGACTGCTCGTCCAACATAGCGAAGGAGAAGAAAATCTGTGTACACCTCAGATGAGCGGAAGTACAGGAAGTATGCACGGTCTCTTCCGTCAGGCGTTGCAGACCAATAGAGACTATAGTCCTGCACATCATTCACGTTAGAACCGTCACGGTGACCAGAAGCAGGCAGGAAAACTGCACCCGCAGATTCTAACTTTTGCCAATCAGCACGAGTGAACGTTTGGTGATCAGCATAAGCCTGTATGCTATTTGTTTTGGAAACGCCACCATTGAAAGTCATTCCCTCTGGGCAAGTCCATGTGTCAGGAAGTAGGATAAGACCATTGACATATTCTGTACCATCTGTGTTGAGATTAATACGTGCTACACCACAACCACCATTATGGTGAAGTAAATACTTCCATTCTTCATCAGTCAATGTGTACCATGTTTTTCCATCACCGATATTTGTACCCCAATCAACAAAGTTACCCCGATATACAGTGTAAATTGTGGAAGCGCTTATTCCCCAAGGGGTACTACTAATAAAATCACCGCTCCAACCAAATAAGTCTATTTTGTCAGCCAAACTGCTACCACTTACATTTGCTTCTCCTATCATATCGTATTGGTGTTTGGCAAACGACCATGTCTGTGTGCTTTGTGTGTACTGCAGATTGCCACGAGAGAAACGCACCTGTTTGGTAGCACTTACCGAGAACGCACCGACCAGAGGCTTATCCGACACGGTATCGGGACAATACTGGATGTACACTGTATCTTTCACGATTTGGGTAATGGTATCGTGCACGGTTATCGTCTTTGTGATAGTATCACGCACAGTGAGAGTAACGGTATCGCGCACCGTGATGGTCTTGATGATAGTATCGTGTATCTCTTCGCACTCCTGCAGAATACCCTCAGGGAACGACAAGAATGTTACACTATCCACATTGGTGGTGAAAAACTGCATGTAGGTGTTTCCTTCCCACACCTGCATACGACGTTGGGCACTCACGCCCAATACAACGGCGAACATAGTCGCCAATAAAATAAATCTCTTCATAATTCTAGACCTCCCCCGGCCCCTCCTTCAAAGGAGGGGAGAACAGAGAGGATTTGTTTAATTGTTATACATTTGTTAGACCTCCCCAACCCCTCCGAGAGCACCCCGTTTCGCCCACGGGCTTACGGGGACCCCGACAGGAGGGCTCAATAGAGAGGATTTGTTTGTTGTTATTTGTAGTTGTTATTAGTCTCATTAGACTTATTAGCCCCATTAGCCTTATTCGACTTACCTGTCCCTTTTCCGTCGAGCCCCTCCTTTGGAGGGGTTGGGGAGGTCTGGGGTTAGGGGAGGTCTTATTCCTTAATAAACCTTATTACCTGTATCCCTAATTGCAGCAGATACGTACCTTGTGGCAGGTGACTGACATCTATCTTTGTCCCTTGCGCTGTGGTGAGCAACTGCCCAGTAGTGGAGTACACCCGCAGGGTGGTGTCGTCAGGCACGCCTTGCACGCAGAGCATCTCATGCGTAGGATTGGGATAGACAATGACCGTACCGGACCGGGCACCGTCTATGGAGGTGGGCACAGGCGATGTCTCGGAGAAAGTGATTTTGATAATGTTTTCCATGTACTCTTCTCCCAACAGATACCCGTTGTGGTCAAGCAGTTGGACGCGGTCGTCCACGAAGACCCACTTGCCGATAGCGGCAATGTCTTCCGTACGGTCAGTACCAAAGTACTTGTGCTGAACCGTCAGTCGGTCTGCCATGAGCGGAAAACTGCACAGCAGACATACAAACAAGATAAATCGTTTGTTCATTGTATTGATGTTTTGCGGGTGGCGGTTCCTACCAACCCATACATAAAAACAAGCGTGGAACCCTTATCCTTGCTCATTCTCTGGTTTGAGGTTCCGGAAATGACCCTTTCACAAGAACAAACAATAACGCCCACGCCGGTATGCAGATATACACCAAAATGGTGTACATAGTACACACCCATGGGCGTTTACTGCACTTCTTGTTTTGGGTGAGGAAATTTTCCGGATTTCAAACCACCAAAACAAGCGCTGATAAACGCCGTTTAATAACAATATATGTGCAAAGACTCCTTGTGCAGGGCGTTATTGTCGCGGTAGCAACTGCGTACACACACAACCGATACCCGTTTGCTACGGGCAACAGCCACGGTTGCACTCAGCCATTCCCGCCCCAACTATCCCCAACATAAGCCTTTGCGCTGCAAAAATACAACAATTTTTGCATGTGCGCAAAAAGAAATATGAAAATGGATGTTGGTACATGGCAACCGCATCAAATACTCACATGTTTATGCATTGTAAGAACGCATTATTAGTTTTTTTGCCATAAGATGGCATTGCCGGGGACGCGCGGACGCCCTCGTCCGCGGTTCTTCAATTCAGTGGACGTAGCGTGGTGCTCTCCTCATCCGCGGGCAGTTGGGCACAAACTGAATGGATTTGCTGTGCTTATGGGGACGACGCGTCCCGCGTCGTTAAGTACGAATACCATTTTGCATAGAAATGTTACACTTGTTTTTTCAAAAGCATACTATTGATATTGTAATTTTGATGCGGTTGCCCTGAAACTTTGTCCTTTTATTTGTGCAATTCGGAAACTTGTAGTACCTTTGCACCGTTTTCCCGTGGGAGAACCTGCCGCAAGGCAGATATGTATGAAATAAACGTGTTGGTTGGCTTGCATTTATCACGCAAGACATTAAAAGGGAATCGGGTGCAAATCCCGGACAGTCCCGCTGCTGTAAGTTTTTTTAGGCAATGCACAGATGAGAGACGACGCGGCTCGCGTCGTGACAGCAAATGTTGTAATTGCACTCTGTGGCAAACAAGTCACTGTTGGAGGACGACTCCAATGGGAAGACGCCGCAGAGCAAACGAGTCAGAAGACCTGCCAATGGCGTTCGTCAAACGGCTTTCGAGGAAAAAGCATAAGACAAGACCTCCCCAACCCCTCCATAGGAGGGGCATGTAGTGTATTGGGATACCCCCTCTTTGAGGGGGCAGGGGGAGTCGGTAGTGCTATCTGTGCCGTTTGACGTGTGTCAAGCGGCTTTTTTGTGCATATATGCAACAGAATAATGGGTATGATGTTATCTTGCATTCGGAGGATGACAAAGGAAGTAGCAAAGAGTAACTAAGAATAACTAAATATAAATATGAAAAAGAAATCCTTTTTATTAGCAGGGCTGTTGGGTCTCCTACCCCTCATCCCGCTCGGGGCGCACGCCGAAGACGTGCTAATGCCCCAGTTTGGTAAACAGGTCGTCTTGGTGGAAAAGGACAACCCGATTACTTTCTATGACTACAAAGGTACCGAAAGTATGAATACCGGCGGTACCAACAACTCGTTTGCCACTACGATTTTCAAGTCGGCAGAAAAGGGGTATGCCGTTTCTATTAACTTTGAAGAATTCGAGGTAAAGCCATATAGTGATTCCTATGATGCCAAACTCTATATCTATAATGGCGTTTTTGACACCACCAGCGTTACTTACCCTACATCCGGTTCTGGAGTAACTGCCTCTTACAAATTCCCCGCAACGGATAAGTTACTCGCTACCTTGCATGGTACATTTGCCAACCAAACTTATACTTCTACAGATGCTACCGGAGACTTGTCCTGCTGTTTCTATTTCAAAGACCCGTACCAAAGCAAGGGCTGGAAAGCAACAGTCAGCCTGATAGAAGCCAAACCGCTGAAAGTAACCTCAGCCATTGCCGATTATAGCGACGTGGAAAGTACTGTGTATGCCAACAAGACATCTGTCGCTTTGGGTACACTCAACATTACTACGGAAGGTCTGACTCCTGCTGATACGTTGAAATCAGTCTCGTTTACACTGACACAAGACGGTGTATATGATG
>DJSG01000017.1 GCA_002440265.1 Bacteroidales bacterium UBA6340 | reverse complement strand
TGTAATTAGCCACGAATTAACCATTAATTTTCTATTTACTACCTCTTTGACGACGCGGGCCGATAAGGAGTTCTACTCAGCCCACAGGGCTTCGTTGTCGCTAGGAGCACCCCATTTCGCCCACGGGCTTACGGGGACCCCGCAGGCACTCAATGTGCTACGCACATCTGCCTTACGCTTCACGTCCCCCAAGCCCCCACAATCTATAAGGCTTCGTCGTCGGGACGAGAAAGTGGGGCTTGCGTAGGCTTGCGGGAGGGAAGGCGGCTCCGCTTGCGGAGCCACGCTGCCTTGCGCTTCTCGTACTCGGCATAATGAGTCTCTAAATAACCGTCAGCCACGTGTTTAGTTAATAAGTAATAGTTAATGGCGTTTAACGGAATGCCTTCGGCAAACCATACCTATCCCTATTCTATCCCTTGCTTATCCCTTGCTTATCCCTTGCTTATCCCTTGCGCATCCCTTGCTGAAAGGTTCACATTTATCCCGACCTAAATCCGATGAAGTAAGGTTAAAATCGTGAATGTATTTTAATAATTGTCCGATATAAGGTCGGGAATTACTCGAAATACATCTATGATACCACCGTTATTCTCTCGAAGTTCTCTCGGTATTCTCTCGGGAATTTTCCTGTGGGGGTATGGAAAAGCGCGCCTTTAACAATTATAGGATACTACGCGGTTCTCGATGCGATTCAACACGGTTTCCGAGGAGATACAACACGGTTTCCGATGGGATATAACGTTGTTCTCGATGGGATACGGAGGAGGTGCTTAGAGGATGCCGAGTTCTTTCTTGACGAGTGGCATGAGGTCGAGGGCATCGTCGGCGATGTAGAGGGTAGCCATGGAGTCGAAGACATAGGTGCAACCCTGTGCGGCACCGACCTTCTTGATAGCATCGAGCATCTTCTTCTGGACGGGCTGGAGGTACTCCTGCTGTTTGGCTTGGAGGTCCTTCTGTGCGGTCTGGCTGAAGAGTTGGATACGCTGCTCCATCTCAGCCAACTCCTGCTGGCGGAACTGACGGACACCGTCGGTCATAGTGGCTTGACTCTGCTGAAAATCAACGACTTTCTTATTGAATTCCTCCTGCATGTTGGCGAACTGGAGTTCGTACTGGTTCGCCAGCGTGTCGAGTTTGGCTTGCATGTTTTTGAGTTCGGGCATGGCGGCGAGCAACTCCTGCGAGTTGATGTGCCCCAGTTTCTGTGCGCTTGCCAGCAGGGGCAGTGCCAGTGCCAGCATGAGAATGATTTTCTTCATTGTTGTATAGTTTATTTGTTATTATTATCGGTTGATTATAAGTTACTTGGCTCCGAGTTTCTCGAGCACTTGGTCGGAGACGTCGAGTTTGGAGGACATATAGATGAGTGAGGGGTCGGCGGAGCGGTCTTTGATGATGTCGTACCGCTTTTCGCCGGCGAGTTCCTGTATGGCGTTGTACACCTCGTCCTGAATGGGTTTGAGGAGTGATTCGCGCTTCTTGTACCACTCGCCGTCGGGTCCGAAGTACTTGCGTTTGAGTTCGAGTACCTCCTGTTCTTTCTTGAGTATCTCGTCTTCGCGCTTGGTCTTCATGTCGGCGGAGAGGAAGATTTGTTCGGTCTGGTAGTTGGAGGTGAGGATTTGCGCCTCCTGTTGGGCGGCGTCAATCTCCTTCTGCCAGCGTTTGGAAATCATGGCGAGTTGCTCGTTGGCGGTTTCGTACTGGGGGAGGTTCTTGAGGATATACTGCATATCGATGTACGCCACGGAGAATTTCTGCGCGGAGACGGTGGTCGGCAGGAGCCAACCGATGAGCGATAAGAGACTGATTATGAGATATTTCTTCATACGGCTTATAATTCTTGACCGAGTACGAAATGGAACTGCGAGCCGCCGTAGGAGTTGGAGCCGTTGATAGGGTCGAAGCCCCATCCCCAGTCGATACCCATGAGTCCGAACATCGGGAGGAAGAGGCGGACACCCACGCCGGCGGAGCGCTTGAGGTTGAAGGGGTTGTAGTCCTTGATGTCGGCGAAACAGTTACCCGCTTCGACGAAAGCCAGCGCCCAGATGGTGGCGTTCTGCTCGAGGGAGATGGGGTAGCGGATTTCCATGGTGTACTTATTATACAGGTAACCCATGTTGCGTCCGACGGTGGCATCGTAGGGGGTGAGAGAGCCGGACTGGTAGCCACGCATGGAGATGTATTCGGTGGAGTAACTGGAGTAACTTGACATGCCGTCGCCGCCCATGTAGAAGGTCTCGAAGGGCGATTTGGCGTTCTTGTTGAAATGCCCGAGGTAGCCGAACTCGGCGCGTGCCATGAGGACGAGTTTGGAGTCGGCGGTGAGGGGCGTGAAGACCTTGCCCGAGAAGCGCCACTTGTGGTACTCGAGGAGGTGGTAGCGTTCGGAGGTGGTCATCTGTGCGTACTGCGCGTCGGTAGTGCCCTTGATGAGTGAGTAGGGCGGGGTGATTTTGAGTCCGAGCGTGAACTGGGAGCCGCGGCGGGTGTAGATGGGGTTGTCGATGCTGGAGCGCGACAGTTGGAGGTTGAGGGCGAGGTTGTGGCTGGTGCCGTCGGTGATGATGAGGTATGGCCAGTCCTTCATCATGTACATCTGGTAACTGAGTTCACCGTAGAAGGAGAAATAGTCGTCGGGCCAACTGAGACGCTTGCCGTAGCCTATGCTGACGCCGAAAGTGCGGAGGTACTTGCCCTTGTCCGCCTCCATTTCCTGGTACTGCTGGTAGTAGGAGTTGTTGCCGTAGTAGTTGTAGTAGTAGGAGGCGTAGTTGTTGTAGAGGCTCTGGTAGCCCTTGATGTAGCGGTCGGAATAGCCCGTTTGCGAGGCGAAAAAGATGCTTGCACTCAGCGAGTTGGGTCGTTTTCCGCCGAGCCACGGTTCCAAGAAACTGATGGAGGCGGAGGTGTAGTAGATGCCGTTGGTGCGGGCATTGATAGAGAAGGTCTGCCCTTCGCCCTGCGGCACGATACGGTAACTCTTGGGGTTGAAGAGGTTCTGGATGGCGAAATTGGTGAACTTGAGTCCCAATGAGCCGACCAGACCCGTTGCGCCCCATCCGAGCGAGAACTCGATTTGGTCGGAGGATTTGGTTTCGAGTTGGTAGGTGATGTCCACGGTGCCGTCCTCGGGGTTGGGCTGGATGTCGGGGACTAACTTCTCCTGGTCGAAATGCCCCATCTGTGCCAGTTCGCGGAGTGAGCGCATGATGTCGGACTGGGAATAGAGTTGCCCGGGTTTGGTGTAGAGTTCGCGGCGGACGACGTGCTCATAGACGCGTGTGTTGCCGACGATGTTGATTTGGTTGATAGTGGCGGGTTGCCCCTCGTACATACGCATCTCGTAGTCGATGGAGTCGCCGTCCACGCGCACCTCGACGGGGTCCACGTTGAAGAAGAGGTAGCCCTGGTCGGTGTAGAGTTTGGAGACGGCGTCATCGTCCTCGATGAGGCGTTTGTTGAGTTCCTTGAGGTTGTAGGTGTCGCCGCGCTTGATGCCGAGTACGGCGTTGAGGTATTCGTAGGGATAGACGGTGTTGCCGACCCATGTGATGTCGCGGAAGAAGTACTTCTTGCCCTCGTCGATAGTGAGATAGACGTCCACACGGGTGGAGTCGTCGGGGGATTGGACAACGCTGTCGGCGATGATTTGCGCGTCGCGGTAGCCGATTTCGTTGTACTTGTCGATGACCAACTTCTTGTCGTTCTCAAACTCGGAAGCCACGAATTTCTTGGTGCGGAAGAGGTTGATGATGTTGTTGTCGTTGGTCTTCTTCATGGCGCGGTTGATTTGGTTGTCGGTGAGCGCCTCGTTGCCGGAGATGTAGATGTGTCCGACTTTGGTTTTCGTCTTTTTGTCCACATTGACAGCCACCTTGACATAGCCGGGGTGGTCGCGGTCCTCGAACTGAAGCACCTTGATGTCGGCGTGGTAGAAGCCTTTTTCGGCAAGGTATTTGGAGATGACTTTCTGCGCACGGTCGGCGAGGTCGGGCGTCATCTGTCCGCCTTTCTGTATGCCGACTTTGACTTCGACGTCCTCTATCTCGCTCTTTTTCAGGCCGTTATATGCCACGTCGGAGATACGGGGGCGTTGCTTGAGGGCTATCTCGAGCCAGATTTTGTTGCCCTCAATCTTGGTGGCTTTGATTTTGACGTCGGAGAAGAGTCCCTGTTTCCAGAAGCGTTTGAGGGACTTGGTGATTTGGTCGCCCGGGATTTCGATTTTGTCGCCCACTGCCAATCCCGAGAAGCCGATGAGCACGAAGTCCTCGTAACTGTCGGCACCTGTGACGCTAATGCCTGCAATTTCGTAGGTCTTGCGCTGCATGGTGTATTCGATGGACGGTGTGGCGGCTGCCGTGGTGTCGGCAGCGGTGTCGGTCTGCGCGGCAAGGGGCAGGGCGCAGAGCAGGGCGAGCAATATGAGGTTAATGTATCTGTTCACTGGTCATTCCAAATCTGCGTTCGCGGTGCTGGTAGTCCACGATGGCGCGGTAAAACTCTTCGGCGTTAAACTCCGGCCACAGGCACGAGGTGAAATACAACTCGGAGTATGCCAGTTGCCAGAGCAGGAAGTTGCTGATTCTCAGTTCGCCGCTGGTGCGAATGAGGAGGTCGGGGTCGGGCATGTCGGCGGTGGTGAGGTGGGCAGAGACGGTCTGCTCGTTGATGTCCTCAAGGCGCATAGTGCCGCTCTTGACCTCGGCGGCGATGTCGCGGACGGCACGGATGATTTCCCAACGGCTGCTGTAACTGAGTGCGACCACGAGCCGGAGTCCCGTATTGACGGATGTCTGCTGCATGCACTCGTTGAACTTGCGGCGTGCCTCAGCGGGCAGGCGGTCGAGGTCGCCGATGGTGAGCAACCGTACGTTGTTCTTCATCAGCGTGGGGGTCTCCTTGACGATGGTGTCCACAAGCAGCGACATGAGGGCGTCCACCTCCTCTTTGGGGCGGTTCCAGTTCTCGGTGGAGAAGGCATAGACGGTGAGGTACTCGATGCCGAGTTCGGCAGCGGCTTCGGTAATCTCGTGGACGGTCTCCACGCCTTTGCGGTGCCCGAACATACGCGCCAAGCCCTGACGCTTCGCCCAACGACCATTGCCATCCATGATGATGGCGATGTGGCGAGGTATCCTATCCGGTTGTATTTGTTGCTTGTAGCCCATAGTCTCTATGCCGTTTTTATCTACATACATTACAAACCTTCTTCTCTTTGGCAAACTCAAAAACTATGCCAAGCGTCAGAGTGGAGGTCAAATCGTTGTTCAAAATGTTGGTTCCGTTCATTCCGTATCGCCCACCGACATTTGGGTTTTGGCGTCCGTCGAGGCTCGATATTCCCTCGATGTTGTCCCTGAAGTATATCTGGTGCTGCCATGCCACCTGCAGTTGCCAGCGGTCGGCAAACTTCCACTTCATGCCGATGCCAAGAGGAATATATACACCGAACTTTGGTTTGTTCCCACTGCCAATAAGCAGAGGATATACGTTGTCATCGCCTTTGGTCGCCTGCCCATTGTATATACTTGCGCCGATGCCTATGAATATATAGGGGGTGATGGGCTTCACTCGCATATCATAACCGCGTTCTCCGAAGCGGAAGAAATTGAACTCGCCCGTTACGTCCACGTGCCACATGGGGTTGTAGTAGAGCGAACCTTCTGTAGCCTGCTCGCGGAAGGTGATGCGCTGGCGTTGCGCCTTGGCTTGCAGTGCCCAACGTTGGTCGAACTTGTAGCGGAATTGTCCGCCGAAAGTTTCCAAGGGGTTCATGAAGATATGGCGCGTGGCGTCACCCACATAATAACTCATTCCCGCCTGTATGCCAAAGTCGCAATGGTACATCCGGGTGTCTGCCCATACACAAACGGGCAACAAGAGCATCAGTGACAGCAGCCCTTTCTTTGCTATATGGTCTTGCTGCGATTGTATCAATCTTCCCACTTGATGGCGCGGTGTCCGGTATGATGCTCCGCTTGACTGAAATTATACACGATACCCAGCGAGAACAGGGCGTTGTGGTTCTTGAAGAATTCGGTTTCCATCTGGTCGAAAGGCAATGTAGGTGTGCCACCCTCTATATTTCCGTTTAAGATATACAAGTGGTACTTCATAGAGGCTTGCAACTGTAGACAAGACATCACACGCCATTTTACGCCCAATCCTACAGGGATATACATGCCTAATTTGTGAGGTTGGTTCAAGAGTGTTGGATATTCTTGCTTGATATTGATACGCTGATTCTCCTTGTCTTGAGACTTGTCTCGCCAAATTGCATTTTCGTTAAACACAGTCATCCCCACGCCTATCATAACAAATGGGGTTGCTTTGTAGTATTCCAATTCCGCCCCCCAGTTGTCTGTATGCCCGTAACTCAAGATATTGTGTTCCGCTAATGCATCTATATGCCACGCCGCATTATAGTAGCGCTTCTCAGTAGAGATTCCATTTCTGTCGTGTGTCTCCATAAAATGTAACCGTTGCCGTGTTGCTTCTACTACTACATTCCAATGATTGTCAAATCGATAGCGTACAAATGCTCCGTATTGGTCCATAATGGGAAAGGATCCGGACTTCGGTGCCTCTCCCTCAACGTCTTGACAGCCGAGGGAAGTGCGTTTGACAGTAGTAGCACCGCCAACGCCAGAATTGCAAACATACGTTCCTGCCCCACCCTGGAGACCTATTTCAAGATGGTCTATTTGCGCAAAAGCAAGCCCCGTGGCGAGCAGAAGCAGTGTCAAAAACGCACTAAATCGATATTTATTCATAACAATCGTATTTTCTTTCGTTGTTAAATGTGTAAAACAAGCCCACAAAGGTACAACTTTTCTATTTAATATGCAAATTATTCTGTTGATGCGCAGGGCAGTAAATTCAACAACCTCGCTCAAGCACCTATTTGTTGTTTCGACTTAACAACAGGACAAACGGTTAATCAGTTGCTCATTAAAAGCACATTACCACACTAATAATCAACAAAATAGTTTCTGTTTTCCATGCATATATGTCCACAAGATTTCGTGCATTTGTGGTGTAGAACCTTGCAGAAAAGTGCAATAAAAAGAAATATGATAGGCAGATAATCCAATCCGTCCGAACAAGAAATCCACATATAAAAAGAGGCTATCTGCAGGTGTCAGACAGCCTCTTTTAGGTTTGATGTACATCACCATAGTCGGCAGAATACACGACTATGGCGATGTTACGGGATGTTAGCGGACTACGGCACCGTTGGCGTTGTACATCTTGCCGCCACGGATGATGTAGAGGTTACCGTCGATGATGACTTTCTCGATGGTGTTAGCATCAATGCGAATGTCCTCTACTGCATTGTAGATTTCAGCCCAAGCCTCTACTACATCCTGCTCAGCCCAAGTACGATTGCCGCGCTCGGAGCCGTCAGCGTTCTTCTCTACATACTTCCAGTCAGGACCGCAAGTGTATTTGTACTCGTCTGTCTTGGCAGCATTGTCAAGCGTGATGGTGTAGTGGGTAGCGTCCACCATTTCCATCTCCACGAACTGCGTCCATGAGTCGGTCATAGCACCTACGATGTAGCACGTATTCGTTCCAGCAGGCACAGTTACGTTGTAGGTAACAGGCTCAAACTCAATGTAGATAGCAACATCTTCCATCTTGTTTTCTGCCTTGTAAGCAGAGAAGATAGGATTGCCATTGTTCTTATTGAAACGGATAGTATTACGTTCCGATTCGGGGTCATGGCATACGATACCCGCCGCACCGTTCTCGGCAATCGTAATATCCCAACCTGTGAGTGATGTACGCTCCTTATCAACTTTCAGATTGTTAGACTTTGAGGTACCCGCGGTGATATAGCCGCCATCAATTGCGAACGAGAATACCGAGTCTTTCTCCAATGTGATGACCGTAGCCTCAGCGGGTACGTTGTCAATCACGCCGTCTTCATTAGGAGTGACAGCCACAGAACCGAAGTTGTTGGTGCGTGCTTCCGCCATCGTGATAGAGTCGCCGTTGACGATGAGCATCTTCTTGCCGGCAATGAGTTGCTCTACCGAAGTAGCCTTCTTGTAGAGAACCGCCTTAACGGTGAGTGCGCAAGTAGCCGAGAGTTTGCTGCCATCGGTAGTAGTAGCAGTGATAGTAGCCTCACCTGCTGCAATAGCCTGTACGAGACCGTTTTGGTCAACAATAGCAATAGCCGAATCAGATGTGCTCCACTCTACGTCTTGAACGGTAGCATAAGCAGGAGTGATAGTAGCCGTGAGTTGGAGTTTGTCGCCAGCCTTAACGGCCTCAGCCGTCTTGTCAAGTGCAATGCTCTCAACAGGCACGTTCTTGTACACCTTGTAAACAGCGGCACCCTTAGGAGAAGAGAATACATTCAAATAGTATGCATACTCATTTATCTTTTCAGCCTTAGCAAAAATACCACAAGAATTACCCGAGGCATCTTGCTTGTTGTCAATAACATATTGAACGGTTTCTCCATTCTTATCTGCCACAAAACGATGAGTCGTCACATTGCGGATAGAGAACTCTGAACTATGGGCCTTACCACCATTATTTCCGACTTTATAGGCCCAAACATTCTCGCCCCCGATATTCATAACGGCACCTCCCACATCATTGAGAACGATATTCTTCGCATCATGAGGAACAAGTATTCCGTCAACCATATGCTCAAATGAACCACGTTGACTTGCAATACACTCTGTTTCTGTTCCATAAATAATTTGGGCTTGTCCTTGTGAACTATGAGTAAATGTTCCCTTTATGGTATCTTTCTTCACAAATTCACCTTTGGATATCTTTACATATTGAGGTCCCTTGTTTTGAGCATAGAAGAATACTAATCCTCCTTCTTCTGAGAACACATCCCCAAAGGCAGTAATATGGTCACAACGTCCACCCATAGAAGCAAAGTCTATCTTCGTCATCTTGGTTTCGCCATTCTTCACAATATAAACACAAGTATCTGCGCTCGGGAAGTTTGCATTTACGATAATGTTTCCTGCGTCATCAATAGCAATACCTGTACCCAGATTAGCACCTTCTGCCATAGGAATAGCAGCGTCAGCATCTTCACCTGCTTGAGAGAACACACGAATCTTGTTTTGTTTCTTATCTGTTAGATAGAATTTGCCATTCCAACCCATACCATTACGTACATCACCAATGTTTGCCACAGTAGAAGGAATAGCAACCTCCCAAAGTTTCTCTACAACGATGTCATCAAGAGGCTCAGGAACGGTAACCACGCAAGTAGCAGTGTAGCCACCATCCTCAGTAGTAACAGTAATAGTAGCAGTACCTATAGTATCAGCCTTAACAAGACCATTCTCATCTACAGAAGCAGCCTTGCCGTCAGAAGTCCAAATCACTTTCTTGTTAATAGCCGTGTCAGGTGCAATAGTAGCAACAAGTTGGATGGTCTTACCCATATCCAAAGTAACCTTTGTTTGGTCAAGCGTAACACCTGTGACAGCACCCGGGGCTGCAGTGATGTTGTAAACAACAGAAGCCTCCAGTTTGCTTTCGTCAGATACCACCTTAATCGTTGCTTTACCGGGAGCCATCGGTGTCACCAGACCATTTTGGTCAACAACCAATACGTTCTCGTCGGAAGAAGACCAAACTACTTTCTTATTAACAGCCGTTTCCGGAGTGTAGATAACCGTCAGTTGGTCGGTGTTAGGCATTTGCAACTCTACTGTATCTTTCTTATCAAGAGCGATACCAAGAAGTGCTTTGTCCGTAGCCTCAAACTTGGCATAAAGCGTGCCATTGGATTTAACAGGAACTACTTTTACCTCGTCTCCAGAGAAATCCTCGCTCCAATACCAACCCTTAAACTCGTAGTTCTCACGATACATAACAGGCAGAGTGTAATCCTCTTCTATAGTATCAGGTAGAGAAACCACACCGCCCCATGCTTTAGCAATAGAATCAGCATTATATTTCGTCCAATCACTGCTCTTGGGCCAACCCGTATGAATAGGAGAAGCCAAGAACATACCGGAAATCTCTTTACGGTAAAGTCCTTCACTGATATCTCCAGTCATTTCAGAAGCAGTGCGAGAAGCCTCAATTGCAGGTTTAAGCCAAGCCCACTTGCTATTCTCTGCTTCAACAATTTTCTTAAGGTTGTCGGTAGTATTGTAAGTTACTGCTTGAATGAAGTTGGCAACATCTGCGCCCTGTCCTTGGGCTTCAGCGGGCAATTTCCATTCTTCACCGATATGGAAATATACTTGTCCATCTTCCATTTTAGCCCAAGCCTTAGAGGTATTATATGCTGCATTGTAGTCCTTCTGAAGAGCATAAGCCAACTCATATACATCATCTACATACATATCATTAGGATATGCAAATGGAGCCACGAATGTTACGTTGTAAACGGTACGTTCCCAACCAGCATAGAGAGTAATATCTTTTGTTACTTTCTGAATAGCAGAACCTGTGCAAGCCTCATTGTCAAACCAACCAATGAAAGTATAGCCCTCACGCTCCAAAATAGGCATAGGGTCAGATGCTGTCATAGTCTCAGGAAGAGCATTTGCTTTTTTCCAAGCACCAATCCACTTGTCAAATTTACCAGCCTCTGTGAAATCAGGATTGCCATTCCAAGTGGATGATGCAGCCTCTTTGCAATTGAAGAATGCTTGTACATTGAAACGCCAAAGCACCTCAGAAGTTAAATCCCCGTTGTTAAAGTTTGCAGCCTTTACTACTGCGAGAATATAATCTCCCAACCATTTCCAATCAGAATTCTCATCCGTCATGAACTCTTGCATCTTTGCGCTTGCAAAAGTAGCAACGGCTGTAATGGGTTGCTCTCCACGAGAAAGACCATAGTAAGCATTATATGCAGGCATAAATGCTTTCCATAAGTCTTCGTTTGATGTCGGTGCTGTAGGCATCTCAACGCCATTGGTTACCCATGTAACCTTATAGGCATCTTGCGCAAACAACATCATCGTTGCCATAAGGGCAACAAAGAAACTAAAGATTTTCTTCATAATGTTTGTTTTTTAAGAGTTAATATAAAGATTAATTGTTTATCCATAAACCTCCCCAACCTCTCCAAAGGAGGGGCTCAAGGTATTATTTCCGTTATCTTTGCAATTGCTTTTTGCCATTAAGGATGAGGATTTGGTCGGTTTGTGCTTTGTCAGCAGGCCGTCCGAGCAAGTCGTAGGCAGGTGTCTCGGCTGTCTCTGTGGGAACGATGTCTATTGCCGTGTTCTGCCCTTTGACAATAGCGAGACGGTCGAGGAAGATTTCGCCTGTGTTGCAAAGGATTGGCTGCACGGAGGTACGTACGATACTCAAGCCGGTGAACTGGAAGTCCACACCCACGGGGAGGTCGGTTTGGCTCAAATCAAGCGTGACAGTCTTCCAACCTATGAAGTCGAGGTTGCAGAGTTTGTAGGTATGGATATCGCCCGCAGTGGAGAACTCGGCATAGACATCGTTCATGGTAAAATCACCATAGATATCTATGACCAATTTGTCGCGCGAAGTGAATATATGCGTAAGGTCAAGCGGCTTGAGGAATAGTTGCGCATCGGGTTCGTCGGGGTCAAACGTATAGATAATATCGTTGGAACCTGTACCCTCGGTGCGTTTGGTAGAACCACCGGTGCGAATCGTCTTGTCTTGGAGTGCCGTCGTCTTATCAGGCTCTACGGAGAAGGCTACATCATCGAGGGACATGATGAGTTCACCCTCCTTGTCCGCTACGGCTCCGCTACCGGTAGTGAAATTCAAGACAAAGGGAGTGGAGAGTATGATATTGTCGGTATCCTTGACAGTAGGTTCGACTACCACTTTGTATTGCGTATTGGGCTGCAACTCGGTGGTAACATCAATTTTCACAGAGCCATAGGGAGCATCCACGGTGTTCTTCTTGAAGTTGCGGGAAGCAGGTACAAAGACAGCACTGCTATCGTTGGCAATGGAGAAAAGTTTGTAATTAGATGCCGAGTGCAGTTTCTCATCGAAGAGCATGAAGATAGACGGCTTGAGGTCTATGCCCGTTTCGCCCTCTGCGGGATAGGTCTGCATGACGCTCAGGCAAGGACGGTTCTTGGTACGGAAACGGAAAGTGAAGTCCTCGGCGAGAGTGTTGGGGTAGTTGGTATCGGGATGCGCCGCCGTCTTGGCAAGGGTAACTGTGTACTCGGTGTTGGGCGCATAGACAGTCTTGGGGGTGAAACGGAGGGTGCGCTGCGAGTTCTCGAAAGTGAGGGTCCCCTCAACAGCGGGCGAGATAGAGAATGCCTTGCGAGTAGGCTCTTCCCACATATCCCAATTGAAATTGAGGATGATAGGTTCAGCCACATTGACACTGTCGGTAATGGCAACATTGGGGCTGTAGGAAGTGACCTCGGGACGTGTCTCACGGCGCATCTGGAGCATCATATCTTGGTAAACGATATTGTTAGCCACGACTGTGATGGTAGTGTCCATGGTGTAGTAGTGGTCCACATCGGCGTGGAGGGTATATTCGCCCGGCTCCAAGTCCCAGAAGAAGAACACACCATTGTAGAGGGTGTCGGTGGTATAAGAAGCAATTTTCTTACCATCCTTGAGCAAGTCAACCGTAGCACGGTCGATGGGCAGGAGTTCGTCGCGGGAGCCGCGAATCTTGGTGATAGCGGGGAAGAGCATCTTGTTGAATGCATCGCGCACCTGACCGCCGATAGCACCCGTGGGCATACCTGTATGGCAGAAATACTCGAGGAAGACCTTGCGGAAATAGAAAGACTCCTTGTACTTGTAGTCCATATTCATGAGACGATAGGTCTCGGGGTGGTAGTCATGCATACAGCCCTCGGAGATAACACCCGGTACGCGGAGACCGCGGAGGACACCATAACCGTTGCTCCAGCCCATGGCGGTGCGGGCGAAAGTCTTGTCACCGGCGATACGAGGCACAGAAGATGTCCAAGTAGTGATGCCGTTCTCACAGAAATAGTTGCCTATAAGGGTAGATATTTCGCGGCTCTCATCGGAACAGGGAGTGGGTGTAGGATACGTCTGCTGCGTGTCATCAAGGTCGATACCAGCATAGAGCATGAGGACATAGTTGGACGGTCCGCCCGCATTGGAGTGGATGGAGAGCATATAGTCGGAGTTCCATGCATTGGCTTCCTCTACGATAGCCGAGAGTTCGCGGTCGTCAATCTCGCGGTTGAGTACACGCGACATCTTGGTTTGGAATCCGAGTTCACGGAGCATGGTATCAAGTTTGAGACCTTTGTGGAGGTTGGAAGTACTCTCATAGAAACCAAGGGTATCACCCTGTGCAAAAGGATAGATAACTATATTGCGGTCGTCGCTGGTGTATCCGCCGTGCCCCGGGTTGATGTAGATACGGAAATCGGAAGGCTTGGCATCTGTTGCCGCGCGACGACGCTGCGCAGCAAACATCTTGGAGCGTGAGTCGCGTAGTGTCTTGAGTGCAGGTGCTTGACGGCGGACGGGTTGCTCGGTGAGGTTGAGTTGGAGCATACGGATGTCACCATCGAGGGTGTTGTAGGCAATACGCCCTGATACAGCGTCCACTGCAGGGTACATACCGAGTTCTGCGGGGTCGGTGAGTGTCTGGCGTATGGTGCCATCTATGGAGGCAATGACGATAGACGATGCCGTATATTGGTGGCTGTCGGAGCAGTCGTTCATACCTACGATGTAGTCGTTGCCATACCATACGGGGGCATCCAAGCCCTTACCGAAGTTGATAATCTCACGCCCGCGTAGGTCGCAGACAGCGGTACCACGCATGGTATTGAACATGATATACTGCTTGTTGGGCGAAAGTGATGCCCAAATATAGTTGACATCGGTGCCATGAGGGGTGAGGACGGTCTTGACACCGTTGCGGTAGAGGTTGAGGGTAAGGTCCTCGTTGTCCACGCGCAGGACTTCATCAGAGATGACAGCATCATAGCCTGCATTCTCCTCGGCAAAGCAAGTGATGGTTTGGTCGTCTGCAAAGCGGGGGTAGTAGCCCTTGCCAAGTGTGGTATTGCTGACAACACGGATGTCGGCATTGGCAAAGATACAGAGAGCCGTGCAGGCAAAAAGAGTAAAGATACGTTTCATAGTATGACTTGATTTACTTTGGTTCCTAAGATATTGTATATTTGTCCGTTGCGGATGACATAGAGTTGCCCGTCTTGTATGAACTTGGTGGTTTTGACATTCCTATGTGCAGTGGTATTCTCCACCGCAGATTCCGATGTACCATTGTACGTAAGATAGATGCCATCAACAGGAATGTTGTATTTTTTCTTCTCCGCATCGGCATTGAGATAGAATGTAATGAACTCAACAGTTACAGGGTAAATCGAGAGGTCTTTCTTCACACCGAACAGGCTATCCAACGGGATATTGATGGTCATAGGTGTGTCAGGAGTAATGTTCTCAACGGAGTAGATGGTGTTGCGACTTGCATTGTTGGCACGCAGACCGACAGACACCGACTTGATAAGGTCGCCCTGAGGAGTGAAGCAGAAACGGAAATCATTAGGCGCGGAGAAGAGAGGTTGTCCGGAGGCAAGACGTATGTTGGCATTGCGCCCCGCCGTATAATCCATAGAGAGAACAGCCTTGCCTTCTGCATCCGGTGTTATGGCAGCGTTCCACTTTGTATTGGACGCTTTCAATGTCCAACGCGAGGAGTAGCCCTGCACAAAGTCGTCAAAATGCAAGGGGTTAGCAGCAGGTATCGCTACACGAACCGCAAGAGTGTCTATATGTCCGTCGAGGGTACCATAGACCTCGGTGATGCCATCTCTGAGACCATTGAGGATGCCATCTTCCGTGATAGCGGCTATAGTCGGGTCTGCCACCGCCCATGTAAGCGCAGACGGCTGAATAAGGATATCGTTCTTGCCTATGGTGGAGATAACTTCCACAGGATAGTCGGAGTGGTCGTAGATAACGGCGGTGTCAAGTCGCATGCGGATGTCTGTATTGGGGACTATGCGGATACGAACCACACCCGTGGCATTGCCCTGCTGCATACGCAATTCGCCCTCACCCAAGCAGACAAAAGCACTATCGCTATTGATGTAGCCCACTGCGGGGTCGCATGAGAGTGTAACACCCTGTACATCGGGATTGAGAAGCACACCATACTTGTTGTAGCCCAGCACTTTGGGCTTGTGTACACCATACTCAGGAAGTCGCAGTTCTGTAGAATAGCCTTGCAGGAGCGATATAGTATTGTCCACTTCGGGCAGGTTTGCTACGGCGAACATACCATTGGCAACGGCACGCTCTGTAGATTCGCAACCTGCATTCATAAGTCCGACATTGTTGAGCCAAAGATGGCTGCTACCTCCGCCGTCCCAGTTGAGAGCCTTGTAGGCACCAAAGTAATGCATGATACCGCCAAGTGCTTGCGTGTTGCAGCCAATAGAGAGATGACGTCCGTCCACCACACAGAAGATGATGGTATCGCCTGTTACAGACTGCCCGAAGGCTGTACGCGGGTGCAGTTCGTTCCAGAAATTGGATTCTACCACTTTCCCGTTGTCCACAATGAGGGCGTAGTTGTCACCCGCTATACACTGGCTGATGTTCTGCTTAACGCCATCAATCTTAAACGTGAGTTTGACAGTAAGTGTATCACCTATATTGACGGCATTGAGGTGCTCTGCCATGGTGCCATGTGCAGAGAGCACTGTCTGCCCATCGGGAATCGTCATATTACCTTTGTCTTGCTCTTTGGCAAGTACTACAGCGTGTACGGTACAGTTGGTATGCCAAGCGTCTCCCTCGGCGAGAGCGAGAAGGAGTTCCGTGCCATATTCGTTGGTATTGGTAGAGGGACCATGGTGGCGGTTGAACAGAACCAATTGGTCATCGCCTCTGTTGTAATTGATATGGTGCAACTTCATCGTGTCTGTGCCATAGATGACTTGTCCCGAAAATGCGCCTACACTGCCTATAGCACCACGCATCTGCTCGTTGATAGCACCCAGACGACGGTCTCCACGGTTGTCAGGGACACGGGCAAACTCATTGTTGATAATAGCAAAGCCAATAGGCAGTCCTACATCGCCTTTGGTGGAGAAGAAGTCGCCATTGGTTCCGCCAAAGAAGATACGCTTGTCGGACTCCTTGTTTTTGCGGGCGCCCATGGCGGATACCGCCTCGGTACCCACGAGTTTGTCGCCGCCCATGACCTCTTCGAATGATATATAGGGGTTGTTGGCATCCACTTTCATAAGGAAAGCGTCCAAGCGTCCGCCACCGTCACTGACACGGTGCATACGGACTGAGATGTACTGACTGCCAGGACCACATTGGAAAGTCTCCAACGTATCTATGGTATGGGGCACGCCGCTCAACGTGATAGTGGATTGTGCACACAGAAGAGCGGGGATAAACAGCAGAGAGAATGCAATGAGTAGATTTTTCTTCATACGTATCAATACTTTATAATACTATTAACTTCTTCTACAGGGCGTCCCAATATATCAAACCATCTATTGCCTTTACGAATAAGGATGCCCCCGGCGGTACACACCTTGCAGACATCGGTCATAGCAGTATCCGCCGAGACAGGAACTGCACCTGAAGGCAATGGTGCCACTTCTCCAAAATGGAGATACCAACCATCAATGGGAATACGATACTGCTGCTTGGCAGCATCTTTGCTGAAAGCAAGCGTAGCGAACTCAAGACGGACGGGATAGATGGCCTGGTCGTTGTCGCGCCACTCTTGTTCGGAAGCAAGGGCATCTGCGCGAAAGATGCTGTCGAGATCAACCACCAAACGGTTGATTAGCCCTGCTTGCAGGTCTGTGGTGCTATGAAGCAAGGTCTTGGTGCTGCCATTGGCACGGACACCAATAGTAACCGATTGGATTAAGTTATCTTGCGGCGTGAAGCGGAGTTCGAGATAGTCGGGGTCAGAGTAAATGAGTCGGTCGGCAAGGAACTTGATGTTTGCCTGTCGTCCACCCGTATAGTTCAACGATAGGATTTGCGCATCCATAGTGTCCACCATCTGCGCTTTCCACGCAGAGGAAGAAGGCTTGAGGGTCATATCCTGCATGCCAAGCACCCAATGACAGGGTTTGGCGTCCACGTTCTGCACATGTACAAGGATGGTGTCGGCGAACTCACCGAGTTGCCCAACCACAGCGGTGTAGCCATTTGCAAGACCCGTAAGGATACCGCGCCCGGAGACTACCGCAACAGCGGGGTCAGCCACTGTCCATGTGAGGGCTTCGGGTTGGAGCGTAATGGAGTTGTTTCCGATGATACCGTCCACCTCAATGGGGTACTGCGTCTCGTCGGAGACAAGGACTGAGTCAAGACGAACAGCAATAGGAGCGTCTGCCACCATAGTGATATGCAACGTTGTGCGGATATTGCCCAACGAGGCTACAAGGTCACCAGAGCCTTGGCAGACAAAACGCCCTTCGGCATCAATGTATCCGACAGCGGGGTCACATGAAAGGGTAACACCCTGTTGGTCAGTGTTGAGGAGCATATCGTATTGGTTGTAGCCCAAGAAACGAGGGCGCAACATACCATATCGGGGCATAGATACAGAGGGTTCGTAGACCGCTATCTTGGCAACCACCTCATCATCAGGGGCACTGCTGACAGCAAATATACCTTGGGACTCGGCACGCTCGTGTCCGTCGGAGGGGACATTCATCACTCCGTGCGAGGCCAGGTACATAGTACTGGAGCCACCGCCCTCCATATTCATGGCATTGTAGGCACCAAAGAACTGCATGATTTCCGCCAATTCGCCCGTAGTGGCACCGATGGACTTGCCACGCCCATCAACCACACAATGTATGATAGTATCACCCGTAACGGAGAATCCGAGTCCCGTTCGGGGATGACGTTCGTCCCAGTTGTTGTCCACTACGCCATTGACCAGCATGAAGGTGCGGTCCTGCCCGCCAAGGGCAGCCTTGAAGTCGGCATAGGTGCCATTGATAGAAGTGGCTATCCGCAGGCGTATTTGCTGTCCCTCGGTGAGGGCTTTGAGATGCTGCTGCATATCGTCACGGGCAGAGAGGACGAAGCAACCGTCCTCGATATGCATATTGCCTTTGGCTGATTCGATACGCACCACTTCGGCTTGAAGGGTGGTATTGGTACCCCAAGCGGAGCCAGGGAGGATACGGCATAGCACCTCGGTACCACTATTGTCGGTGTGAGTGCAAGTGCCGTTGTAGGAGTTATACAGGACCAGTTCGTTCTCATAGCGAATGTCATTGACATGTGAGCAACGGACTGAGTTGTTGTCAGTTTCAAGCCAGACATCGGTGAAGAAATCGTGTCCGTAGTAGAGGCTATCGTTTTGGTCAATAGCGCACATAGCCAAGGTGGCACGCCCGTTCTGGGGCGTGATGGCAATAGTGTTTTCGGTAACGAAGGCACCTTCGGGTACGCCAGGTCGGTCGGTGGACCACCAGTCGCCATTGGTACCGGCAAAATAACGTTGCCCCGCTTGGGACTTACGCTGCGCCATGTGGGAGGGTTCTTCTCCCTTCTCAATAGAGTCGTTGGCAAGGACGGTATGGACAGACACATAGGGATTGCGCCGGTCCACTTGGAGGATATAAACGTCGCGTCTGCTGCCTCCGCCGTCACTCAGGAAGAGACGCACTTGGGTATAGTAAGTACCCGGACCCACCATATAGCGGGTCAGGGTATCTACGGTATAAGCACTACCACCCAACGTTACCTCCGCCCTTAGGGATAAGGGCAGAAGTAACAGGGTGAGGGTGAATAGATGCAGTATTCGCTTCATTGTTTCAAGTTTTGTACATCGGTTAATCTATGGTGAGGGTATCGGTATGCTCACGGGAACAACCCGTTAATAACCCGATAACAACCCGTTAATAACCCGATAAAGACTCGATAACGTAACGAACTAAAATTGGTTTATTTCACTACGCTACCCATAACGGAATAGCGAACGCCATTGCGGATGATATAGAGTTGTCCGTCAATCATCTGCTTGTCGGCACCAACAGTCTCAACTTTGGTGTTCTCAACGCCCGTGCCAGCCTTGGCTGTGAAGGTGTAAACGCCGTAGCCGTTGTTGTTGGTGTAAACGCACAACTTGGCGGTGTGTTCGTCCACGATTTGCACATACGGCACAGCGGTACGCACATCGTTGCTGACACCACCCATACCGTCGTAGGGGAACTCCCACATCTGGGTCATTTCGTTGAAGGTACGGTTCCCGTCTTTACACTTGTAGAGAACGAATGTAGAAGCAGGGTTTCCTGCGGTATTGTTTCCTGCGATGAGAAGGAAGTATTCGCCATCCAACTCGAACTCAGCCAAACCGTTATGACCGGTAGCACGCGCCTTGCCGTTGCGGTTGGTAACCAATCCCTTGCAAATCTCATCTTCCATATCGAAGAAGTCAAGTGCCTCACCGTCCGTATTGAAGAGGATAGGATAGTTGTTGAAGCCATCCACATAGAACATATCGTTCTCAATCGGGAAGATTTGAGGAGCATAACTGAAATTGTAGCCACCCTCTGTAGGAATCCACTCGTGCTTACCATCCCACTTACCATCTTTGATTTGCCAGTAGTACACATCCGAAGTGGAAGCACTGGCAGCCATGACAGTAGCGTCCTTGGTAACATCACCATAGACGCCAAACGCATCAAAACGGATAGTGGCGTTCGTAGAATAATCATCGTTGAGTGTGGTGTCGTTGATGAGGAGGTAGCCCTTGCCATTGTCAATGTCGTCCATTACCCAAACTTGGTACTCGCCTTTGGCACTTGTGATGAGGTTGGCAGCCAATACGTGATCTGCGTTGTCCTTCTTGAGGTCGTTGGCAGGACCGAAGACGAAGTCGCGGCCTGCGATTCCACGTGCGCGGAACAGATAATCAGCGGCAGGAATAGCATCGAACATATCGCCATCAGCCACATTGACTTTCTTGAAGTTAACATAAGAAGGTTGGTTAGCATCGCGGTTCGGGAAGTACAAGAAGCCATTGTGGAGAACTACAGCACGGCTACCCGAGGCGATGTCGTTAGGTTTGTTGGAGTTGAAGTTGTCCTCTTGTACCGAGAACATCCAATCGTTAACGAGTGTGTACTCACCACCATTGGTGTTCAATGTCTCGTACTCGTGTTTGTCGCGGCCTGCAGGAGCAGAAGGGGTTACATTCTTCATAAAGGCGCGGATACGGAGGCCACTCAAAGAGTCGGTGCCAGCCACATAGGGAGCCATACGCTCTACCACACCAGTGACATCCGTTTTGCGGCGGATAGTGAACGTATTTTGGTCAACAGGCAATTTGAAAGTAGGAATCGTATCGAAGTCGTCACGGAAGAGCGGGTCGCCATCTGCAGAATAACCGGCAACACGTTTACCCTCCAATTTGATGAGCATACCTACATAGTCGGGCAAGAAACGAACTTGGTCTGCCACGATAGGCACAATAGCAGAAGCAGCCTCTTGCGACTCAATCTCGGTAACAGTAAGTACAGGAGCCCCATTCTCGGTTCCTTTGGTTCCCTTGACAACATACAGGGTGTTCTCCGCTAACTTGGTATCAGCGGGGAAAATGACACGCATACCGGCGGTAGCGTCTTGAAGATACGCTTCTACGCCATCGAAGAACGTGGTAGTAGCCTTGATTTTGGTAGAAGTTCCGTCAGTCATAGCACTAACCTCTGCAATAGTAGGAATGTACTCTACCCATTTTGCATAGAGGGTACCCGTAGTATTGGCGTCAATTTTCAGGACTTTATTACCTTTGAAGTCCTTGTCCGCATACCAGCCATCAAAAGTCCATTTAACGATAGCCCCCGTGGCTTCGTCGGTGGTTTCTTTGTAAGGTGCTTGGAGGATATACTCGCCCTCTACCTTGGTGGGGTTGGCAAAGCCGTGTCTCCAATAGGCTTGGAAATAGTCGATATTGCCATACGCCTCGTAGTTAGCCGAAACAGGCCAAGAAGTGCGTTGGGTATTAAGGAAGAATGCTTGCAAGTTGTAGCGGAGGAAAGCAGAGTTAGCTTCCGTTAAAAGGTCAGCCGTTACTTTTTGAAGCGTACATACATACTGCAGATAGTCCACAAGCCAACCAAACTTTGCTTTTGTTACAGCATCTTTAGCGAAGAAATCACCCGTCATAAGGTAGTTAGCCTTTTCCGGATTCTTCGCCACATCAATATAACATGCCGTAGGAATACCCTTTGCGACATCGCCTTTGCAAGAATCTAACGAAGTCCATGTGTAATACCCATAGTCAGTCGGAATTTTGGCATATGTATTCCACAGAGTATTCAACCCCGAATACATGTCTTGCTTATTTTGCCAACCATCGTCGTTGGTCCAGCCGCCGTTGAGTTCGTACTGAACATCGGCGAATGACATTGCAGCCACCAAGACAGCCGCCATCATTGTACAAAGTCTTTTCATAAGTTGTTTGTTTTTAATTGGTTAAATTTATTGTTGGTATATTAGTTTGCCATTTTGGATATAGATATGCCCCGATTGGGGTTCTCCTACCAATCGCCCTTGCAGGTCGTAGCATGGTGAAGAGGAGAGGTCGATATGCACCTCGTCCACTCCAGTACCCGGCTCATAGTTGAAAGAAACGACATCGCTGTAGTCTGTCCATGTGTTGTCGATGCGGATAGTAGCCACACGCAGGTACCATGTGCCTTGGGTGAGACCGCCGATGCGGCATTGATAGTTGCCCATATCCACCGATTTGACTTTCTTGCCGCGGTTAGGGAAAGACGAGGAGTTTGCCCACTCAAGACGGAAACCGTTGTTGGGTGTATTGCTCCACGATACCAGTACCGAGTCGCCTTGCTCTGTGGAGTTCGCCTCCGGAGTAAGCACAGCAGGCGGCACCATAACGACCTCCTCAGTAGTGAAGAGATTCGGGGTGGAGGTTACATCAATATATCCCGTGAGAATACGCACACGCACATAGTAGTTGGCTCCGTAAGTAAGGATATCCTCAGGGATGGAGACTTGGGTGTCATACGTGGTAGCAGAGAAGACAATTTCCTTGTCAGCAAAAGTAGCGGCAGAGGCTATCTGTACGTGGTATTCTGCTCCCTCTATGGCATTGTCCCAACGGATAGTGGGCGTAACAGGGACTCCCGACTCGCCATCTTGCGGATATACTACAGAGAACAGCCGTCCGCGGAAAGAACGCACCTCAGAATAAACGGAAGGGCTATTGGGCACCATAGCGCGTACACGCCAATAGCAGGTGGAATGTCCGTCTATCTCCTGAACGGATTGCGTAAGGAAAGCATTGGTGTCTGTGGGGACGGTAGCGATGAGGCGAGTGAATGCCTCATCATACGCCACCTCAACCTGATAGCCCATAGCGTCCGGTATTGCCTCCCACGACAGGTAGTTGGGGAGGAGAATACTATCTCCATCGGCGGGCGATAGTAGTTTCGGGGCTACTGCATTCTGCACGTCCTCACCCAAGAAACGCGGGGCATACTCGTTGCCATAACGGTCGATGACCGTGACACACACTGCATAGTCGGAGGTGATAGAATCTGCCAACGTGAACGAATTGCCATAGGTCATACCTTGGTAATAGAGCGATGTGGTGAGGGCTTTGGTGTCGTGTCGCTTGTTCTGCGGCATGGCATAGATACCGAAACGCTGCCCTTCGGTGGCATATTGCCAAGAGAGGGTTTGTCCCTCGCGAGAGAGGTCTGAGACCAAGCCTTGTACCTCAGCAGGCAAGAACCATGTAAGGTTAGGCACAATGGCTTTGCGAGTGTAGGCATCACGTACCACGCTCTTGATAAAACCCGTTACAGCAATTTTATTGGTGGACCAGAACACACTGCCAGGGGCGTTCTCTTTGGCAGAAGCGTGGTCAAGGAGTATCTGATTGACTATCTCGCCGGCATAGAAATTGGTATTGTGGCTCTCGGCAGCGATGCGCTCACGCTCAGAAATACCCGCAGGCATTGTCTTGGTAGGAGACAGGGCTGTAAGCGACTGGCTGATATAGCAATGACGTCCGAACTTGTTGGCAACCACGTACCACCATGGGGCAATCTTGGAATAGTCGTTAGCAGAGCCGATGGTCCAATAGACTTGCGGTGTGATGTAGTCGAGGCTATGCTCCACATACCACTGAATGGGTTCGGCATATATTTGGTTGTACTGCCAATCGCTGCCTGCGGGACAAGGTGTGATGCCATACTTGTCTGCCACTGCCTTGTTGGAAGCCGCTACACCGGCAGGACCAATGCCAAAACGACACCAAGGCTTGCGTGCCTTGATAGCCGCATTGACCTCTGCCACCATAAGGTTGACTTGTGCACGACGCCAGTCAGCACGCGAGAGGGAGTCGGGGTTGTAGAGGGCATAGAGACGGTCGTCGTACTCGTCCTTCATGCCATCCTGATAAAAATAGTCGTCGAAGACTATGCCGTCCACATCGTAGTTGTCGATGATGTCGCATACCACATCCACGATACGCTTGCGCACAGTAGGTTCGCCAGGGTTGAGAATGGTGATGCCGCCACAATTGATGAGCCAATCGGGGTGCGTGACCGAGTAGTCGGTGGGTAGGGTGCCGTAGTTATCCTCCGAAGTGGCATAACGATACGGGTTGAGCCACGCATGCACCTCGATACCCCGCGCGTGTGCTTCGTCGATGAGATACTGCAAGGGGTCGTAGGTAGGTTCCTGTCCGCGGGTGCCCGTGAGGTACTGCGACCATGGCTCGTACTTGGACCGATACATAGCATCGCTCATACCACGCACTTGGAAGAAGCAGGCGTTGATATTGCACTTCTCGTAGTTGTTGAGAATAGTGCGCATCTCCACCTTTTGGCTTTTGACATCCTCTTCGGTGGTACCGCGATGGTTGGGCCAGTCTATAGCCCATACGGTACTGAGCCAAGCACCACGAAAGTCGCGCTTGGGCGAAGGCGTAGCAGCCCACGAAGAGACCACTACACTCGCCAGTACAAGGATTAATATGAATCTATTCGATTTCAATGTATTCTATATTGGTTGATTAGAACAACTGTGTAGGCTGCTGGTTGATAGCGACACCGTAGATGTCTGTCCCCTGTGTGTCGGCGATAAGGCTCAACGTCTTGGAAGCCGCGTCGTAGCGATACAATCCACTTTGCGTCTTATCGGCTGCACGATATGCGAAATAGACATCTCCCGTAGCCTCATCCACAGCCATCTGGCATATACCGATATATTCGCCATCGGAACCTTCGCCTTTGCCTTTTTCCACAATCGGTGTGATAGCGATGTCGCCCAACTGATAAGGAGCCAAGTCGGAAGCAGAAGCCAACGACTTCATAAAGTCGGCATCTATCACCTTCTCGTAAGGCAACCCATACACGCCTGCCGCCATATCGTAGAGCGAGAAGTAGAACATTTTGCGTTGTGCATCGTACACAAATGCTTTCGTATAGAAAGAAGTGAGTATGCTACCTGCCGTAGGTGCAGTGGCTTTCTCGTAAGAGTTCGCATCTGGCAGAATGTCGGCATCCACAAAACGCCAGATACCGTTTCCATTGAATGTTTTTGCCCAATACCAAGTGCCTTCCACCTTGCCGAAGCAGCCCGTGATAGCACCATAGGAAAGTCCACGGCTGTAGTAGCCAAGTTGCGCGTTCTGTACGAAATACGGGTAAGCATCCTTGCTCCATACCTGATTACGCGTGGAGAGAGGTATGGAGAAGATACCCGTGTTGCGGTCAGAATAGTAGAGTTTACCACCATCAATGCACCCATAGAACGGGTCTTGGAAAGCAGGACCACCCACGTTGCTGATGACAGTGGAAAAAGTAGATGCGTCCGCTGCCATGACTGTGATTTGCCCATCGCCCAATACGCCATTCTCGTCGTTGACATAGTTGAACTGCTTGCCGGCATCCAGGATATACAGAGATGACTCTGCAAACAAGAGGTTGAACGGATGTTCTCCCGAAGCCACCCCCATATTGTAGGGTTCCGCCCCTGTAACGGAGGTCAGTTTACGTGCCATGATGTTGCCCTCCTTGACGGCATAATACAATGTGGGAGCGGGGTCTTTGAGAGCCACCTGCACATTGCGTGTTACGAGGTCCAATGCCCGTCCACCAAGCAGAACCTGCAGTTTGATGGGTTGAGACCCTGACTTGGTGAACCGTATCTTGCCGGGGTCTTGTCCCTCGAAGACAGAGAGTTCCTGTCCTGCCTCGTCTTTCACACCGGGGAATGTCCACTGATATACAGCCTCCAAATTGTCGGGGTTCGGCAACTCGACATCGAAACTGATATACGAACTATCCACAACGCAAACAGAGTCGGTCTGTACGATACGCACAATAGGACGTATGTCCGCAATCTCAATAGGATTGGTCTTCTTACCGCCATTAGCTGTAGCAGTAACCGTGAAGTTGCCTGCCACAGGGAACTTGCATACCAGCGTATCCACTCCTGTGAAAGAGCGACCGTCGCTGATTTGCCAATCGCAATCGGTGGTAAGTGCTACCGTGGGGTAGAAACGCACCGTGCAACCTGCATAGTAGTCCAGATTGTAAACCGTATCGTTGATGACCTCATAGGCAAAGTTGATAGCCCCTTCGGGGAGTGTCTCCTCTTTGATGATGTGGTCTTTGCACCCTGCCAAGAAGAGCGGCAGGATTGCCATTATTGCTATCGATATACGTTTCATATTCTCGGTTTCGTATTAGTTGAGTTTTATTTCTTTGTACAATGCAAATCCATAAGTGCCTTGGTCATCGTAACAACGCAGGGTAGCCTTGAGTGAATACTGCTTTTTGTAAGAGATGCTCTTCTCGCCTTTGCTGTCAATCAAATCACCAAAGGTGCAAGCCTGATAGAGTGAGTCAACAGCAGCCGGCAGTTCATGGTTCTTGAAGAACTTGTCGTAGGTTTGGGTGTTGTCGTTAAAGGCAGAATCGGTATATTGGCTGATGAAGATACGCTCATCTCCCCCCTTGGCGATATATAGAGTCTTGTAGTCCACGTAGGACTTATCCAAATCGGCTTTCAAGATAGTCTCCAAACTATCTTTGAAGTGCTGCATAAAGTTCTCTCCGAAGTAGCGCACTACCAATGTAGAGTCCCACTCTTTGTTCTTCCATTCGGTCTTGCTCTTGGTGTAGGAAGTCGGGAATGTAGCCTTGAACTGGTAAGCACGTTGTTTGGCGTTCCAGTTTGCCTCATCGTGCATATACTTGACCTGTGTGCCACTCTCCGTCATACGTTCGGTGACAGAAGAAGACACTATAGAGTAGGTGGTGCATGTTACCCACGGAGCGGACACTTGTTTGTCTTCCGTCTCGATGGTGTTGTACCACACCTCACAATAGGAAACAGGTCTATCACCTGTGGTATAATACTGCGCGCTAAACGCCACATCGTCGCCGGCAGATACCGTGGTACTGGGTACCTCCCAATATACCTGCGGTGCCATCTTGCCGATAAATACTTGGTCGTCCAACGAGTCGTGCTTGTCGCACGCTGTCATCACGCCCGTTGCTATCATCAGTATTGCTATATGCTTACTTGCTTTCATATTCATAGAAATTGCCATAGTCTGTTTTACAATCACATCCACGTTCCTGTACCGGTGCTTGTGATAGCCCCATTCGAGTTGGTGTTACGTTGCCAAACCATACGTTTGCGCAGCCAATCGGGATTCTTGTATGCTCCGATGCGTTCCAACTCTGCTTTGTTGTACTTCTCTTCGGTCTCCGGGTCAGCCGATATACGGTTTACCCACGCATTGGCAGTAAGTTTGCCGCCGACTATGTCCTTGTCTGTCATCCATTGTGCCTCGTAGATATTATAAGGGCGTGTGAGTTCGAACGTCTCGCTGAAATTGTCTTCCTTCACAGTTCCCGTCTTACCTTGATTGTACACGTTGGCGATGTCATAGACATAGACATTGTCGTACTGAATGCCGTTGGTGGAACTGCTATAGTTGTAGCGGCGGACATCGCACCATTGCTCCGGTTGCAGATACAAAGCCACATACTTCTGCTGCATCAATGTAGCAATCGTGAAATTATCCGCGGGCATACGTATACGGAAGAAGAAATCTATCAAGCCTGCCTCATTTACCTTGTCGGGGTCGCCCATGTTGCCGTATACGCCATAGCGTGTGAAACTGCGTTCCACTGCCTGCTTGGTGGTGTTGTAAGCCTCGGCTTTATTGTTGCTCCAATACTGCGCCTCAGCCTTGATAAAGAGCAACTCCTCTTCTGTGATGAAAGCAATATAGCCGTCGTCACGTGTGTAAGGATTGGATTTGTAGGTATTCATGACAGAATCCTTGTTGGTCGTGCAATACAAATCAGGATAATAAGTCTCCTTCATAGAGACATCCATACCTATGTTGTTGCGCAGACTACGCATAGCAGGGTCTCCTTTTCCTTCATTGTCTTTACGGTAATGCATCATGCGTGTAGCACGCGGGTCCAAGGCAAAGATAGTACCCGACTCCACTTTCTCTCCGTTGTACTTAACAGAGTTGGCCGTCTTCGTGGCTTTCGGATAGAAGCCGAGTATGCTAGCGAAGAATGTGGAAGGCATAGCAGACTTCAATAAGTTTTCGCGTGCCTGTGCCCAACCGAGGTTCATCTTAGGCATAGACGGTCCCCATTGGCAGTTCTGCTCGGCTACACCGCCATCGAACTTGTAGAGTGGTTCTGCCCAATCGGGGTCTGCGAGTACCTCGTCCACAAGCGTGATGATTTTGTTGCGCACCTCAGCGGTATTGTTCCAATTAGGTATCTGACGTACCAAGAAACGGCAGTAGAGAGCCTTGGTGAATGCACGCCATTTGAGCAAGTCACCTGCATACATACGGTCGCGCTTTGCGTTCATTGCCGTATTGGTAGGGCACTCTATCCATTCGGGGTCGTTGTAGAGAGCAATGAGGTCTTGGAACTCCTGCTCCATATAGGCATAGATTTCCTCTTGCGTATCGTAGGCAGGGTTGTTCGACTGGTATGCCTGAGAACGCGGCATCTCACCAAAGAGGTCAGTGGTTAACATCAGTGAGTTGAGCAGAAGGGTACGAGTAACCAAGATATAGTTGCGTGCCCCTTTCTCCTCGGCATCTGCAATCAGATATTGTGCGTTCACACCCACATCGTAGTAGTGGCGGCGCCACTGCGGGTGACGGTTCATCTCCATAAATCCGCCCCAGCCGTTCTTGTAAGGCAGTGATGAGGTCTGCGCCTTACCGCCAGTGGTGAGACACTGGCTGAGGTATGTGCCATACTCGGCAAAGTCATACACTCCCTGGCATGCGAAGAAGAGTACTGAAGGTAGTACTTCTTCACAAGTTACAGTAACAGGATCGTCTTTGGATGTATTGACATCCAACCAATCTTCGCACCCTGTGAGAGAAGCAGCCAATACTACCACGCTCAACAATGTATATAGAACTCGTCTCATATTATTGTTCCTTATCAAATGAATTGTCATAGTTGTTTAGAATGTAACTTGCACTGCCATATTGAAACCGCGCGTGTTTGGAATAGCATAATTATCAATACCTGCAGCTCCCGTACCCGCAGTACCTGTGCTTGCATTCACCTGCGGGTCTGAACCCGTATAGCGCGTAAGCAAGAAAAGGTTGGTACCTGTGAATGAGAGTTTTATGCCCTCAATACCCTTGACGTTCTTGAGCATAGGTGCAAAGTCATACGCAATAGTAGCATATTGCAAACGTATGTAAGAGCCGTCCTCCAAGAAATTGGACGATACGTTGTAGTAGTAGTTGGTGAGCGTAGTTGCGTCCAATGCAATCGGTTTGGTATTCTGCTCGTAGATAGTATTACCGTCCGCATCCGTACCGGCAGCCACTACACCATCCCATACCACTTGGCGACCACGATATTGCGGAATAGCAGAGTGCATACCACTTGACCACAATCCGCGTCCAGTTACGTTGACCACATCACCGCCTACACGTCCGTCGAACTGCAAGGAGAGAGAGAAACCTTTGTACTTGAGCATTGTGCTGAGACCTGCAGAGAACAACGGTTCGCGGTTACCAATAAGTACCGACTTGGATGGGTTGATAGTAGGATAGCCGTTCTCATCGCAGATGATTCTGCCATCAGCAGTACGTGCATAGTCTTTACCCGAGATGGCTGTGGTACTACCATTGAGGTAAGCCGTCGGGAAGATGTCCCCATACTGTGTACCCTGTATCTCGACCATACCTTCAGGCAATGCTGTTACCACGCCACGGTTGAAACCTACGTTCACACCCATCGTCCACAACCAACCGTTTTGTTTGATGATGTCGCCGTCCAACGATAACTCCATACCCTGGTTCTTGACGCTACCCTCGTTGCGCGTCTGGAGCACATACCCCGCAGCATGGCTGACACGCACAGTAACGATTTGGTTTTCTGTGGCTTGGCTGTAATATGCAAGGTCCATACGCAGTCTGTTGTTCAAGAAGCGGATGTCCGTACCTATCTCCCAAGACTTGGATATTTCCGGTTTGATGTCGGCACCGACACTGGCACTGGCATTTGCGCCATAACCACCATCAGGCAATGTAGCGTACTGCGTGAAACGGCGGTCCATCAAGTAAGCCGGTGCATCTTTACCTACCATAGCGAAGTTGCCACGTATCTTCCAGTAGGAGAACCAATTATCCTTGGTCTCGTTCAGCCCGGGAATCAACTCTGAGAGAATCAAACCACCTGTTACAGAGGGGTACCAATACGGGCAATACTCCATTGCTAATGTAGATGACCAGTCCCAACGCGAAGTAACAGAGAGCGAAGCAATTCCCTTATAGTCGCCGCGTATCTCTCCATAGACACCTGCACTACGCCGTTGTGTGTGTGTGAGTTTGACATCATCTGTGCCGTTGATATAGTTGGTGTTTCCAATACTATACACCCCGGGGATGACAAAGTCACGCCCCATCATAGACGAAGATATGGATGTGCGGTCTTTCAGTTCTCCACCGACCATAAAGTCCATACCGAAATCTTTTGGCAAGTCCAAATGGTAGGTAGCCAGCAAGTTTCCTGTCAACAGGCGTCCTTCAGACTGCGAGTAACTATATTCACCCAACAACGATTTGCTAATTTTATCCAACTGTTCCTGGGTCAAGTACGGGTCAGTGATATTCTGCTCAGGAGCCAAATTGGTATCAGAGAAACGAGGCACTGTGTATCCGTCGTAGTGGTAATTGTTTTGGTCCATGCTCAAACGGGCGGTAATCTCAAGTCCCTTTACAGGCTTTGCCGTGATGGAACCCGTCAACAAGGTACGTGTGCTTTTGTTCACACCCTCATCGCGGTAGCGTGAATAAAGAGGAGATATAGGGGAGTCGGCTTTCTCGTCCGCATAGTAGAGGAAACGGATGTCGCCGGTTTCCGTTTCGTAGTTGCGGATATCGTCGTTGATAGGCCATGAGTAGATACCGCTCACGCTGCCTGCACTACGATAGGTATTGTGTATCACATTTGCCATAAGGCTCATAGTCAGGTACTTATTCGGTGAATACGTACCTTTTAACATCGCCGTTACTTTCTGGCGGTAGTCGTTCACCACGATACCCTCCGCATTGGAGTATGATGCCGATGCGAGTGCTTGGAACTTGTCCGTACCACCCGACAGTGACATATCGTACTTGTGGTAGAAACCATAGTCCTTGAAGTAGTTGCGCACATTGTCGTAGGTCTCTGCGGGGTTGGTCGTACCCACAGGGTTTAGGACAGGTCCCCAACCGTTCTTGGTCTGCTCCTTATAGAAGCCCTGCGAGCCGGACATATACATATTCTGCGTCTTTATCAGGTTAGCCGGTGTATCAAACTGCCACGAGCCATTGACTGTTGCAGTCAGTTTTCCCGCAGAAGCACTTTTTGTAGTGACCATCAAAACGCCATTGGCAGCCTCTTGACCGTACAGAGCAGACGCAGCAGCACCTTTCAGCACCGTAACCGACTCAATATCGTTGGGGTTGATATCACCCAAACCGCCCGTAAGTGGCATACCATCCAAGATAACCAACGGCTCGTTGGTTTGCGTGGAGGATATAGAGGTTACACCACGGATAATCAACTGGCTGCCAGAGTTAGGCGAACCACCGCCTGTGGTTACATTAACACCCGCCACCTTGCCTTGCAGGGAGTTGAGTATATTTGCCGACTTGCCGTCAGTAAGGTCGTCTGCCCCTACGTTCTGCACGGCGAAGTTAAGGCGTTTCTTCTCTTGGACGACGCCCATGGCGGTGACAACCACCTCCTCGACAGCGATGGCGTCGCCCTGAAGGACGACATTGTGCTGCGTGCCGGTAACCTTCACCTCTTGGGTTTTCATACCCACGTAACTAATCTCCAACGTGGCACCATCCTGCACGGTAAGCGTGTACATACCGTCGAAATCGGTAATGGTACCGTTGGTCGTACCCTTCTCCAAGACAGAAGCACCAATCACAGGCTCCTTATCCTCCGCAGAAGTGACTACACCCGTCACCGTGACAGTGGCATTAACAGCCACAGCCGCCAGCAAACAAGTGAGCATAAAGAATAATCTCTTCATAAATATCAGATTTGTTTATCGTTCAAATTTATCATTCAACATATAACCGATGTTTCTTGGTTCCGCAGCAATTCTTCCTTTCAATTCTGCCACAAAGTTACGAATAAGTTTTCATCCGTGCAACAGTTGGCAACAAAATAACCTTAATTTAACAACGCTACCCTGCAAAATGCAAGTCCCTGCTCCACCAGATAATTCTTTCGGCTCCATTAAAGACCATTAAAGACCCATTAAAAAGGCTCCGTTAATTGCCGTTAATTTCCCGTTAATTTTGCTCGGCAGGGTCTCCAAATTAGGGTCTATTACGTTGCCTATCCCTTGCTCATCCCTTGCTTATAAGGAGTTCTGCTCAAGCCACCGGCTTTCGCGTCGCTACGGCACTCAGTGCGCTACGCGCACCTGCCTTACGCTTCACCCTTGCTGTTTGACCCGGCATCCACTCGCACCCCTCTCAGCATCTTCACGGGAAGGTCTCGGTATACTCTCGGGAACAACCCGTTAATAACCCGATAATAACCCGTTAATAACCCGATAAAGACTCGAGAATAACACGGGACTCCCCCGACCCTCTCAGAGAGGCGGACTATTACTCTCCGCGATAGGCGTCCATCGCCTTCTTGACGCTGCCGTGGAGGAGGAGGAGATGCTGTGCCTTGTCGTAGTCCAGACCCAGTTCCTCAACCAGCATACGGGTGCCGCGGTCGACGAGTTTCTTGTTGCTCAACTGCATATTGACCATCTTGTTGCCCTTGACACGACCCAACTTAATCATGGTGGTGGTGGTAATCATATTGCAGATGAGTTTCTGTGCCGTACCCGACTTGAGGCGCGTGGAGCCGGTCACGAACTCGGGACCTACGATAGGTTCGATGGCAATCTCCGCAGCGTGCGCCACCGGCGAATCGGGGTTGCACGAGATAGATGCCGTGAGGCACCCGAATGCGCGTGCGTGCTCGAGCGCACCTATTACATAAGGTGTGGTGCCCGAGGCCGCGATGCCAATGACGGTGTCAAGGGGGGTGATGTGGTGCTCCTGCAGTTCCTGCCACGAGCGTTCGGGGTCGTCTTCGGCTTTCTCCACAGGGTTGCGGAGGGCAATGTCGCCCCCTGCGATGAGACCAATCACATAGGTGTTGGGCATACCAAAGGTAGGCGGTATCTCGCTAGCATCCAGCACACCAAGGCGGCCGCTGGTGCCTGCGCCCATGTAGAAGATACGTCCGCCCTGCTTCATGCGCGGCACGATACCTTCGACCAGTTTCTCTATCTGAGGAATGACCTCGCGGACGGCAAGCGCCACCTTCTGGTCCTCCTCGTTCATCTCCCGCAGCAGTTCACCCACCGGCTTTTCGTCCAGGTGGTCGTGCAGAGAGGGTTGTTCGGTGATTTTTACAAACACGGCTTATTAAGTAATAGTTAATGGTTAATAGTTAATATGCGAAGCACAGTCATTTTTAGTAATAGGTAATAATTAATAATTAATGTGCGTAGCATACCTATTTATCAGCACAGAACATTCTGTACCCTACTCCATTGTGGGTACGATGTCGTTCTTGTGGTACTCTTTGAGACCCTCCATAGGGCTTTGGAGGATTTGGGCTACCGAGAAGCCGTTGTCCGCCAAGACCTTCTTCAGCACGTCCTGATAATAGTACGCAATCGAGCCGATGAAGCCGATGGGCAGGGCAGGATATTGCGTCAGAATACGCTTGGCGAAGTAGTCGAAGTGGTCATATACCAACTTGTAAATCAACGGGTTGTCGATATTCTCGGCGCAGAACTTGCTGAGCGATGCCAAGTAGCGGTTGGGGAAAGGCTTGCGATACACGTTCTCGATGATGTCCGCAGCCGTGATGCCGTATTGGGTGAGGAACTTGTCCTTGAGTTCATCGCTGAGTTGGTTCTTGAGGAGGTCTGCCACGAGGCGTTTGCCGAGTACGGCACCACTGCCTTCGTCACCAAGGATGAAGCCGAGTGCAGGCACGTTCTTCACGATTTCCTTGCCGTTCCACAGGCAGGAGTTAGCTCCCGTGCCGAGGATGCACGCCACACCTTCACTGTGCCCCAGCAGGCCGCATGCCGCGCCTACCATGTCGGAGTACACCTCCACCACAGCCGACTTGAAGATGCCCTCCAGCGCGGATTTCAATACGGGTATCTTTTCGGGCGTGCAACCTGCGCCATAGAAATAGATATGGGTGATTTTGCCCGCCCACATCAGATGTGACATCTGCGGAAGGAGTTGGTTGCTCACGCTGTTCTTGATAGCATCGGCGGTCTGATAGAACGGGTTGATACCGTCCATAAAGAACTCGCTGCTCTGCCCCGAGGCAGTCATCAAACACCAATGGGTCTTGGTAGAACCCGAATCTGCAATTAGTATCATGTCTATTCTCGTTTTATATCTGCAACATACTGCTTAGGAGCAAAAAACAAACGTTTGTTCTGCTTTAACAGCCCGCAAAGTTACCACTTATCTACGATACGCGCAAGCATAACCCCCGAATACATGTTGCACAACATATAAAAACTGCTTTTTTGCAGGAAAGTTCTGCAACCGTTTGCAGGAAAATACAAAAAGTAGTACTTTTGCAGTCGGAAAAGTATGCAAACTGTTAAACAAATTGTGATATGAGAAATAACCTAAGTCAGCAAATTTCCCTGAGCCATGTCGAGGAGAAATTGTACCGTCCTGCAAATGCTTACGAGTTGTCGCTCGTAACGCGCATGGAGCATGTACACACCAACATCTATGAAACGGCGCACGAGGGTACGCACTATGTAGCAACGCATATTGCGGAGTTGATTCGCAGTCGTCAGAAAGAGGGTAAGAAATTCGTAATATCCTTAGTAGCAGGTCGTTCCACGCGCGACATCTTTGCCGAGTTGGTTCGTATGCACAAAGAGGAGGGGCTGAGTTTTGCCAATGTGGTGGTCTTCAATGCCTACGAGTACTATCCGTTGCCAAGTCCGACAGAGGGCAATATGGCACTTATCCGCAGCCAGTTGCTCGACCATGTGGACGTGAAGGAAGAGAACATCCATACGGTGCCGTTTGACCTGAAGAAGGAGGACATCATTGACTTCTGCCAGAAGTATGAGAAAACGATTGCAGAGGAGGGTGGTATTGACTTCCAGTTGTTGGGTATCGGCCGCTCCGGAAACATCGCATTCAATGAGCCCGGTACCCCGTTGAACTCCCCTACCCGACTCGTCATTCTGGACAATAACTCCCGCGAGGACGCGAAAGTGATTTTCGGTAATACGGAGTTGGTACCGGTGAGCGCGGTAACGATGGGCATTGACACCATCATGCAGGCGCGCGAGATAATGATGGTGGCATGGGGCGAGCACAAGGCTTCGATAGTACGCGAGGCGATTGAGGTGCCGTATTCCACCGCCTGCCCCGCATCGTTCCTGCAGTTGCACAAGAACGCGCAAGTGGTTCTCGACCTCGGAGCAGCCAACCAACTGACGCGTATCTACCACCCATGGGAAGTTACGAACTGCGAGTGGAACGACCAACTGGTGCGCCGTGCCGTGGTATGGCTGTGCGCAGAGACACACAAGCCTATCCTCAAACTGACCAACAAGGACTACAACGACCACGGGCTGAGCGAACTCATCACGCTCTACACCTCGGCATACAACTGCAATATCAAGGTATTCAACGACCTGCAGCATACCATCACCGGCTGGCCCGGCGGCAAGCCCAATGCCGATGACAGCAACCGCCCCGAGCGTGCCACACCCTATCCGAAGGACGTGCTTATCTTCTCGCCGCACCCCGATGACGATGTCATATCGATGGGCGGCACCTTTGCGCGCCTTATCAAACAGGGGCACAACGTGCATATCGCCTACGAGACCAGCGGTTGCATAGCCGTTTGCGACGACGAGGTGGTACGCTTCATGGACTTTATGAAGGGCTACAAACTGATGCACCTGCCCGAGGACAAGGTGATAGACAAGAAGTACGACGAGTATATGCACTTCTTCCACAACGAGAAAGTGGGCGACCAGGACAGCCGTGAAATCCTTAATGTCAAGGCACTTATCCGCCGTGGCGAGGCTACCGCAGCATGCCGCCATATGGGACTGCCCACCGACCATATCCATTTCCTCAATCTGCCGTTTTACGAGACAGGTACTATCAAGAAAGGACCGCTCACGCAAGCCGATATTGACATTGTGAAACGTGTGCTGCTTGAGGTGAAGCCGCAGGAGATATTCGCTGCCGGCGACCTGGCTGACCCGCACGGCACACACCGTGTATGTCTGGATGCCGTGCTCGCCGCTTTGGACGAACTGAAGCACACCGAGGCTTGGGACGAGTGGCTGAAAGACTGCCGCATATGGATGTACCGCGGTGCATGGATGGAATGGGAAGTGGACCTCATCGAGATGGCTGTGCCTATGTCGCCTGAGGAACTGCGATTCAAGCGCAACACCATCCTCAAGCACCAGAGTCAGATGGAGTCGGCACCGTTCATGGGCAACGACGAGCGTCTGTTCTGGCAACGCGCCGAAGACCGCAACCACGCTACCGCCGAACTCTATGCGCAGTTGGGCTTGGCGAACTACGAAGCCATCGAGGCGTTTGTACAGTATCATATTTTGTAATAAAAACCAAGGTCTTGCGGTTGCGTAATGCCGCAAGACCTTATTAATATAATAGAACAATGAAGAATATCACTTGCTTTATTCCGTTCCAATCCGAGGAACAAGTTAAGACAACCGTTGCCAACCTGGAGGCACAACCCCTCGTAGGCGGCATCCACTACTTGCGTGGCGATATGCGCAGCACCGAGAACATGCGCTTTATCGCAGAGCATGCCACCACGCCCTACACGCTTATCTACACCAAGTACACCACCCTCTCGTTTGTGCTGTTCGCACTGGAGCGTATGGAGGCACTGATGGAGGACACGCAGGCGGCGATGATGTACTCCGACCACTTCAACCAAACAGGCGACGTGCGTACCAATGCCCCTGTGATTGACTATCAGTTGGGTGCCCTTCGCGATGACTTCGACTTCGGCTCGGTACTCTTCTACCGCACTTCCGCCCTCAAAGAGGCAGTGTCTCGTATGGACGTTAATTATCAGTTTGCAGGGCTTTACGACCTGCGTCTCAAGGTCAGCCAAAAGGGTGCACTGGAGCATATCAACGAGTACCTGTACTATGATGTGGAACTTGACACCCGCAAGTCGGGCGAGAAACTGTTCGACTACGTGGACCCCAAGAACCGCGGCGTGCAGATAGAGATGGAACAGGCTGTTACCCAACACCTCAAGGACATCAACGGCTATCTGGCTCCGGGCTTCAAGGATATTGACCTCAAGGGAGGCGGATTCGAATACGAGGCATCGGTGGTTATCCCCTGCAAGAACCGTGTCCGCACTATCGGCACCGCTATCCGCAGTGCCCTTTCGCAGAAGGTGAACGCACCTTACAAGTACAATGTCATCGTGGTGGACGACAACTCCGAGGACGGCACCGTGGACGTCATCAAGAGCATCGTGGCAGAAGGGCACGACAACCTCATCTATATCGCACAAGACAAGACATGGCACGCCATCGGCGGCAACTGGAATGTGGCTCTCCACCACCCGAAATGCGGACGCTTTGCCATTCAGTTGGACTCCGACGACACGTACTATGACGAGAACACCGTGCAGAAGTTCATTGATGCTTTCCACGAGCAGGACTGCGCTATGGTGGTAGGTACCTATCGCATGACCGACTTCGACGGCAACATTCTGCCTCCCGGCATTATCGACCACCGCGAGTGGACGCCCGACAACGGACGCAACAACGCACTCCGCATCAACGGACTCGGTGCTCCGCGCGGATTCTATACGCCGATGTTGCGCCAAATCAACTTCCCAACCACGAAGTATGGTGAGGACTATGCAGTGGGCTTGCGCGTGAGCCGCGAGTATCAGATTGGCCGTATCTACGATGTGGTGTACAACTGCCGCCGTTGGGACGACAACTCCGATGCCAACTGCGACCTCATCGCCATGAACAACAACAACTTCTACAAGGACCGCATCCGCACGTGGGAACTCAAAGCCCGCATTCAGATGAACAAGAAATAGACTTTCACTACCCTACGACTCCCCCTACCCCCTCAGGGATGGGGTATATAGAAAGCAAGAGGCTGCCTAACAAGTATAGTTGGGCAGCCTCTTTTGCACACAAATGCGCACTCGATGAGTGTAGTATATAATCTTGATACTATAGTAAAACAACAACTTCTATCAGTCATTTCTTTGGGTATTGCTTCGATATTGACGGCTTAATATCATACTAATATCATACTCTTAACCCGATATTGACACGGGATTAGAAGAGGGTTGATATTTTCGCCCAGCCAAGGAATAACTTCACCAACGAGGGAGGGATAGCACATAGACCTGTTGCATATATATAATAGACCTATTGCATATATATAATAGACCTATTGCATATACAGGTGGCGTGGGACGATGCAAGGTCTGCCGTCTTCCGACTAAAGGTGAATACAAAAAGGACTGCCCGAAATTGTCAGGCAGTCCCTTGAATGGAGCAATAGAACGGATGCGGGGAGAGATTAACCGATAAAGGGAGAGATTACGGAGATGCTACTTGACCTCTTCGGCATCTACGAAGCCATAGCGGTCATGAAGTTGCTTGAGTTTCTTCTCGAAACGGTTGATACCCGCCACCTGAACCCAGTAACCCACGCCTGCCAGAATGATACCGATGCTGACAAGAGCGGTGAGCGTGGCGGCACTGACAGCGGGTTGGTAGAGACCATACACGCCGAAAGCCGCAGCAGCCAATCCGAAGATGAGCATTGCCCACCAGCCGCGGAAACCGACATGCTTGAAATCAAAGGACTCGATGGCGATACGCACTCCCTCGAACAATACGATGAATGCAAAGATAAACGGCAGCGCAGCAGCCAATGAGACAGGATTGACAATGAAAAATATACCCACTAACACCTGCAGCAGGGCAGAGAGGAAGAGCAGTCCGCTCTGTGGCAGAATGAGGTGCAACTTGCCCCATGCAGCAAATTCACAACAGCCTGCAATGAGAAATATCAACCCTAACAGCCACGCCAAACCGAGCAGAGTGCCACCGGCATTGACAAGACATACGACACCCAGCGCCACGAGTGCGATACCCGCAAGGCACATCCAAATTTTGGTACTTGTTTTCATAATGCAACAGTTTATTATGTTTTGTATTTACAAATTACACTACAAATATCATGCCGCAGCGCGTAAGATGGCAACAGGGCGCGTCCGATTGGATTTGAAACGAGAAAGCAAGGAAAGGTATTTGTGCAAATAAAAAAAAAAGTGTAACTTTGCGGGCTTTTGATATGGGTGAAAATAAACGAAATAAGCGAGTAAGACGATTGTGGAACCTGTCTAAACGTATGAATTATGAAGATTATTGAACACATAGGCGAGTACTTCCTGCTCATGGGGCGGGTGTTCCGCTTGCCGGACAGGCAGCGGATGTTCTGGCGGCAGACCAGTCGCGAGATGGAGAAACAGGGCTTGCAGTCTATCCTCATCACGTTGATAGTCAGCGTGTTTATGGGTGCTATTATGACCATGCAGACCAAACTGAACACCGAGAACCCGCTTCTGCCTGTCTATACCACGGGTCTGGTAACCCGCGACTGTATCCTGTTGGAGTTCTCCAGTACGATTCTGTGTCTGCTGTTGGCGGGCAAAGTGGGGTCGAACATCGCTTCGGAGATAGGCACTATGCGCATCACCGAGCAGATAGACGCTATGGAGATTATGGGTGTCAATTCGGCTAACTACCTGATACTGCCCAAGATAGTAGCGTTTGTAGTGATGATGCCGATGCTTGTAACCCTGTCTATGTTCACCGGACTGGTGGGTGGATACGCCATCAGCGCACTGACCGACGTGCTGACGGTGGACGAATACCTGATTGGTATTCAGTATGCGTTCATACCGTTCTATGTATGGTACTCGTTTATCAAGACTGCCGTATTCGCATTTATCATAGCCAGCATGTCGGCGTACTATGGGTATTACGCCTACGGCGGCGCACTCGAAGTAGGCAAGGCCAGCACCAAAGCCGTGGTGAACAGCAGTATTGTGATACTTCTTATGGACGTGGTACTCACCAACTTAATGCTGAACTGATATGATACAAGTCAAGGATTTAGTCAAGAGTTTCGACGGCAATGTGGTGCTGAACCATATCTCGGCGGACTTCCACGACGGCGAAGTGAATATGATTATCGGTCAGTCGGGGTCGGGAAAGACGGTACTGATGAAATCTATGATTGGGCTGTACCCGATAGACGAGGGGCAGATTATCTATAAGACCCGACTCCCCCAAGCCCCCTCAAAGAGGGGGATGAGCAGCCCTTTGGGAAAAGAGCAGGACTTAGCCAAGATGAGCGAGAAAGAGGTACGTATGCTTCACCGTGAGGTAGGTATGCTGTTCCAAGGCTCTGCCCTCTTCGACAGCATGACGGTACAAGAGAACGTGTTGTTCCCACTCGAGATGTTCTCGCAGATGAGCCATGACGAGATGGTGGAACGTGCACGCTTTTGCCTGACGCGTGTGAATATGCCCGAAAGGGCTTTCGCACTGATGCCCAGCGAGATAAGCGGCGGTATGCAGAAGCGTGTGGCGATTGCACGTGCCATTGCGCTGAACCCGAAGTACCTGTTCTGTGACGAACCCAACTCGGGTCTCGACCCCAAGACAAGCCTTATTATTGATGCTCTGATACAGGACATCACCAAGGAGTACGGCATCTGCACGGTGGTGAACAGCCACGACATGAACTCTATTATGGAGATAGGCGACAATATCGTTTTCCTCAAGAACGGCGTCAAAGAGTGGCAGGGTAGCCGACACGATATATTCCATGCTGACAACGAAGCACTTAACGACTTTGTCTTTGCCAGCAACCTGTTCAAGAAGGTGAAAGAAGCGGCGGTAGCCGACAATATGTAATTAATGTGAGCAGCATAATGATTGAGACTAAAAAGATATTGTTTACCCTAACGGTATGTGTCTTATGCACAGTATGTTATGCCAAGGTGCCGCCCCACAGGGGAGTACCCGCATACCCGGGTGTGATAGAGCGCGTCCAACCCGATGGCGACACGCTGCATACCTACCTCCGTGGCGATGAACATAAGCATTGGAAGATGACCTTGGACGGTTGGCAAATCATGGAGGACAAGCATGGCCGTCTCTGCTATGCCACCACCAACTGCGCCGGCAAGGCTGTCCCCTCTCGCAAGCAGGCGCACAACAAAGAGCAGCGCACCGCCCGCGAAACGGCATGGCTCGAGAAGCATGGCATCAAGAAACAAGTAGTATTATATTAGCACCTCCACAAACCGAATGAAGAAGATAGTATCGATAGTAATCTGCTGTGCAACAGCACTTTGCCTGTACGCAGTGCCTGCCCGCCGCACAGGGCGCACCGTCACACAAGCCGACGGCACCACCCTCACCGTATATACACACGGCGACGAGCATTTCCACTGGCAGACCAATGAGCAAGGCGAGTGGCTATCCCTCAACGAGCAAGGCAACTACGAGGTCATCCCTGCCCTTACCGACGAGCAGATACAGGCACGCCGCAAGGCTTCCCGTCGCCGTCTGCCGCAGCAGACCACACAAGCCTATCCCACCAATATCGCCCCGCGCGGACTGATTATATTGGTTAACTTCAAGAACAAAGCCTTTGCCACAGACAAGGCGGAGATTGACTCTATGATTTACGGGCAGAACTATACGCGCGAGTATTCATATTCTTATACATCGTATGGGAAGAAATATACCAAACACATCACTTCGCAGGGTTCGGTACGTCAGTATTTCTATGATGTGTCGTATGGGCAATACAATCCGCATTTTGATGTAGTCGGTCCCGTCACCGTGAGCAAAAACTACTCCTACTACGGTCAAAACGACAGGTTGGGCAACGACAAGCACCCGGAAGATATGGTGAAAGAGGCATGCCAATTGGCATATTCACAATGCGGCGTGGACTTTTCGCTGTACGACAACGATGGCGACGACACTGTGGACTTTGTCTATATCTTTTATGCAGGAGAGGGGGAAGCGGACGGTGGCAGCGAGAACACCATTTGGCCGCATGCATACTCGCTATCGGACGCAGGTACGAGTCTTACTGTAGGGGATAAAAAGATTGATAAATACGCATGTAGCAACGAGATGAACAGTGTCTCAGGCTATCACGACGGCATTGGCACTTTCTGCCACGAGTTCGGTCATGTGCTTGGCTTGCCGGACCTCTACAATACCGATAATCAAGAAGCACGCACACACGGCGACTGGGATATCATGGACTATGGACCCTATAACAATGATGGCAATACCCCGCCTGCTTACTCCGGCTATGAGCGTTTCTTCTGCGGGTGGGCAACGCCCGAATTATTGGTTGAGCCTGCATACTATAGCCTTAACGAACTGAATGCAAGCAATACGGTGTTGCTGATTTCCACTACCGACCGGCATAACCTTGTCGGTAATGACCCTGACCCGACCATATTCTATCTGCTGGAGAACCGTCAGCAGACAGGTTGGGACGAGTATCTTGCGGGGCACGGATTGATGCTGACAAAAATCAACTATTCCTACTCCAAGTGGTACAATAATGAGCCGAACAATACGGCAAGCAATATGGGGGTGGACATCATTGAGGCAAAGACCAACACCTCAAGCACCAACAAAGTCACGGACCTCTTCCCAGCAGGTGCCACTTCCTACACGGGTATTGCCGACCACCCGATAACGGACATCAAGGAGGAAAACGGCATCATCTATTTCTCCTACAAAGGGGGAACGGAGCAGCGCGAAACAGCAATAATAGATATTGCAGACGATGAACAAGTGATTGGTATATACACACTTACGGGAAACAGCCTGCCCATCAATACCGAGTTGTCCTCCGGCGTGTACATCATCCGTACCACCAACAACAGCCGTAAAGTCATTATCCCATGATGCCCATGAAGATTATCTCGTACAACCTCAACGGTTTCCGCGCAGCAGTGAGCAAAGGGCTCCTTGACTGGCTCCGACAGGAGAGCCCCGACATCTTCTGCATACAAGAGAGCAAGGCGCAACCAGAGCAGATAGATACGATGGCTATGCAGGAACTCGGCTACCATAGTTACATACACTCCGCCGAGAAGAAGGGCTATTCGGGCGTGGCAATCTTCAGCAAGCAGGTGCCGGATCGTGTTGTTGCGGGTATGGGTATCCCCAAGTACGACTGCGAGGGGCGTGTACTGCGTGCCGACTTCGGCGACATCACCGTCGTATGCGTCTATATCCCTAGCGGCACCACAGGCGGCGTGCGCCAGGAGTTCAAGATGGACTTCCTCGAAGTCTTCCTCAAGTGGACGCTCCAACTGCGCAAAGAACGCCCGAACATCATCGTCTGCGGCGACTACAATATCTGCCACA
>DJSG01000053.1 GCA_002440265.1 Bacteroidales bacterium UBA6340 | reverse complement strand
CTTTCTTGATAGCGTCCATGAACTTGCCCATGTGCACATATTCGTAGCCGCATACCTCGTTGTCCTCGTCGAGGAACTGTTTGGTGATGTAGCCTTCGGTCAGTTGCAGGTAGCGTACGCCTTTCAATTTCGTGGAGAAGAGCGTTCCGTTTTGGCTTACCAACCCTTTGCCGAGGTCTTCCAAACCGGCACCGATAGCCAAACCACCCTCGGAGAAAGCCGACTGGCTACGACCGTAAACGATCTGGAGGAACAACTCGCGCATAGCGGTGTTGATAGCGTCGCAGACGAGGTCGGTGTTCAGTGCCTCAAGAATGGTCTTACCCGGCAGAATCTCTGCTGCCATAGCAGCCGAGTGGGTCATACCCGAACAGCCGGTGGTCTCAATGAGAGCCTCTTCGATGATGCCGTCTTTTACATTCAGTGTCAGTTTGCAGGCACCCTGTTGGGGAGCGCACCAACCCACACCGTGGGTCAAACCTGAAATGTCTTTGATCTCGGTAGCCTTCACCCACTTGCCCTCTTCGGGGATGGGAGCCGGTCCGTGATTCGGACCTTTGGCTACAACGCACATTTCTTGTACTTCTTTACTGTAAATCATGACTTATTATATTATATCCATAATTAGTTTTTATTTCAACAGACTACCCGTTTTTTTGGACTGCAAAATTAGTCTTTTTCTTGTATATCCGCAAGTTTTTTGTTACCTTTGCGGTCTAAATAAAAATTTTGCGAAGTGAAGAAGTCAATTTTGTTATCCCTATTAGTGGGTGCAGTGTCGTTGGCGTGTGCGGCAGAGCCGCATTTCCGTGCCACGTGGGTGAGTAGTGTGAGCAATATCGATTGGCCGCAGAAGGACGCTGTGGGCAATGAGGCAAAGCAAAAAGCCGATATGCTCAATATGCTGGACGCTTTTCAGGCGATGCACCTCAACGCTATTATATTCCAGGTGCGCCCGACGGCAGATGCCCTCTATCCATCGAAATTCGAGCCGTGGAGTGCATGGCTGACAGGTAAACAGGGTACTCCAGCCGGCTACGACCCGTTGGCATTTGTGTGCGAGGAGGCACATAAGCGTGGTATAGATGTGCACGTGTGGATTAACCCCTATCGCGTTACGATAGCGGGCGGCAAGATAGAGGATTTGGCAAGCACGCACGTCTTCCGCCAGCACCCTGAGTGGTTCTGGAAATACGGCAAACAGTGGTATTTCGAACCCGGTCTGGACGAGACGCGCGACTGGTTGTGCTCCGTGGTGGCTGAATTGGTGACGAACTACGACATAGAGGCTATTCACATGGACGACTATTTCTACCCATATCCTATCAAAGATCAGGCACTTCCGGATTCAGCGTGCTTTGCAGCGCACCCGCGGGGCTACACGAATATCGAGGATTGGCGTCGGCATAACGTGGACCTTGCCATTCAGGATATTCATGAGACCATTCAGCGTATCAAGCCTAATGTAGAGTTCGGTATCTCGCCATTTGGCATCTGGCGCAACAAGCAGAATGACCCACGTGGCAGCGAGACCAACGGTTTGCAGAACTATGATGCCCTCTATGCCGATATTCTGCTGTGGATGGAGAAAGGTTGGATTGACTATGTGGTGCCGCAATTGTATTGGGAGATAGGTAAGAAGGTTGCCGATTATGCCGTGTTGGCTCGTTGGTGGGCAGAACACTCCTACGGGTGCAAGGTATATATCGGTATGGCACCCTATAAATTAGGCGACCCGAAAGGTGCAGAGGCGTGGCGCAAGGGTAATGAGATTTGCAGGCAACTGCGGTTGAATGAGACTATTGAGGGCATTCAAGGGGAGTGCTATTTCTCGGCACAATCGTTGCTGCACAACAAGGCAGGCATTGCCGACAGTCTGCGGACGACGTTCTACCCCACGTATATCTCGGCACCGAGAAAGTAAGGCTGCATGGATTTCTCTGCTCTCATATCTTCCCGCGTAGGAATAGGTGCGCGCCAAGTGGCAGCAACGGTTGCCCTGCTCAATGACAAAGCAACTATCCCCTTCATCGCCCGCTATCGCAAGGAAAAGACAGGCAACCTTGATGAAGTGCAGATTGGTGCCATAGCCGATGCGTATCACCGCCTTTTGGAGTTGGATGACCGCAAGCAGACTATTCTGGATACTATTGAGGGGCAGGGCAAGATGACGCCCGAGTTGCGCCGGCGTATCGAAGCATCGTGGGACGCCACGGAGTTGGAGGATATCTATCTGCCCTACAAACCCCACCGTAAGACACGTGCCGATGTAGCCAGAGAGCAGGGGCTTGAGCCTTTGGCAAAGATACTATGGAAGCAGGAGGCAGCCCGTCCCGATGAGTTGGCAAAGCACTTTGTTAGTCGCGGAAAGAACGTGGCGGACACCAATGCCGCCCTGCAAGGGGCACGCGATATTATCGCTGAATGGATTAGTCAGGACGAGCCTGTACGCGCTGCTATGCGGCGTGAGTTTGGTTACTCGGCTGTTATCACAACCAAGGTCGTAAAGGAGAAAGCAGACACCCCCGAAGCGCAAAACTACAAAGACTACTTTGCCATCAATGAGCCGCTCAGGCGCATATCATCGCACCGTCTGTTGGCAATACGCCGTGCGGAAAGTGAGGGGTATATCCGTGTGGACATATCGCCCGACAAGGAGAAAGCCCTTGACAAGTTGGCACGTCGTTTCCTGCATGCGAACAATGATGTCGCCTATCAGGTGGAACTGGCGATGGAGGATAGTTACAAACGCCTGCTCAAGCCCGCAATAGAGACCGAGTTCGCCGCAAGCAGCAAGGAGAAAGCCGATACAGAGGCTATCCGCGTGTTTGCCACGAACCTGAGGCAGTTGCTGCTGGAATCTCCCCTCGGTCAGAAACGTGTGCTGGCAGTGGATCCGGGCTTTCGCACAGGTTGCAAAGTGGTGGTGCTGTCGGCACAGGGTGATTTGCTCCACCATACGGTGGTGTTCCTGAATACGGTACAGGCGACCAAGACACTGCAAGAACTGCTACATATATATAAGGTGCAAGCCATTGCTATCGGCAACGGCACCGCCAGCAGGGAGACGGAACAGATGGTGCGTCATTCCATAGAACCGATTGGCGAGAAGCCGCAAGTGTTTGTGGTGAGCGAGAATGGGGCATCCGTGTATTCGGCGAGCAAGTTAGCGCGCGATGAGTTCCCCGACGAAGATGTTACAGTGCGTGGGGCGGTATCTATCGGGCGCAGACTTATGGACCCGCTTGCCGAACTCGTGAAGATTGACCCGAAGTCCATTGGGGTGGGGCAGTATCAGCACGATGTGAATCAGACGCGTCTCGGTGAGAGTCTGCAGCAGACGGTAGAGAGCGTGGTGAACCATGTAGGCGTGGATGTGAACACTGCCAGCAAACACCTGCTCACTTATATATCCGGGCTTGGTCCTGCTTTAGCACAGAATATCGTGGACTATCGGACCGAGCATGGGGCTTTTCCCAACCGCAAGGCACTGCTCAAGGTGCCGAAGATGGGAGCCAAGACTTTTGAGCAGGCTGCTGGTTTCCTGCGCGTGACGGACTCCGATATGCCGCTTGACAACTCAGCAGTGCACCCAGAGCGTTACCGCCTTGTGGAACAGATGGCGTGTGACCTCCATTGCACGGTGCAAGACCTGATGCGTGATGCAGAACTGCGAAAGCGGATTGACTTGGATGGATATGTCTCCGATGAAGTCGGACTACCCACGCTCACCGATATCATGCACGAGTTGGAAAAGCCCTCGCGTGACCCGCGTACACAGATAGAGGAGTTCCGTTTCGATGAGTCGGTGCATACCATTGACGACCTGCAAGTGGGTATGGTGTTGCCCGGGATTGTGACTAATATCTCCAATTTTGGGGCTTTTGTGGACTTGGGAGTGCATAAAGACGGACTCATACACATCTCCGAAATGGCAAATCGCCGCATCGCGGACCCCAACGAGGTAGTCCGCCTGCACCAGCATATCCGTGTGCGAGTGATTGCGATAGACCATACACGCGGCCGCATACAACTGTCTCTCAAACAGGTGTGAAGGATATTGTTCCGCTCATTTTGCGGATTTTTCTTATTTTCCTCTTTTCGTTTGTGCGTATGGAAAAAAAGCATTACCTTTGCAGACGAATCATAGTTGGGGAATTTCGGGGTTGTTTGCTATACAATTGCCAATGATTGCGGTTGGGAAATGGAGTAGGGTAGCATATTGTGTTGCATTTTGTTAGGAGAATATGAGGATTATGTGTGGGAGAGAGTGATTTGTAAAATCTTAAAACAATATACTATGGCTAAGAAAGAAATTCAATTCTCGTTGGTTTACCGCGATATGTGGCAGTCCAGCGGCAAGTACGTTCCCCGCAAAGACCAGTTGGCAAAGATTGCACCCGTTATCATCGATATGGGCTGTTTCGACCGTGTGGAGACCAACGGCGGTGCGAGTGAGCAGGTGAACCTCCTCTATGGCGAGAACCCCAATCAGGCTGTCCGCACTTTCACCAAGCCTTTCAATGAGGTCGGTATCAAGACTCACATGCTTGACCGCGGTCTGAACGCCCTCCGTATGAACCCCGTGCCTGCCGACGTGCGCCAACTGATGTACAAGGTGAAGCACGCGCAGGGGGTGGATATCACCCGTATTTTCTGCGGTCTCAACGACCCCCGCAATATCATCCCGTCCATCAAATGGGCGAAAGAGGCAGGTATGACTGCCCAGGCGACGATGTGTATCACCTATTCCAAAGTGCATACCGTGGAGTATTACATCAACCTTGCCGAGCAACTCATCGAGGGCGGCGCACAGGAAATCTGCCTCAAGGATATGGCAGGTATCGGGCGCCCGGTTATGTTGGGAAAAATTGTTGCGGCTATCAAGGAGAAACACCCCGACATCATTCTCCAGTACCACGGACACACGGGTCCCGGTTTCTCGGTGGCTTCGATGCTCGAGGTTGCCCAAGCAGGTATTGACGTGCTCGATGTGGCTATGGAGCCGCTCAGTTGGGGTATGGTGCATCCCGATGTGATCACCATTCAGGCGATGCTCCGCGACGCAGGCTTCCTTGTAAAAGACATCAATATGAAAGCCTATATGGAGGCACGCAGCCTGACGCAGTCGTTTATCGATGATTTCCTCGGCTACTGGATCGACCCGCGCAACTCAAGAATGACCTCTCTGCTTGTCGGTTGCGGTCTGCCTGGCGGCATGATGGGCTCGCTGATGGCTGACCTCAAGGGTATGCACGCCGCTATCAATGCCAACCTTGTCAAGCGTGGTGAGAAAGCCCTTAGCGAGGACGAACTGCTGGTTGAACTCTTCGAGGAAGTGCAGCGTATATGGCCAATGCTCGGTACGCCGTGTCTCGTAACGCCGTTCTCGCAGTACGTGAAGAACGCCGCTCTGATGAACCTGTTCTCGAAGTCGATGGGCGAAAAGCCGTTCACGCGTATGGACCCCGCTATGTGGGGTATGATTCTCGGCAAGTCGGGCAAACTGCCGGGCGAACTGGCTCCCGAAATCGTCGAACTCGCCAAAGAGAAAGGTATGGAGTTCTACACGGGCGACCCGCAGGCACTCTATCCCGATGTGCTGCCGCACTATATAGAGGAGATGGAGAAACTCGGCTGGGACCGCGGACAGGACGACGAGGAACTCTTCGAGTTCGCTATGCACGAGAAGCAGTACCGCGAGTATAAGTCCGGTCAGGCGAAGGAGCAGTTCAACAAAGACCTCCTCGAGCGTATGGAGAAAGCCGCACGGGGTGGCAAGCAGGTAACGTTTATCTCTGCTGCCGACAAACGCGCTATCCTGCACCCGAATGCCGAGCCGCTGGAGGCTACGCAGGCAGGCAAAGTGCTCTGGGAACTCGACTACAACGAGGACAGCCACGCACCCGCTTTCGGCACGTTCTATAAGAAAGGTGATGTCATCTGCTACCTGCAGACGCAGCACGGCATCGAGCCGCTGACCGCTTCCGACAACTGCCGTCTTGTGGCTGTGGACAAACAGCAAGGTGCTGCCGTTACCAAGGCGGATGCTATCGCGTGGTTTGAGCATGCCGACCTGGTGGAGCATGTCCGCGAGGGTATCAAGGATGCCGCCCAGAAGGTAAAAGACGCCATCAAGGACGCCATCAAACAGCCCGATACCGAGGTTCTCCCCGAGCAACGCAGCAAGTGGAAAGACGGTATGATAGCCAAACAATAACCAATAATATTAACTACGTAAACAACAAAGACTACGCAAAATACGTAAAACAAACTAATATCTTTATGAAAAAGTACAATTTCAACGCAGGTCCCAGTATCCTGCCCCAAGAGGTCATCAAGCAGACGGCTGATGCAGTGCTCGATTTCCAAGGCGAAGGCTTGAGTATCCTCGAGATTTCGCACCGTGCCAAGTACTTCCAGCCCGTTGTGGACGAGGCGGAAGCCCTGATGAAGGAACTCCTCGGCGTACCAGAAGGCTACCGCGTCATCTTCCTCGGCGGCGGCGCAAGCCTCCAGTTCTGTATGGTGCCTTACAACTTCCTCGAGAAGAAAGCCGCTTATCTCAACACGGGCGTGTGGTCGAAGAAGGCTATCAAAGAGGCAAAGGGCTTCGGCGAGGTAGAGGTGGTCGCAGAGTCCACCAACTCTATTCCAACCGGTTACGACATTCCGCAGGACGCTGACTATTTCCATATCACCACCAACAACACCATTTTTGGTACCGAGATTTCCGAGCGCAAACTGCAGGAAATCTACGCCAAGAAGGGCAATGTACCTTTGATTGCCGATATGTCGTCCGACATTCTCAGCCGTCCTATCGACGCAAGCAAGTTCGACGTCATCTATGGCGGCGCACAGAAGAACATCGCCCCCGCAGGCGTTACCTTCGTCATCATCAAGGAGTCGGCTCTCGGTCACGTATCGCGCTATATCCCCACGATGCTCAACTACCAAACGCACATCGACGGCGGCAGTATGTTCAACACGCCTCCCGTTCTGCCTATCTACACCGCGCTCCTCAACCTCCGTTGGCTCAAAGAGCACGGCGGCATCGAGTGGATTGACCGCCGCAACCAGCAGAAGGCAGACCTCCTCTACGATTGCCTCGACCACTCCAAGATGTTCGTCCCCACTATCCTCGACAAGGAGGACCGCAGCCGTATGAACATCTGCTTCGTGCCGAAACCCGAATACGAGGAACTCAAAGACGACTTCTTCAAGTTCGCTACCGAGCGCGGCATGGTCGGCATCAAGGGGCACCGTCTTGTAGGCGGCTTCCGTGCTTCGTGCTACAACGCAATG
>DJSG01000009.1 GCA_002440265.1 Bacteroidales bacterium UBA6340 | reverse complement strand
GCACTCGACGGCGGATATATCCTCTTCCTGCTTTGGGAAATCATCACGCGCCGCAAACCCAGCGACAAGTTCCTTGAAATCGCCAACAACATCGGCTTCTGGCTGCTGATGGCACTGCTGATTTTCGCCAACGGAAACGACATTCTCAAATTGTTCTTCTAACCGACCCGCGACAGACCCGCGATACACCCCCGACAATTTCCCGAGAGAATACCGAGAGAACTTCGGGAGAACTCCGAAAAACGGTCGGAAATTGGTCGGGCAAAACAGCAAGGGATACGCAAGGGATGAGCAAGGGATAGACAACCTATAAGCAACCCATAAACAACCAAAATCGAACTGAAAATGAAACAAGACAATCCATATACCGACCCCACTATGGAGTCCCCCTCTCTGAAGGGGTCGGGGGAGTCGGGGCAGTCAGGCTATTTCGTCCACCCCTCTTCCTACGTGGACGAAGGCTGCATCATCGGGCGCGGCACCAAAATCTGGCACTTCTCGCACATCATGGCGGGCTGTCAGATAGGCGAAGACTGCAATATCGGGCAGAACGTGGTTATCTCGCCCGATGTGGTGCTGGGGCGCAACTGCAAGATTCAGAACAACGTGTCTGTCTATACGGGAGTGCGCTGCGGCGCGGACGTGTTCCTCGGACCGAGCATGGTCTTCACCAACGTGCTGAATCCGCGTGCCGCGGTATGTCGCAAGACGGAGTATCGCGAAACCATTCTCCGTCGTGGCGTGACGGTGGGCGCAAACGCCACCATCGTTTGCGGGCACACGCTCGGTGAGTACTGCCTCATCGGCGCAGGGGCTGTCGTAACGAAAGATGTCCCCGCCTACGCCCTTATGGTCGGCAACCCCGCACGACGCATAGGCTGGGTGAGCCGCCACGGCGAGAAACTCACTTTCGACCGCCACGACATGGCTGTATGCCCCGCTACGGGCGAACGCTATATGCTGAAAGACGGCGTAGTCAGCCTCCTTGATTCGCAAGACACACCTATGACGGACGCGGAATAATGAACCTGCGCCGCCACATACCGTTCATACTCACACTGTTGGCATTGCCCTTGATGGCGCAACGCCATACGGTCAGCGGCTACATCACCGACGCCGAGTCGGGCGAGCGGTTGATAGGCGCATCGGTCTATGACACCGTCTCCCGCCAAGGCGTGGCAACCAACGTCGCGGGATTCTACACGCTCACACTCCCCGAGGGCGAGCATACCCTCCAAATCAGTTACGTGGGCTATCACACCGCCATCACGCGCGCGTTCCTGTTGGATAAGGACACCGTCCTCCACTTCACTCTGCGCCCCTCCACACGCTTGGAGGAGGTTACCGTTGTCGGTCACCAGTCCCTCAACAGCCCCCACAGCGCGCAGATGTCAGCAGTGGAGGTGCCTATCGCACAGATTCGCAATATCCCCGCCATAGGTGGCGAAGTGGATGTGCTCAAAGCCATACAACTGCTCCCTGGCGTGCAGTCGGGTTCGGAGGGCAGTGCAGGTATCTATGTGCGGGGCGGCGGACCGGACGAGAACCTGATTATGCTCGACGGCGTACCCCTGTACAACGTCAGTCACGCTATGGGTATGTTCTCCGTGTTCAATGCCGACGCTATCAAAAACGTAACCCTCTACAAGGGTAACTTCCCCGCGCGGTTCGGTTCGCGCCTGAGTTCGGTCATCGATGTGCGGCAGAACGACGGCAACTCCGCATTCTGGCACGGAGGCATTACGGTCGGACTCCTTGCGGCTAAACTGAATCTCGAAGGACCTATCTTCACCAAGGCGCAACTCGACTCCTTAAAACGCGACCTCGAACCGCGTGCCAAGACCACCTTCAACATATCCGCACGGCGCACCTACTTCGACCTCTTCCTCGCGCCTATACTGGCTGCCGTGAGCCGTCAGGACGGCTTCTCCATGACGGGCGGCTACTATTTCTATGACGTCAACGCCAAGGTGTCGCACACGTTCTCTGACCGCGACAAACTCTCCGCCACCTACTACATGGGCGATGATGTCATGTACATGCGCTATTCCGACAAGATGGGCGGCGACTTCGACAAGATGGGCGTGCGCTTCACGTGGGGCAACATCATGGCTGCCGCCAACTGGGAGCACCAAATCACGCCCCGCCTCTACAGCAATCTGCAAGCCTCCTACACCCGCTACCAGTACCGTCTCGGGCAGTCGATGAACGCCCGGTACAAGGACGAGGAAAGCACCTACATCTTCGACCAGTCCATGACGTACTCCTCTAACATTCACGATGTTACGCTTGCCGCGCAGTTCGACTATGCACCCGCTGCCAAGCACGACATCAAGTTCGGGGGCAACTATACCTACCACCTCTTCCAACCCTCGGTCGGCAATCTCTATATGCTCGAAGGGGACAACCAACAGGAAATCATGCGGGTGGACACCACCATCGGCGGCACCATGACCCACGGACACGAAGCAGCCCTCTACATCGAGGATACCTATTCCCCGTGGCAGTGGCTCCGACTCAATATGGGACTCCGTGGCTCCCTCTACGGCGTGCGCGGCAAGGCATACCCGTCCATTGAGCCTCGCCTTGGCATACGTGCACTGATATACAAGGACTTGGCGTTCAAGGCATCCTACTCCTATGTGTCGCAGTATGTGCATCTCTTGTCCAACTCATCGGTGTCCATGCCCACTGACCTCTGGGTGCCTATCACCAAGGACCTGCCGCCCATGCGCTCCATGCAGGTAGCGGCAGGGCTGAGTTACAACTTGCTCAACCAACTCGAAATATCAGTCGAAGGCTACTACAAGTATTCCAAAAACCTGATGGAGTACAAGGAAGGCGCATCGTTCATGGGCAGCGCGGCGGACTGGGACCAACAGGTCACCCTTGGCAACGGCTGGAGTTACGGAGTGGAAGTCCTGCTACAGCGAACCGTCGGACCCGTCACAGGCTGGATTGGCTATACATGGAGCCGCACCATGCGGCAGTTCGACGAAATCAATTTCGGCAGACCGTTCCACGCCAAGTACGACCGTGAGCATGACCTATCTATCACGCTCCAGTACGACATCACAAAGAAGATTGACATCGCCGCCACCTTCGTCTATGGCACCGGCAACCGTGCCACACTCGCCACGCAGACCTACTACGACCCCTCCTTGGGACAATACATAGACTATACGCCGGAGCGCAACAACTTCCGCATGCCCGATTACCACCGCCTCGACTTGGGTATCAATTTCCATATACCCCACAAGCGCGCAGGCAGCCCCATCCTCTCGCGGGGCGGTTGGCTGCGCAACGCCGAGCATATAGTCAACATCAGCGTCTATAACGTGTACAACCACAAGAACCCCTACATGCTTTACCCCTCCTACGACGGCAAGTTGTACCAGGTATCCATATTCCCTATCATGCCGAGTATCAGTTATCAATTCAAGTTCTGACAACTATGAAGAAGCAATTATTGGAATTTCTGCATACCTACCTCACCAACGACGAGATACGTTTCCTTGCCAAAGGGTGGATGGCGGTACGCGTATTGGGTACGGTTGCTTTTGTGGTGTGCTTCATCTCCTGTGAGACGGAGATAGAGTACCACGGCGACAATGACAAGCAGCAACTGGTCATCTCTGCGGACATGGCTGCGGGGCAGCAACCCGCCTGCTTCGTATGCAGCACCACGCCCACACTCGGCAAGGTGCAATTGGATACTGTGTGGTACGAGCGCACCTATTCCGACGGCACCACAGAACGATACTACCGTATGGAGCACCCTCGGGCTTTCCTGTCCGATGCCTCGGTACGTATGCGTTTCAACGATGGGGAATGGCACACGGCCGCCTACGACACCGACAGCAAGCAGTACCTCGTTGCTGACTACACCCTGTCCGCCGGCGACCGTATCGAACTGGAGGTCAACCACTCCGCGCTCGGTACCGCCACCGCCACGCAAACCGTCCCCAAACCCGTCACTGTCAGTGCCATACACACCACCGACCTCTACCCCACGTTCACCGAAAACGGTTGGGTATGGTTCGCACTCGACCTCGATGCCTACACGGGCAACGACAATGCCCTTGTGGGAGTTCGTATCAACAGCGGAGCATTCACCTGCAAAGCCAAAAAAGAGGTTCGCCACGAGGAAAAGGTATATGACGAGGACCGTGGCTATACCTACACCAAAGTCTTCCACGACACCATAGTTGTCCTTGACACAGTCCCGCTCACCTTTCTCTATGCCGAAGGCGATATGTGGAACATCCCGCTCAATCTCAAAATGTTAGGATGCCAATACCGCGGTGCTGTACAACCTAACTATTTATACTTCCCTGCCGCACAACTCAAGCAGGGCAAGCGCATAGCCCTCTTTGCCGACCAGGATTGGGACAACACCACCCTGTGGGAGGATAGCCTCCGCCTGCTCAACATCTCCATAGATGTGGACGTATTCTCATACGACTACTATGTTTACCGTACCTCTGTCGTACTGTCGGACGACGCAAACTTATACGATAGTTACAAGTTTCCCACCAACTACGAATACGATGAGAAGTACGAATACGACGATAACTATATCGAAGACATCATTACCGAAATAGGCTCGCTTGGCAATCAGGAGGGCATACAGATATATTCCAATATCAATGGCGGCATAGGGCATTTCGCCACCTATACGCCCACGCAACTGACTATCAAATAAACAGATACAACTATGATACAACGTATTCAAACCATCTATCTCCTACTCATTGTGGTGCTGGGCGCACTGCTGTGTTTCTTCTCGCCGGTGCAGTTCCTTACCCCCACGGGTACGGAGTACACCGCACTGACCACCTTCTCCAAATGGCCCCTTGCGGTACTTACTGTCGCTGTGCCGGTCATCGCGTTGGTCAACATTTTCCTTTTCAAACACCGTCTCTTGCAAGCCCGAATCAATGTCGTGAACGTGGTCTTGTGTCTCGGCTACTATGCCCTGCTCGCACTCTACATCGCCTACATCGTTAAGGGCAACGAACCAATCAACGGCGCAGTGCTGGAGGATGCCGACTGGTACCTCAACGTATGGGCGGCCATTCCTCTTGTCAATGTGGTGCTGTCGCTTATGGCTACCCGCCGCATACTCAAAGACGAGGCACTCGTACGCGCTGCCGACCGACTCCGGTAACCATGCACGGCGCACCGTATATTGCCCGCTGTACGATGCTGTCAATTACGGCAACGACACGGCAACGACACGGCAACGGCACGGGTGTTTTTCCTATTTATTGTAAACGGATATGCTTTTTCTTGATATAGAAGTTCCCACGCCTGCTATTCCGCCTTCGGACTCTATCCGGGCGGTGACGGAGAACATCATCCAGCAGGTACAAACCGACCCCGAGTCCTTTTGGCATGGGGTACTGGATAGTGCCATTCATTTTGGGCTCAAAGTGTTGGTGGCATTGCTCATCTACCTCATTGGCGCATGGCTTATTCGTCGTGTCAAACGGCTGCTGGTGCGCGTCTTCGAGCGTCGCCATACCGAGCGCACGCTGGCATCGTTTATATGCTCTTTCGTCAGCATCACGCTCACGGTGATGTTGGTCATCGCCACCATAGGCACCTTGGGCGTGGACACCACCTCATTCGCAGCCTTGCTGGCCGCAGGAGGTATGGCAATCGGCATGGCACTGTCAGGTACGGTGCAGAACTTCGCAGGCGGCATTATCCTGTTGGTCTTCAGACCCTTCAAAGCGGGAGACTTTATCACCGCGCAAGGGCAGTCGGGCACCGTCATGGATGTCAATATCTTTTCCACCAAGATTCTCACTACCGACAACCGTGTCGTCGTCTTGCCCAACGGAGCCCTCTCCAATGGCACGATAGAGAACGTCTCTGCGCAGGTGCTCCGTCGCGTGGAGTGGAAAGTGAGTGTCAGTTACGGGGTGGACTCCAATGCCTGCATGGATGCCATTCGTGCTATCTTGCTGTCCGACAAGCGTATCCTCACTTCGGCGGACGAACGCCCTAAGAACCACTCGCGTTCCGCGGTGGACACCGCAGGACTCACCATACCCGACCCGACGGTAGTCCTTTCCTCGCTCAATACCAGCGACATCACTTTCTATATCCGTGCGTGGGTGCGCACCACCGACTACTGGGACGTCCTCTATGACCTCAACAACCGTTTCTACACCGAACTCCCACCACAAGGCTTCCCCTTCGCCTACCCCCACATGGACATCAACATACTATCCACCCCTCAACAGCAATAGTCTATGAACAATACGGAAATCGAACGCAAGTTCCTCGTTGTCAACGACACATACAAAGCCCTCGCCACACGCAGATACCACATAGTGCAAGGTTATATCTGCAAGGACGCTGGGCGCACCGTGCGTGTCCGCTTGCGCACGGAAGAGGATGGGGCAGAGCAAGCCTTCCTGACTGTCAAGTCCAACTCTAGCGAGGTCGGACTATCCCGCTTTGAATGGGAACATGAGATTACTCCCAATGATGCCCGACTGCTCTTGCAGATGTGCCTGCCCGGACTCATAGAGAAAACCCGCTGGATAGTTCCCTATCAGCCCGCCTCGGGCGCACCCACACCCGAAGAATCCGCTCTCAAATGGGAGGTGGACGAGTTCCATGGGCGTATGGACGGACTGGTGATGGCGGAACTTGAACTGCTCCGTGAAGACCAACCGTACACCCGTCCCGCTTTCCTCGGTGAGGAGGTTACGGGCAATCCGCGATACTACAATGCAAATATGTAAATAGTTGCTCCTTAAAAGTGCGT
>DJSG01000027.1 GCA_002440265.1 Bacteroidales bacterium UBA6340 | reverse complement strand
CGGCTTCCAGCAGACATTTGGCAGCATAGTTGCTCAGTCCTGTCTGCTGCGCAATCTGTGCCTGCGTCAGTCCGTTGTCGCCTGCATCGCTTAGCAGACGCAGTATGCCGTACTTGCGTAGCAGACGTGCCACCTGAAAGACCACGGGACCCCAACTGTAGATATGTGCCAGAGCCTGCGCATCTCGTGCAGAGTACTGCTCATGGCTGTAGTTCTGTCTTAGTTCTTCAAAGAGTTGCATAGTATGATTGCTGAGTTGGTTCCACCGAAGCCAAACGAGTTACTGAGCACCGTATGCACTTCGGTAAATACTATTTGCTTTGCCAATCGGAGTGTGGCGGCACTGTCGGCTGTGTTCTCCAAGTTGATGTTTGGTGCCACAAAGCCGTTCTGCATCATAAGCAGACTATAGACGGCTTCGGATGCACCGGCCATCCAGCACTCGTGTCCTGTCATGGACTTGGTACTGGATATCCATGCCTTTGAGTTGCCGAACAAACGGGTAAGTGCTTTCGCCTCCATATCATCGCCTTGCGGTGTGGACGTGGCGTGGGCATTCACATAATCAATGTCCTGCGGAGTAAGTCCGGCGTCCGCCAATGCCCGCTGCATAGCGACGATGCTGCCTGTTGCCGAAGGTTGTGAGATGGCTCCGCCATTGCTGCTGAACCCGTATCCGATGACTTCACCGATAATATCGGCTCCGCGTGCCATGGCATGGTCGTAGTCTTCTAACACAAGTGCCGCGGCTCCTCCGCTCGGTACTAATCCGTCTCGGTCTTTGTCAAAAGGGCGTGAGGCTTTGCTCGGGTCGGCAGTGCGTACGGAGAACGTACCCAGCGCATCAAAAGCCGCCATGGAGAACTCGTTCACCTCTTGCGCTCCGCCCACCAGTATCATATCCTGCAGTCCCTGTCGGATAAACATATAACCCATACCGATAGAGTGACTGCCACTGGCACACGCCGCAGATACGGTCAGATTTATCCCGCGCAGATGGAAGATGGTACTCATATTCATACTTACGGTGGAGTTCATCGATTGGAAGATAAGTCCCGAACCCACTTGTGCGGAGTCGCCCGTGCGCTTCATCGTCTCGTGTACCTCCACCGTAGCCCCTGCCGTGCTGTCATTGCCGAAGATGACACCCACTTCATTATCCAAGAGATATTGTTCGTCTATCCCTGCCTGCTCAAACGCTTCGCGGGAAGCCATGTAGGCGTATTCCGCTTCTTCGCTCATGCCCATACGCAGACGCCTGTGAAGCAGTGCTTTCAGTTCCGGGCGCGCCACAATACCTGTCAAGGGCGAACGGAACCCATACTCCGTACGGCGTTCATCTATACCGATACCCGATTTGCCCGCGCGAAGTGCTTCGGTTACCTCTTCTTTCCCCTTGCCGATACAGGACCATATCCCCATACCGGTTATCACCACACGCCTCATCCTATTCCTCCCGCTATATTGATTACCTGTCCTGTGATATACGCTGCCTCTTCGCTGACAAGGAAACTGACCAATGCCGCCACCTCTTCCGCCGTGCCGAAGCGTCCCATAGGTATGGTCTTCTTCAGTGCCGTCTCGTCCAAGTCGGCGGTCATGTCTGTGGCTATGAACCCGGGAGCCACGGCATTCACCGTTACTTTGCGAGCCGCCACTTCTTTGGATAGTGCCTTGGTAGCACCTATCAGTGCGGCTTTGGCGGCAGAGTAGTTCACCTGTCCTGCCAAGCCCGACACTCCCGATATAGAAGAGATATTCACTATTCGCCCGTGGCGTGCACGCAGCATACCCTGCAGCACATAGTGTGTCTGGTGATAAAAACTGTCCAGATTGGTTGTCATCACATCATGCCACTCCTTATCGTCCATAAATACCAACAAGTTGTCACGCCGAATGCCCGCGTTGTTTACAAGTACATCAAAGTGAGCATCTTTGTGCTTCTCTTCCCAACTCTGCAAAGCGGAGCGTGTGGCTTCCGCATCGGATACGTCATAAGGCAGCAACTCCGCCTTGCCGCCTGCCGCTTCTATATGCTGCAGTGTCTCTTCGGCTGCCTGTGTGTTGCTCAGGTAATTGATAACCACTATGTATCCGTCGCGTGCCAAACGCTCGGCAATAGCACAACCTATACCGCGGCTACCGCCTGTCACCAAGGCATATTTCTCTGTTTCCATTGCTATGCTTTAGAACTTAAGGGCTAATCCGATGCCGTTTGCGCCACTCTGTACATTCAGTGAGACTTGGGTTTTCTCACGACAACTGACATTGTACACCTCATGCGTATTATTACGCCTGATGCCGCCCACAATCAGCAAAGGTATAGAACCTGCTTCCATAAGAGAACCAATAGCAATAAACGTAGCACCGGAAGCCACCAGGGCATAGCCGGTATTGCTGTAGTAGTCACCATAACCATAATATGTATCCTTATATATGTTGGCATATCCCGCACATAACAGGGGTACTCCGACTAAAAACTCAATACCGATACCTGCGCCAAGGAGTCCCTTACCGGCTTTCCATAGTTTGTTGCCTTGCAGGTAACGTTGCCATGCTTCGGGGCAATTATTCTGTATGAACCGCAGGTATGCCTGCTCATCCATACGGGTGGTTCCTGTGTCGGTATTCAGGTAATAATAGTTATTCCGTTTTTCTATCAAGCCCGTTTGATTGTCGTCTTGTTGGGAGGATTGGTTTGCCGTTGCGCTTTCTTTGTCCGTATCCGTGTCAGTGGCTTGTGCTTTGACCGGTTCTTGGTGGTACACCTGCACGTCTCCGTTCTCAAACAGGATAGAGTTCACATCCGCTATGGGCAGTACGAACACAGGTCCGTCCTGGTAGGTGAACTTCTTATACTTGATTTCCGTACTCGAAACCTCTTGAATCTTTGCCTCAATGCGTTTGGCATCTTTGGTTACGATGATGTCTTGTGCCATAGCCGTCCATGTACACAAGGCGCAGACCACTAAAGTAATGCTTCTTTTCATAATGCTTTATGCTTTGTTTCTAAGGTATTGTATTATTGCTTCTATATCCTCATAGAACGGTGTATCTTCCACGATGGTAGGGGTAAGACGGCGGATAGCATCGTACTCCGCACGGGTGGCGGGTGCCAACCTGTCTGCTATGCCCAAGCAGTCCACCGCCTGCGCCAGTGCCATCATCAGGATAGCCATCACCTGATACGCATTGTCTATCACCTGTTTGCACAGTTCGGCTGTATTGGTGCCCATCGATACGATGTCCTGGTTGTCGTTGTTGTTGGGTATCGAATGTACATAGTTGGGCATTGCCAGTGTCTGGCTCTCCGCCGTCGTACTCGTAGCGGTAAACTGGCACGCCTGCATACCGTAGTTCAGTCCCAGTACACCTTTGTTGAGGAATGGCGGCAGGATACCGTTGATACGGTCGTGGAACAGGTAGTTCAGTTGCCGCTCTGCCGTCATGGTCAGGCGCACCAAGACTATCTTCACCTTGTCTTCTTCCAGCGAGATATAGTCCCCGTGGAAGTTCCCGCCGTGATACACATTTTTGGTCACAGGGTCCACTATCGGATTGTCGCTGGCGGCATTCAGTTCCTCCTCCAGTACGCGGCGGCTGTTTTGCAATGTCTCATAGATTGGACCTAATATCTGCGGCGTACAGCGCAGACTGTAGTATGCCTGCACTTTGTGTTCAAACACTTTTTCTCCGCTATGTCCGTTGTCATACAACTCGTGTTCGCGCTTCTGCAAACACTTGCTCCCTGCGGCAATACGGCGCATCTCCTCCGCGATGTATATCTGACCCGCGTGGCGGCGGTACTCGTTGAGCGGGGCAGCCATCAGGTCGTCAAACGACGACGCCACCTCATTCATCCATACGCTTGTCAGTACCGCCATGCGCAACAGGTTCTCCGCGTCCAACTGGTTCACCATACCTATCCCCGTCATCACCGACGTCCCGTTGGTAGCACTCAGTCCCTCGCGTATATGGATATGGATAGGCTCCAGCCCACATTCCTGCAGCACCTCGCCTGTCTTGCGCCATTCGCCCCTGTAGTGTACCTTGCCTTCGCCTATCAGACACAGGGCGATATGCGCCAACTGTACCAAGTCGCCGCTTGCCCCCACGCTGCCGTGCTTGGGTACAAACGGTATGATACTCCGGTTGATAAATGCCGTCAGCAAGTCTATCGCCTCGGTATGGATACCGCTCTTGCCTTGCAAGAATGACCCCAAGCGTGCTATCATAGCCGCCCGCACGTAGCGGTCTTCCAATGGCTCGCCCGCACCGGTGGAGTGGCTGCGTATGATGTTGTATTGCAGGTCTTTCAGATACTTGTCGTCTATGCGCCACTGCGCCATCGGTCCGAAACCGGTATTGATACCATAGATAACCTTGTCCTCTGCAAAGCGTTTGAGGAACGTGTAACTCTCGTTTACAGTCTGATATTCTGCATCTGTTATGGTCAGTTGTTTGCCGCCATACAGGATGTTTCTTACTTCGTCAATAGTATGTCTCACTATGTATTCCTGATTTTGTCTTTACTATTTATCTGGCAGCCTTTTTCATCCATTTGCCCACCCGTTTGCCAAGGTGCTCCATACCGTCCCCGAACAGGTTGAGGAACGTACCGAATGTACCGCCTTCTGCCTGCATAGTGGTTGTTTGGTCTCCGTAAATCACGTTGGCTTGCAAGTCGCCTTTTCGGGTTACTTGCAGTATCTCTATCTTCAGCACGGGTTCGTCTTCATTGACCACATCAGGCATGTATGCCACTCCCTTGTAGTTGTTCTGAAACTCCTCATAGAACCGCCCCTCGTAGCGGTGCTTGTCTTTCAGGAAGTCCTTTTCCTCCACAATGATTTTATCGTACGTATATCCTTGGTAGATACCGTTTTTGTAGTCTATCACTATCTGCAGGCGGTTAGCAGAGGAAGCCGAGATGCCGCACAGAATAGCGATGAGAGCCAACATTATTTTCTTCATATCATTTACTCTAATTCGTGTCGAGCGCAACTTTTTAGTGATAGGTTAATTATTATGACGTTATATATTTCACATAGATTGAATGGTACGACTTGTTGGTATTGCAATAATTCCTGTCGTAATTCCATTATCACCCATATCTATGTAGATATTTTGGGGAGCAAAGGTATAATTATTATTTTATACGTACAAGTCTTTTGTGGATATATTTGATTTATTTAGTTGCTCCTTAAGAATTAGATTGCATAGGGTATAATTGTATGTGGTGTATCGAAATGGCTGCGTAGTA
>DJSG01000004.1 GCA_002440265.1 Bacteroidales bacterium UBA6340 | reverse complement strand
ACGGAACTTTTACTATGCGCCTATCACCAACACAAATATCGGATGAGCCCTATTTTTCAGCGGGGGAATCGGCGTCGGTGCTCCAATAGGGGTTTTGGTAGAGCGGTGAGGTCTCTTTGGTGGCACCGTCGGTAGAGGTTAGCAGGAACTCCTTGACATTGATAGGCGATAGATAGTATGCTATGTGCCATGTCATTCCCTCATAGCCCTCTTGCTTGGCGTTGCGGCGGTAGGGTCTGTAGTACTCGCCATCGCTCTGCGGCGACACATTGGCACTATCCGTACCATTGCCGATGAGCGTGATACCCGCATCCGCATATATCTTTTGCATACCCGCACTCCAGATATGTATGCCTTCGGGGTGATAGGGATGGTCGATGAGTTGGTCGAGCGCACGCCAGCGTATCAAGTCCATCCAGCGCATACCCTCTGCGAGGAACTCGGAGCGGCGTTCACGGCGGATATTGTAGCGGGTAGCGTCAATCAGTTGCCCTGCGGTGTAGGCACCGAAGTCATTCTTGGCTTCCTGGTTCATATCGGTAGCGGCGATGGTCTTGGTGAAGTTTTCGTCCACGCCTGCTCGGCGGCGGAGCGCACGCCAGTAGCCCTCGGCTTTGCTGTCCAACGAGCCGTTGGCTTCGTAGCAGGCCTCGATGTAGTTGAGCAGGGCTTCGGCACTGCGGAAAGTGATGCAGCCCGTGGTGGAACCTCCTTGCTTGCATTGCTTCTGCTGGGTGGAGTTGCCTTTGCGGAGTGAGTAGCCTGTGGCATAGGTCTCGGTCTCGCCCGTGAACTGCGGGATTGGCTCTATCTCGATGGCACCATTGGGTTCGGTGGTGGGATAGACATAGTTGCGTTGCCCCGGCTCTTTGAGGAAGCAGGAGAGACGTGTGTCGCGGTCGGTACGCACGGCAGTGAACGACTCGTCGCCCCGATAGAGAGGACTGGCATAGACAGGCAGACCGTCTTTCATCAAGTAACTATCCACCAGACCGCGTGTGAGCCCCGTACCGGCATTGCCGCGATGGGCATAATAGACTACGCTGTGCGCCACAAGATTGGTGGCATACGGGCACCAGAGAATGACCTCGGGGGTGCTATACAAGTCTTCAGTACCGAACATATCCATATAAGGGTTGGCGGGGTCTGCCTCTGTCTGCTGCACGGTACCCGTGTTCTCGGTGAGGGCAGCGGCATCGGCTACCTGTTCGGCGGCTGCCATAGCCTGAGTGAAGAACCATTTTGCCTCAGCGTTGATGTCGCCGTGGGGGAAGGTGTAGCCTTGGTTGTAGTCTTTTTGCAGTCCTACCCATTCGCTGTTGCCCGGCACGAAGGGCGTGCCTGCAAAGTTCTTGAGGAAAGAGCCTTCATAGAGCGCGACACGCGACTTGAGCAACAGGGCTGCCTCGCGTGAGATACGGCTGTTGGACATCTTGGCTGTCATCAGCGACGCGGCACGGTCGAGGTCTTGCATGATGAAACGTGCCACAGAGTCGGACGGCATACGTCGGCTGGCAGCAATGAGGGAGTCTTTGTTGTCAGGGAGCGGTCGGGTGATGACAGGGAAGTCGCCAAACGCCTGCAGTTTGTCGAAATAACCATACGCACGGAGGAAATACATCTCGCCTATGTAGTGGTCGATATTCTCTTTCACGCCGCTTATCCCGCCTGCATTGTAGCGCGGCAGTACCTGCGAGAAGAACCAGTTGCACTTGTAGATATTGCTGAAGTCGTAGCCCCCGCCTGTCTGCGGTACAAGCCACAAGCCGAGGAACTTGTAGCCGGGTCCGCCTGCACTGATTTGGTTGTCGGAAGTGGCATCGGCAGCGAAACGCCCATAGTTCCAACCCGTGGTGCTTGACCATCCGCCATGGCTCGGAAGGAAATCGGTGTAGCGTCCGTCCACGAAAGAAAGAACGGCTGCTTCTGTGGTGAAGTATTGTTCGGGTGTGACAGAAGAGAGGGGCTCTTTGGTGAGCCAGTCATTGCAACTCGACAGACACAAAGTGCTGATGCCCAATATGATGCTGTAAACAAAAGTCCTTGTTTTCATTGTAGATTCGATATTAGAAAGTGATACTCAAGCCACAGGAAAGTTGCATAGAAAGGGGATAGGCATTGCCGTTGTTGCGTGTGCGCCAGTCCTTTCCTGCCACATAGTCGCTGCCACCATCGATAGTCTCAGGGTCGAACATCTTGGCAAGGGATGTACCTGTCCAGATATTCTCTGCCGAGAAATAGAGGCGCAGTTTCTGAATATGGGCTTTGCTCATCCACTTATCTGGGAAAGTGTAGCCTATCTGGATGTTCTTTAGGCGGATATACGCCGCATTCTGCAGGTAGCGTGACTGCGGTTGGTGGTTACGCCCACGACCTCCTCCATTGTCGAAAGAGGGGCGCGGGTAGTAAGCGTCGGCATTCGCCTCCATGATGCCACGCTGCACAAGCAGGGAGTTCTCGTCACGATAGAAGTCGAGGTGCTGCACCAAAGCCGCCGACCACCATGCATCGGTGTTGGCTCCCCAGAAGTAGGACGAGCCCTGCCAATAGTCGCGCTTCATCACCCCTTGGAAGAAGATACGCAAGTCCACGCCATACCATGCGGCATTGAGGTCTATACCAAATTGGTAACGCGGAGTGTTGTTGCCCAATATCTTCAGGTCGCCATGGTCATGTATGGTGCGCTCGCCGGCGGAGATACGCCCGTCGCCATCAAGGTCGGCATACATGATATCACCGGCACCCCAACCCGAACCTAGTGCAGACTGCCCCATGCGTGGCTCGGACGGGTAATAACCATTGTGGTTGTAGAAATTCTCGTCCAATAGGTCGAGGTGCGCATTCATCTCTTCCTGCGACCGGGCAATGCCAACTGTCTCGTAGCCCCATATATTGCCGAGTTTCTCACCGGCGAGGTATTGGTCAATAGACCCTGTGGTGTTGCTCGGGTAGCGGGTTATCAAAGTCTGCGCATCGGAGAGGAGAAATTTGATGCCATACTCAAAACCGTTGCTCCGATGGTCTTGCCAAGCGATTTCCAACTCCCAACCATAGGTCTTGAGGTCGGTATTGTTGGTCTTGGGTGGTGTATAGCCAAGGATAGACGGCAGTTCGACTGATGCTCCCATCATATTGAGGGTATAGCGGGTGTAGTAGTCAAACGACCCGAAGAACCGGTTGTCGAACAATGCCCAATCGAGACCCACGTTCCAATTACGCACTTTCTCCCACGTCAGACTTGTGGAAATAGCGGCAGGCACACCGATAACAGTAGTCTTTTGCCCGTTTTGGAGCCACGCACCGCCATTCACAACAGGGCTGAACGTGAGGTAAGTCGGGTACCAACCATCGGTGTTCTGGTTGCCCAGTTCACCATACGAGCCACGTATCTTGAGTGTGCCGACCGTACGTTCATAAGGCTCCATAAAGGCTTCTTCAGCGATGTTCCACCCTAATGACACCGATGGGTATAGGTTCCAGCGAAGAGGACCGCGGTAACGTGATGTGCCGTCGTAACGGATATTGGCTTCTACGAGGTAGCGACCAAGATAGTCGTAGTTGATACGCCCGAAGAAACCTGCAGTACTCCACGAACTGCGGTTTCCGTAGGGTGAGAGTTCCTTCTTCTCCCACTGCTGTGTGTCGGAGTTCCAGACGAGACCTGTAGTGAGGTCTATCTCCGGTTGGTCGGGGGAGATAAGTCCATAAGCCGTTACGCCATATTGCTTCAGCCAGAGATTCTCAGCCTGCGCTCCAAGCAGAAAACTGAGATTATGTGCATCGTCTATGCTAATATGGTACGTGGTACGGAGATTGGCAAGGATATAATCTTCACGGTACCGCTGTTCCGTAACCGAAGTGGTGGCAATGTCCTTGCCGACAGGCTGTCCGTAGATGTCGCAGTTGTAGGTGGCAAGCGAGTAGGACTTGGTATCCTGTGAACGGAGACGATAGTTGAAGTCACCAATGACAAGCCAGTTCTTGACAGGTTCAACAGTGAGCGAAACCTGCTGATACAGATTGTCGGTTATCTTGTCGTACTGCCCGCCTTGCAGAAAATCACGCCCGGGCCATGAGTCAGAATAGAGGTTGCCGTTGTTGTCATAGAGGGGCAGGTTCGGCCAATTCTGACGCGCGAGGTTATCATACAAGCCATCGCTCATCGCAGAAGGCTTGGTATAATCATCGCGGATAAAACGCGCATTGTATCCTATTCTGAGCCAATCCGTAAGTTTGGCATTGACCTTGCCCGTGCCGCTGAAACGTTGCAGGTTCTCTTCACCGAGATTGAGCAAGCCCTCCTGCTTCATATAGTTGAGCGACACGTAGTAGTTTATCTTGTCGTTGCCGCCGTTGGCAGACAGGTTATGCTCCTGCGAGAAGTTGAAATCCTTGTAGAATATGTCGTACCAATCGGTGTTGGCATTGGCTGTGGTGAAAGCGTTCTGCCATTGTGTGCCGCTCTCGGGCATAGGCAGGACGGTTGTTATCTTCCCCTGTTGGTAATCCAAGATGCGCTGTATGGTCTCATCGGTGAAGATGATGGCGTTCATATCGTTGGCTGTATTGCGTGCCGCCTCGTTGTAGTACTGCGCAAACGTGTACGAGTCCATCTGGTGCATCTTCACGATAGGTGCACCCCAACGGAAGTTGTTGTTGTAGTTGACCTGCGTCTTGCCGTCTTTGCCGCTCTTGGTTGTAACCAGAATAACCCCGAAAGGCGCACGCGAACCGTAGATAGACGAAGCCGCTGCGTCTTTCAAGACGGAGATATTCTCAATGTCCTGCGGATTGATGGCATTGAGGTCGCCCTCCATACCGTCTATCAAAACAAGCGGACTACCGCTCGACCCCTCACCGATAGTCGCCGTACCACGGATATTGATTTTGGCCGTTTTCTCCAGACTACCTGTGTTATTGGCTATCTGCAGACCGGGGACGACACCCTGTAGGGCCTGCGTGGCAGTCGTTACGGGGCGTGCTTCAATAGCCTTTGCGGAGGCTACTCCCACCGCACCTGTCAGGTTCACTTTCTTCTGCGTGCCATAGCCCACCACGACAACCTCGTCCAGTTTCTGCGTTTCTTCCTTGAGAATGATATGAACAACGGTGTCCCCGCGCAATGGAACCTCTTGGGTGATGTAGCCCAAGCAACTGACCACCAATGTCTCATTGCCGGAAGCCGTGAGTGCAAAATTCCCGTCAAGGTCTGTTATCGTACCTGTAGTAGAACCTTTCACTTGCACCGCAGCACCGATGACAGGCACTTTTTGCACATCTACAATCGTACCGCTCACTTGTGCAAACGATACAAGTGCCACACTTAAGAATAAAACGATTGTAAGAAGATGTTTCATAGCACTTCAATTTTTGACATATCATCTTATATCAATGGCATATATACCAATATACCTGTTATCAGCACCTTACTGCCGTTTTCTTGTTTTGATTTGTTTGGGTTTGCAATATCCTTATTATTCCATTTCGCCTGCAAAATTACATCTTTTCCATTAGCCGACCAAAAGATGTTGCTACTTTTTTACTTTTGCAAAGTCAAGTTGTAAAAAAGCGACTATGTCTAATCCGCTCCCATCATGAGCAGCATTTCATACGTCAAAGAACACGGTCACCATTAAGGCGTGGATGAGTATCTTGTTTACCCTATTCAGCAGGTCTCAATATCCTTTCCGCAATACGGCGGACGGGAATGCCGCAATCGGCACCTGCTTCGTAATAGCCGTAATACTTGGGATTGCAGAGAATGACCATACACGTGTACTGCGGATTGTCTTCGGGGAAATACCCCGCAAAAGACAACCGATAATGGCACCTGTCATACTGCTCGTTGATGCAGTTTTGCGCCGCCCCCGTCTTGCCTGCAATCCGCACCTTGTCACTTTGCGCCTTGCGTATGTCCCACGGATTGATACTCGCCGTGTCAAGATTGTTATCCCACACCGCTTGGTGCAACCCCAATCGGATAGAGTCCATCCCATTGGCAGGAACGCGAAATTATGAACATTTATAAATACCTACTATTGCCGAGAGAATACCGAGTGAATGTCGAGTGAATGGCGGGCAATAGCACTTGTATAAATGTGCAGTTGTTAATATAGTATAATAAACGTAAGTCTGCGGACGCAACAGATGTGTAGTTACTCCTCGGAGAAATGCACGAGGACGTGGCGATAGGAGTTGAATATCTTGGACTTGGAGACAAAGCCCAAATAGTGTTTTTGTTCATCCACGACAGGCAGATTCCATGCGCCGGTGTCTTCGAAGACCTCCATCACCTTCTCCATAGGCATATCATGGGTGAGGATAGCCTGCGGCGAGTTCATCAGTTGCCCCACCGTGAAACGTTTGTACAGACGGGGTTGGAACATGATGTTGCGCACTTCGTCGAGCAGCAAGATGCCGAGAAAACGTCCGTTATGGTCGATGACAGGGAAGATATTGCGGTGGCTCTCGGCGATAACCTTGACGAGTTCACCGAGCGTCATCTCGGGATAGAGCGTGGTGAGGTCGGTCTCGAGGACATTGTCCATCTTGAGCAGGGTGAGGACGCTGCGGTCTTTGTTGTGGGTGAGCAGTTCGCCCTTCTGCGCGAGACGCATGGCGTAAAGGCTATGGGGCTCGAACATCTTGATGGTGAGGTATGAGATGACCGATACCACCATAAGGGGCATAAACAGGTGATAGCCGCCCGTGAGTTCGGCGATGAGGAAGATACCCGTGAGGGGCGCGTGCATGACACCCGACATCAGTCCGGACATACCCGCCAAGGCAAAGTTGGACTCCGGTATGGCGAAGCCGATGAGGTTGAACAGGCGTGCGCAGATAAAGCCCGTGACAGCACCCATAAACAGCGAGGGGGCGAAGATACCGCCCACACCACCACCGCCGTTGGTAGCCACAGAGGCGATGATTTTGAGCAGAAGGATAAGCGCGAAATAGCCTATCAGCACCCATGAATCCGTTCCCAAAGCGGCGAAAGGACTATTTTTGATAGCGGAAACCGAGTCTCCGTTGAGCAACTGGCGAATGACATCGTAGCCCTCGCCATAGAGGGGCGGAAAGAGAAAGACCAGCAGACCCAGCACCAAACCGCCGACAAGGAACTTAGCCCACGTCTTTTGCACCTTGTGGCGGAACAGACGCTCCAGGTAGTTCATTCCGCGCGTGAAATAGAGGGATACGAGTCCGCACATCACGCCCAAGACAAGATACAGCGGTATGCGCTCCAAGGAGAACGGTTCGCTGGTCAGCAACGGGAACATTGCCGTCTGCCCCGATGCCATCATGGATATGGTAGTGGCTGTTACCGAGGATATTAGCAGCGGTGCCACCGAGGTCATGGTGAGGTCCATCATCAGCACCTCGAGGGTGAAGACCAGTCCCGCAATAGGGGCTTGGAAGATACCACCGATAGCACCTGCGGCACCACAGCCAATCATCAGCATCATCGTCTTCTGGTCAAGTCGGAAGAGTTTGGCGAGGTTGCTGCCTATAGCCGAGCCCGTGAGCACGATAGGAGCCTCGGCACCCACCGAACCACCGAAACCGATAGTGAGTGCCGAACCCACGATGGACGTCCACATATTGTGGGCTTTAATGATGGATTTGCGCTGCGAGATGGCGTACAGTATCTTGGTGATACCGTGCGAGATGTCGTCTTTGACCACGTATTTGACGAACAGCCCCGCCAGCGTGATGCCTATCATCGGGCAGATAAAATACCAGAAATGGTGGTGCGACACCAACTGCAACTCCACAAACCGCTGAATCCAATGTATCAGCAGTTTGAGCAACTGCGCAGCGCATGAGGACAACGCCCCCACAAAAAAACTGAGCAGCAATACAAGGTTCTTCTGCGAGATATGCTGCTCACGCCACGCGATGAAACTGTCGTATGTCAGTCTTGGGTGTCCCAACCGATGCCTCTGTATTTGTCCAAGTCCCACTCTTCGTCCACCTCGTTGAGGTAAATGGTGTGCGGCTCGTCTTCGTCGTTTGTATCTGTATCTTCTTGTTTGTCAATCGTTTTGACATCAATCGGCGCATGCGAAATCTCAATCACCTGATTCTGCTCTTTGTTGAGTTCCGTCCACAGGATGTCTTTGAGTTCGGTGATGCCCATACCCTGCACGCAACTGATAGCCACCACGGGGATGCCGTACTCGTTTTGCAGGTTTTCCACCAATGCAGGCACGTCCAACTCAGGGTCTGCCACATCGCATTTCGAGATAGCCAGCACGCGCGCTTTGGTGAGCAACTGCGGGTTGTACTTCTCCAATTCGGCAAGCAGCACCTCGTACTCGTGGCGGATGTCCTCGCTCGTTACGGGCACCATAAACAGCAGCACCGCATTGCGCTCGATATGACGCAAGAATCTCAGTCCCAAGCCCTTGCCTTCGGCGGCACCCTCTATGATTCCGGGTATGTCCGCCATGCAGAACGACCGGTTGTCGCGGTACGACACGATGCCCAACTGCGGTGTGAGCGTCGTAAACGGATAGTCGGCTATCTCGGGTTTGGCGGCACTGACCGTTGCCAGCAATGTGGACTTGCCTGCATTCGGGAAGCCCACCAGTCCGACATCTGCCAGCACCTTGAGTTGCAGCACCACGGTGCGTTCCTGTGCAGGTTCGCCCGGCTGCGCATAGCGCGGAGCCTGATTGGTGGCAGTGCGGAAGTGCCAGTTGCCCAATCCGCCGCGACCGCCCTTGAGCAGAATCACCTCCTGCCCGTGCTCCTTCACTTCGCAGATATACTCGCCCGTCTCGCCGTCATACACCACCGTTCCGCAGGGCACCTCTACCACCTTGTCCTCGCCATTCTTGCCAAACGAGCGTGAGTCACCGCCCTTGCCTCCGTCAGTCGCCATGATGTGCTTCTGATACTTGAGGTGCAGCAGCGTCCACAGGTTGCGGTTGCCGCGCAGAATGACATGCCCTCCGCGTCCGCCGTCACCGCCATCGGGACCACCCTTCGGCAGGTATTTGGCACGATGCAGGTGCATACACCCCGCGCCGCCCTTGCCCGAGCGGCAGTAAATCTTGACGTAGTCTATGAAAGAAGATGATGACGGCATTATTTCTGTACCAATTGCAGAATGGTGTCAATCTGGTTGAACGTATCCTCCATCGAGCGGTTGCCGTTGATAGAGAAGTAGTTATGGCGATGCAGATAGAAGTCGCACACGGGTTGTGTCACCTCGTGGAATATCTGGATACGCTTCTTGATGGTCTCGTAGTTGTCATCGGCACGGCCGCTGGTCTTGCCGCGGTTCAGCAGACGCTTGATTATCTCGTCTTCGTCCACGAAGAGGTCGAGCATCACGGCATTCATCTTCCTGCGTTCCAGCAGCAACTCCAACGCCTCCGCCTGCTCCACCGTACGGGGGAATCCGTCGAAGATAACGCCTTTGCAGTCAGCAGGCAGCGAGTCCAGATAATGCTCTATCAGGTGAATCATCTTGTGGTCGGGCACCAGGTTCCCCTTTGAAATCAACTCCTCTATCTCTTTGCCCAGCGGGCTGCCCGACTTGATTTCGGCGCGCAGCACATCGCCCGTGGAGAGGTGTTGCAAACCGTATTTCTTTACTATCAAATCCGACTGCGTTCCCTTTCCGCTGCCGGGAGCGCCACACAGTATTATATTCAGCATAGTTGTCAATTTTCAGCGGGGCTGGGAGACGACGCGGCTCGCGTCGTCAAAATGCCAACCCCAATTTCCCCTTTTTATCTCACACAAAACGAGTTGCCCCCACGGAGCAACTCGTTAATATGCACACTTTCTGCTAATTAGAGAGCCAAGCCGGCACCTGCCTTGAACTTAACAGCCTTCTTTGCGGGAATCTCAATCTTCTGTTTGGTAGCAGGATTGATACCGGTGCGAGCAGCTTTCTCTACAACGGCAAACGTACCGAAACCAATCATTTGTACGTTCTCACCCTTCTTCAATGCGCCTGCAATAGCGTTAATGGTAGCGTCCAGAGCCTTTTGAGCCTGTGCCTTCGGCATTTGTGCCTCAGCTGCAATAGCAGCCACGAGTTCAGCTTTATTCATAAAAACTATGATTTAATAATTAAACGTTTGATTCCATCGCCCGATATACCTGACGATTTGTGCGCAAAGTTACTACATTTTTCTTATATCGCAAACATTTACCGAAAAAAATACGGTTTTTTCTGCCATTTCCGTCATTTTCCTCACCTCTTGCATGGTTTTTGTACAACCTCTTGTGCTTTTTTCGTACTTTTGTACCCGATAATTCATTTGGAAACCAACTAAACAAACCCTATATGCGTAACCTACCTCCCGTTACCCGCAACCTGCTCATCATCACGTTCCTGTGCTGGTTTGCGGATACTGTCTTCGCTCGCTACGGCATCAATTTCTCGCAAATCTTCGGCTTGCACTATGTCACCGCCACGCAGTTCCGCCTGTGGCAACCGCTGACCTACATCTTTATGCACGCCAATTTTTCGCACATCTTCTGCAATATGTTCGCGGTCCTCATGTTCGCGCCCGCCATCGAGGAGCGGTGGGGCAGCCGCCGTTTCCTGATATACTATTTGGTTACGGGCGTAGGTGCCGCACTCATTCAGGAGGCGGTCTGGGCTATCCAACTCCAACCCGCACTCAGTGCCTACGAGTTTGATGTGGCCCGCCAACTCGCCAACCGCGTGGTCACTATCGGTGCCTCGGGAGCCGTCTTCGGCATCCTTTTTGCTTTCGCATGGCTCTTCCCCGACGTGCGTATGTTCATCTTGTTTATCCCCGTGCCTATACGTGCGCGCGTACTTGTTATTTTGTATGCTTTGGTCGAACTCTTCGCGGGCTTCTCGCCGCTCCCGGGCGACAATGTTGCCCATTTTGCGCACTTGGGAGGCATGATTTTCGGCTGGCTGCTCATACTCTGGTGGCGGCATCGCAACTACTCGGGCTTCGAGAAAACCGAGATGGAGGACAGCAGTTTCAAACGCTGGTGGCAACGCCAATGCCACCTCCTGCAACAGCGTTTCCCGCGTCTCTTCCGTAAACGCAATATGCGTATCCACCGCTCCAAATCCAAGGACTACAACGACTACCACTACCACGAGTCGGTGTAGTTTTGGAAATTTTAACAAACTGGCAATCACAAAATGTGAAACGGGCGGTGATTCGCTGATGTTTGCTCGGAGTTCTCTCGGGATTCTCTCGGGAATATATGCATATCGGAGAGTTGCAATTTATTTTAATCAATTGGTTTGTATGTGTTTTACGCGGGGTGGGGGAGTGCAGGAAAGGTCAGAAGGTGTAATGCGTGATTCAAACTGCCCTCGGAGTGAAATTCTACTTTGATGCGGTTGCCCTGTCACTTACAACCTTTGCTTGCCTATTTGAAAAAAATGTACTAACTTTGCCCGCAAAACAATTACGGACAAAGGAGCATTGTGAAGTGTCAAAGGGAAATACCGAGCATTCATTCCTTATTGCTGTTGTGGCTTTTTGCAGGACAGGTTGTGACAACAGCATGCTCTTCGTTTCCTTCGCGAATTCAAGAGGCGGAGCATACTATCGCCATAGCAGACAGTATGGACGCAGAACGCCACCTCTATGCGGATACGGCTGCCCTGTATGCTGCTATCCGTACGCTCAACAAACCCATTATCCGTTATACTCATCGCAATGCCCTTGCTGCCGCCTATTATTATCTTGGACGCAGTCTGGAGGACAGTTGTACTCGTATCTCCGAAGCCGCCGATTGCTATATAGCCTGCGACCGCCTGTGTCCCCGCAATCCTGTCCTCCGCGGACGGGTGAATGCCTGCATGGCATATCTATGCACACAGCAGGATAAGAATGACCTCGCCCTTACTTTCAATCGCCGTTCCACCGAGGCTTTCCGCCGGAGCGGCGACAGTCTATACTTCGCCTACGGACTCCTTTACCTCAGCGAGAACTACAGCCAATTGGGGCAGCACCATACCGCCGACAGCCTTTGGCACATCGCCCGCACATTCTCGTTGGGACCCGCCTACACCGCACGCCTCATTGAACTGCGGGGTGCATGGTTCTACCGTCTGCAGCAGTACGATTCCGCCCTCACCTGTTTCTTGCAGGCAGCCGACTTTCCGCGCGACAACGAGAGCCGCTGCTACAATGCCATGAAAATCATGCAGTCTTACACCTACCTCGGGCAGGAAACACAGGCGTTCCCCTACGCCGAATTTATCATCGCCAACTCGTCTAATCCGTACTATACTTCCAACGCCTACTACACCCTCATCAACTACGCCGAAGCCACCGACAATGTCGCTCTTGCTGCCACCTATGCACATGCGCGGGAGGATGCAGGGCGCGCAAGAGACCAACTCTCGAGGCAGTACTCGGTGGCTGTTGGCAAGTGTCGCGACTATCTTGCCAACCCCTACCCGAACCGTCTGCGGAATATCCTGCTGGCTGCCGCAGTCTTCGTCTGTTTGGCGTTATTGGTGTTGCTGTATGTCTTGTGGCACTGCAAACGGCATGCCCTCATGTCTCGCGATGCCTTGTTGCAGGAGAAGGACAACCTCATCCGGCAGCAGTCGCAGTCTCTCGAGGACAACCGCCATACTATCAGCCACCTCAACGAAACCCTCTATGCTGACCGCACGCGGGATTTTCTTTTGCAGGTGAAACATCTCCGCACGGTCTTTCCCGAGCCGCGCAAGGAGTGGAATGACTATGCTACGTTCAAGCACGATATGAGCCCCACTTTCCTTGTCCTTTGCCAAACTTTGGAGCAGCAATTGCCTGAAAAAGAAATCAAATTTTGCATCTACACCATTTTGTATGAAGATGTTCCTTTGGCTCAAATAGCGGATTACTGTTATTATTCTCCCAATGGTATCCGCACCACCAAAGGGCGCATTGCGCAGAAGTTGGGGGCTACCGCTGCTTCCCTTTCCTCCACACTCCTCACACTTGCCGTGCAGGTAAGTGTAAGTGGCGAATGTGGACTTGGTTCTGCAAGCATAAATACGCAGTGAATGACATTTGTGTGCGTGTAGAATATGTAATTTGCTTATTGACAGGTTGTTGCATTTTTTATTTGTGTGCACCCTTTTCTTGGTACATTCGGAAAAAGGCAGTAATTTTGCAGTCGAAAATCATCGCGATGAAATTGTGTAACAACCAACCAAATGATTATGTATTATGAAACGTAATTTTTTACTACTTGCGATTTGTCTGTTGGGCATTTGCAATGTCGCTGCCCAACGCACGGGCGGGACAGATGTCATGCTGCGCATTGTGACAAAAACCGATGACCCCGACCACGGCGATACTCCGCCAGACCCTCGCCGGTTCCGTGTGGTACAATATGGCAATGCCGTGACAGTGCTCGTAGGAACGGGCGAGGAGGCACAGGTGAGAGTGTATAGCGACCAAACAGGTGCCGCTGTGGCAGACGAGCAGTTCTCGGTTTCCACCGCACTCCATATCAAGGAGAAGGGGACATACCGTATAAGCGTCTATTCCGCAGACACGGAAGTGAGGGGGCAGTTTACGATTGACAACAGCACTCAGGATATGCAGGAAGAGGATGACACGCTGTTCCCCATGCTGTCAGGACTGTGCCGGACAATGGCGGAAAGGATGGAAATGCATATTGACGGGCGCGACTCAACGGACTACGAGATAAAGATGTATCTGATTACTGCCCAGCGCGATACCGTGATTAACGAGAAGCATTATCTGCAATATGGCGAGGATATATTCCTGCGCGAGGAAGACAACAAGGTGCTGCTATACAGCGGCGATTGCACGAAAAAGGACTTGGTGCTCTATGACTTCAATCTGAAAGTGGGCGACGGTCTCGCGTATATATTTAAGGTGTGGGATAACACGTGCGGTGCAGTCGTTTTTGCCAACAAGAATATGGAGAACTCGTCTGATTCTGTGCATGTTACAAAGATTGAGAGTGTGGTGTTGCAAGACGGCAAAGCGCGCAAGAAATGGGTGTTTGACAACGGCATGGAGTACGTGGAAGGCGTTGGTACATACGGAAATGATGCGTTTGCGGGCGATTTCTTCCAACTGATAGTGGAGGATATACCCCTCTGCCTGCGCGAGCGGTGCCTCGTGTGCGTGTGCAAGAACGGCAAGATGTTGTACGAGATGCCTTATGAAGAACGGGTAAAGAGAGGTGCGATGTGCCTGTGCGAAGAAGAGGTGGAGGCACCAAAATGGTGCGACCAGTGGAATGTGTTTGAGTACAGGAGTGTTGCGGGTAGTGAGGATATGGAGCGGCGGACATGGCTCTATACGTTGTCGGAAGATACAGTGATTGGTGGTCAGAAATACAGGCAGATACTATGCCAGCCATCATGGAAGAGCGGTGATATTCAGTATGTTGGTGCGATGCGCACTACAGAGGATGAGAAGGTGTATTTCCACTACGAGGACAGCGAATACCTGCTGTATGACTTCGGGGCAAAGGAAGGTGACACGCTGACCGTATTCGCAGGACTGAACTATGTGGCATACGCCAAGACGCAGCGCGTGGTGGTGGATTATATAGGAAGTGCACCCGGGGAGAGGACATTTGCGAGCATCCGTATTGTGCCCGATGAGCATCGTCTTGAGGGCGACAGCACCAACTGGATTTGGGGCGTAGGCACGCAACAAGGACTGCTGCAGACAGGCGGATATGGTCTGCCGGGAGGTTACTCGTATGCCCTCCTGTGCGCATACCAGAACGGGGAATGTGTATATACTGCTATGGGAGATTATCAGCCCTTATATGCGCGCTATAATTGTATGCACAATGATGCGGAGACGGCTGTTGAAATGGTGCAAGAGAGCAGGTTTTTTATGTTGCATGGGCACACCCTGACGCTTGATGCAGGGGCTGAAGCACGGTTGTACGATATGAACGGAAGGTGCCTGTTGCAAACCGCGGCACCGATTACGGAATTACCCCCTTATTTGCAGGGCGTGTACGTGCTGCAAGTGGTTGGCGAGGGGTGCGTGGAGACATACAAGGTGGCACTGTAGCGTGCTCATTTTAGTTTTGACGACGCGAGCCGCGTCGTCTCCCAACAAAATAAGAGGCTGCCTACATTGGTCAGGCAGCCTCTCTTTGTGATTTATTACCTTATCTGCTAATTTATCTGACCTGTGTCAGGCGTCGCACGTGTGCATTGAAGGCATCCTTGTGCAACAAGTCCTCAAGGCAGAGGTGCATACGGTAGTTCCAGAAATGGTGCGGGTCGGACGGCAGGTTGATACGCTCGGCGTGTGCATCGGGCAGGCGCACCTCGCCATCGATAGCAAACCAGTCTTGCAGCGGCAGGATAACCCACATAGCAGGGCTGTACATGTGCTGGTTGATGATAAACTCCGCTATCTCGGGCGTCATCTCGTGCGGTGCTTCGCCTTGCCAGCCCATCTGCTCGTTGTAGAAACGCTGGGTGACAGCGCGGTCTTCCTCCCACCATGCGCGGAGCGGGTTCATATCGTGCGTACCCGTGGTGCAGACGCTCAAGTAAGGTGCATCGGCAGGGTGCGCAAACTGCTTGGTCGGGTCCTTGGGCATACGCTGTATCTCCAAAGAAAGTATCTGCAGTTGGTGCATCACCTGCGGCACACACGACGGTACCATACCGAGGTCCTCGCCGCAGCAGAGCATGTCGGTTGAGGCGATGAGTGTGGGCAGTTTGCGCATAGCCGAGTCACGCCAGAAGTCCGTATGGCGGCGGTAGAAATAGTCGTTGTGGATATTGGCAAGCAACTGACGCTGGTCTTCGTATAATTCGGCGTAACTATGTGACTGATAGAGCGCAATGCGCGGGTGCAGCAGTTCGGGGTCGCGCTGGTCGCGCACAAACAGCACTTCGCAATGCAGGTAGAGCAGCCCGTTCTTCACGTTGTCGGGATTGCACTTGCCCTCCATCGTCTTGCGGTTGTCGGGGTTGTCGAAGTAGGCTTGCACCTTGACCTGTGTATCGAACTCGTCCTTGAACCAATACACATACCCGTCGCGCGTGTTGAGGAAATGCTTCTTGGCATAGTCGGTGTCATAACCAAAGACATCGCCGAGGAAGTTGGAGCGGATATAGGGCTTGGTCATGCGGTCTTCGTCAAGTTTGACACCCATATTCCACAGGTCTTGCAGCGTGTATGGCATAGCAGGCGAGAAGTGTCCGCACAGCCCCCATACATCGGTCTTGCGCATCTGCCAGATACGGAAGAAGCCGAGTATATGGTCAATACGGTATGCGTCGAAATAGTCTGCCATCTTGGTGAAACGCTTGCGCCACCATTGGTAGTTGTCCTCTGCCATGACGTCCCAGTTGTAGGTCGGGAAACCCCAGTTCTGCCCGCGCGCATCGAAGTCATCGGGCGGTGCACCGGCACTGGCGTCGAGGTTGAAGAGTTGCGGGTCGATAGCAGCGTCCACCGAGTCGGGTGAGATGCCGATGGGTATATCTCCCTTGATGGCTACGCCCACCGAATGTGCATACGCCACAGCGTCCGCCAACTGCTTGTCGGCATGGAACTGCAGGTAGCAGTAGAAGTCCTTGGGCTGCTTGTCGCGTTTGGACATAAACTGCGCGTAGGGCAACAGCCACTCCTTGTTCTTTTCCACAAACGCCTTGTACGCTTCTGACGCAAATACTGCCGTTTTCTCCGCCTTGTACAACGCCTTGAAGTACTTCATCTTCTCGTCGTACACGCACTGATAATCAGCAATCGGCTTCTTGTTGAACTCTGCTTTGGTGGCAAGGTATTTCTTCTTTTGCGCAGGCGTCAGCGTGCCCATCTTCTCTATGTTGATATAGATAGGGTGTAGCGCAAACACGCTCACAGCGTTGTACGGATACGAGTCGCGGTTGGTGTGCAGCAGCGTGGTGTCGTTGATAGGCAGCGTCTGAATCATCTTCTGCCCCGTGAGCACTGCCCAGTCTGCCAACAACTTCAGGTCTTGGAACTCACCGATGCCGAAGCCGTTCTCCGAGCGCAACGAGAACACCGGCACTGCCACACCTGCACCTTTCCAGTTGGCTTGTGTGTAACGGAACGGCTCATCGTCAATCAGATAATGCTTGCCGCGTTGCACGTCCCACACCTTGCGGTTTTCACCCCACTCGATGTCAATCACTTCACCCGACTTGGTGTCGATAATCACGTATTTATATTCCACCACCGTGCCGATATTGGCATGGAAGGATGCCGTCCACAACGGGTTGTAGGTGTCATCGCTGTCGGATATATTGCTCATTCTGAGCATCTTCGTCTTATCCCACTGCCCGAGAGCGGGCACATTACCCATGATAGCCACCGACTGATGACGCTCCAATCGTGGCACATACACCACCACATTGATATTGCCCGTCATCTTGCTGTTGCGGGTCATCGGGCGATGCGCAAACAGCACCTCGCTGAACACTTTCGATGCGAACAGCGAGTGCGGGTTATCCTGCCAACGGTCACGGACAGTAAGATTCCCCGGTGTGCAATCTATCTTGTGCGCCACGTCCTCGCGGCGAATGACTTCGCCCTGCTCATTCAACACGGCGTACGAATAGGACAGATAACGGTGTATATCGCTGATAGTCAGTTGTGCAGACCAATCCGCAGAACCATGGCACTCCAAATGGAGCATAGTCGGTGCGGCGGTCTCGTGCACGTCTGCGTCCGCAGCGTATAGCACCACTATGCTTTGCCCCCACTGAGTTTGGTAATTGATTGAAAATGAAATAGTCATAATCTATATGTTTAGTTTGTTAGTCTTTTTGTAAAACCTGTATTATACTAAAAATTAATGGTTAATTATATGGTAATTACATGTTTATTCCCCCTCAATGACAGGGTTTTTATTCCCTGTTCCTACCCATGTTCCCACCACCATCGGCAGTAGGGTATTTATCACCCATATTATTGTGATGGCTATCGCAATGCCTGCCGTATTCGGACTGAACACCCCGAACACCACTATCGACAGGCTCCCCCTTACTGCCACATCCGCCACGGGCACCGATGGCACCACGCCCAGCAGCAGGTAGTAGGTAGGTATAGCCAGCAGCAGTTGCACGGGTGTCAGCACCACTCCGCAAAACCGCAGTACCAAGGTCAGTTGTACCGCCCATATCACATAGCGCAACAGACTGATAACCACCACTTTCATAAAGCGTTGCCCTGTCAGTTGTGCCAATGCGCCGAACATTCTCCTCAATTGCTCATTCCGCCACTCGCACTGTGCCAACCGCTTGAGACACACGGGCACCAGCACTATTAACGCCACCACTACCGCCGTGGCAATCAGTACCTTGTGTACATCTATCCCCGTTTCATACCCCGCCAGCAGCACCACCGCCGGCACGCCCAAGCACACCTCCACCACCAGCAACGCCACCGACCCCACCAAGCCCAACGCCACTGCCGCAGACCACGCCGAACTATCGCTCAGCAACATCACACGTGCAGGGTAATCACCTGCTCTGTAGGGAGTTACAAATGCACCCACATATCCGTAATACACCTGCCTTTGCGCCTCTCTTATCCCTATAGGCTCCACATCGTGCAACAGCGTCTGCCATTTCCATGCCTCACAAACCACATTCAGCGGCACCAACAGCACCGCTACCAGCAGGCACACCAACTGCCCGCTACCTGCCATTCCCCAATTGTCCGCCAACGCTGCGTACCCGTCAAACACTACCAACCTATACACCAGATACCCATACGCCGCTACTGTCAGCAGTATATTAAATGTGTGCATATATAGGCTTTTCGGTTTCATTTACGGCTGCAAAGTTACATAAAATCGCCGAAGTATACAAAACCACAACAAAAAATCAATTCTGCCACATCGGTGACTCCATTGGTTCCGTTGCATATCTATGCCCTTACGTGTACATCAAATACAGTTAATGCGTTTGCAGGTATTCGTGCATAGCGTGGGCGGCTTTGCGACCATCGGACATAGCGAGGATGACTGTGGCACCACCACGGACAATGTCGCCTCCGGCAAAGAGGGTGGGGATAGAAGACTGCATGGCATCATTGACCACGATAGTTCCTTTCTTGCTAATATCCAAGCCCTGTACCGTATGCGGTATGAGGGGATTGGGACTGACACCTACACTGACAATAACCAAGTCCACGGGCAAGGTAACGGTCTGTCCCTCAACGGGTACGGGGCTGCGGCGACCCGATTCGTCCGGTTCGCCCAATGTCATCACTTGCAGTACGGCTTCGCATACACGTCCGTCGGCATCGGCATGATACTCAATGGGGTTGTGCAAGGTGAGGAACTCGATACCCTCTTCCCGAGCATGGCGCACTTCTTCCACACGGGCAGGCATCTCGTCTTCGGAACGGCGGTAGATAATCATGGCACGTTCCGCGCCCAGACGCTTGGCAGTACGGACTGCGTCCATGGCGGTGTTGCCCCCGCCGATGACAGCCACGTTGGTTCCTTTCAACAGAGGTGTGTCGGTGTCCGCTGACGAGGCGTCCATCAGATTGACACGGGTGAGGTACTCGTTGCACGACATGACGCCATTGAGGTTTTCGCCCGGTATGCCCATAAAGCGCGGCAAGCCGGCACCACTTCCTACGAAGACAGCCGCATAACCGTCTTGCTGCAAGTCGTTCATAGTGAGCGTCTTGCCGATGATGGTATCCTTGCAGAATGTTACACCTAACTGACGCAGACCGTCTATCTCTTTGTCCACAATGCTGTTGGGAAGACGGAACTCGGGGATACCGTATTTGAGCACACCGCCTATCTCGTGCAGTGCCTCGAAGACCGTGACCTCATAGCCGAACTTCGCCATATCTCCCGCAAAGGCCAAGCCCGAAGGTCCACTGCCTACTACGGCTATCTTTTTGCCGTTGCGGGTGATACTCTGTGTGTTATGCGATGTGGTCGCGTGGTCAGCCACATAGCGTTCGAGGTGCCCGATAGCCACAGGCTGATGCCCCATCTTGAGGTGAATACACTGCGACTCACACTGCTTCTCCTGCGGGCAGACACGTCCGCAAACCGCAGGCAGGGTGCTGCTCTGCTTGATGACATCGGCAGCACCATTGATGTCGCCCGCCTCCACACGCTTGATGAAATCGGGTATATGGATATTCACAGGGCAGCCCCGTACGCAAGTGGGGTTCGCGCAGTCGAGACACCGCTTGGATTCAAGCAGTGCCTGTTCGGGGGTGAGACCTTGGTTCACCTCCTTGTGAAGGGAAGTAACACGCACTTCGGGTGCCAACTCGTTCATCTTGACACGCGGGATGTCGGTGCGCTCTTTGGCTTTCATAGACGCGCGTAGGGCTTTGCGCCACTCGGCATCACGGGCGTTGGAGGTCAGGTCGGCATGATGCCGGTACGCCTCGTATGCTGCCATCTCCTCAGGCTTGTAGGAGCGCAGACGCGAGAGCATCTCATCGAAATCCACTTGGTGGGCGTCGAACTCAGGTCCGTCCACACACACGAAGCGCATCTTGCCCCCTACGGTGACACGGCACGCACCACACATACCCGTGCCGTCCACCATAATGGTGTTGAGGCTGGCGTCTGTGGGGATATTGTACTTCGCCGTGGTCAGGGCTACGAATTTCATCATGATTGCCGGTCCGATGGTGATGCACTTGTCCACATGTTCGCGGTTAATCACCTGCTCTACGCCCACGGTTACCACCCCTTTCTGCCCGAGAGAGCCGTCGTCGGTCATCACTATCACCTCGTCGGAGGTGGCTGCCAACTGCTCACGCAGAATGATGAGTTCGGCAGTACGTGCCGCCAGCACTGTGATGACGCGGTTGCCTGCTTTCTTCAATGCCTGCGCAATGGGCAGCATAGGTGCTGCTCCCACACCGCCACAGGCACAGACTACTGTGCCAAAATGCTGTATATCAGTAGCCTTGCCCAATGGACCGACCAAGTCAGCCACCTCGTCGCCTACGTTGAGTGCCATGAGTTTTGCACTGCTGACGCCGATACGCTGCACGACAAGGGTGATGGTGCCCTTCTCTATGTCGGCATCGGCAATGGTGAGCGGCATACGCTCGGAATGTTCGTCCACACGCACGATGACGAAGTGCCCTGCACGACGGCTACGTGCAATAAGCGGAGCCTCTATCACCAGCCCCGCTACATTGTCCGAAAAGAAATGCTTTTCTATTATCCGGTTCATCAGAAGTACTTTGTTTCTGTTCCTACAATACTTGTCAGCAGGTTGTTCGCCAACCTACTTGCCCCAAAGCGGAAGGATTGGTTGTTCAGCCAATCGGCACCCAGTATCTCTTTCACAAGCGTGTAATGCTGTACGGCTTCTGCGGTGGTGCTGACACCGCCGGCAGGCTTGTAGCACACTTTCTGTCCTGTCTTTTCGTGCCAGTCCTTGATAGCATGGCACATCACGTAAGTGGCTTCGGGTGTGGCATTTACGGCTATCTTTCCTGTGGAGGTCTTGATGAAGTCAGCCCCTGCAGCCATTGCCAGTATAGATGCCTTGTAGATGTTCTCTGCCGTCTTCAATGCCCCTGTCTCAAGAATCACTTTCAGGTGCGCCGAGCGTACGGCAGCCTTTATCTCGGAAATCTCATCGAACACCTCCTGGTACTTGCCTTCGAGAAATTTGCCTATGGAAATCACGATGTCAATCTCGGTTGCCCCTGCGGCTACTGCCATGGCTGCTTCCGCCACCTTTATCTCAATGAACGTCTGCGATGCGGGGAAGCCTGCTGCCACGGCTGCTATGCCGATAGGTTCGGTGAGTGTGTCGTGTACCGTCTCCACCAAAGCGGGATACACACACATCGCTGCCACGTTGGGAATACCGGGGAAGTTCTTGCTGAAGTCATTGACTTTCTGTGCCATACCTGCCACTTTGGCGGTAGTGTCATCGCCGTTGAGGGTGGTCAAGTCTATCCGGTGGAGGCATTGTTTCCATACCTCGCAGTTGTTGTTCTCGTCGAAATGCTTTGCCAGTATCTCGGCAGTGGCAGCCTTCACGGCGTCGTCATTCATCGCGCAGTTGTATTGCGCAAACAGTTCCTCAAATCTATCCATACCTTATTAGTTGTTTTCGTTGTTTTCGTTGTTTACGTTGTTTTAGTTGTTTACGTTGTTTTCGTTAGGGTCTTGCAGTCGTCCGATGATGGTCTCGTTGCCGCGTACCAACTCACCCACTTCCACAAACATCTCCGTATTGAGGGGCAAGTACATATCCACGCGGCTTCCTAACTTGATAAAGCCCAAGTGGGTGTTTCGGTGCGACTGTTTGCCCACTTTGGCGTATGTTACTATGCGCCGTGCCATAGCACCTGCTATCTGGCGGACGGCTATCCGCACCTTGTCAGGTGTCTCTATCACCACCAGCGACCGCTCGTTCTCCGTACTCGACTTGGGCAGCCACGCACCTTTGTGCCTGCCTTTCTGATGCTCCGACACAAGGATTTCACCCTCTATCGGATACCAGTTGGCGTGCACGTTGAACGGCGACATGAATATGCTGACCTGCAACCGCTTGTCATGGAAATACTCATTCTCCATAGTAGGTTCCACCACTACCACATGTCCGTCGGCAGGGGCGATGATGAAGTTCGGGTCGTCCACCTCCAATACACGTACCGGATTGCGGAAGAAGTATGTGACAAACACCAGCAGCATTGCCGTCAGCAGCAGTGTGATAGCGAACATCCAATGCGGCACAAAGAAGTACACACCCGTGTTCACCACAAATATCAGCAACGTCAGTCCGATGATGATATTGCGCCCTTCTTTGTGTATCCGTACCCTTTTCTTGCGTCCCATCATTTCCAATCGTTATAGGGCAGTTGGCAGAGCATATCCACGGCTTGGTCCAATCCCTGTTGCATCTTCTTGTCAAGCATCATGCGGAACATCATGGGTATGTCGGCTTTCAGCGTGATACGCATACGTGTGTCGTTGTCCGCCACTTGTTTGAGTTGAATCCAGACGTTCACCGCTACGGGGATATTGTCGGCACCGAACTTGATGGTACTGTACTCCTCTTTCTCCACGATGCGGATGGCAATCTTCTGTGCCAATCCGCCCACTTTCATGCGTATGCAATCGGGCGATATCTCCAGTTCCTGCACCTTGTCTGCGGGTATGAGGTCGCGCACCTTGTTGAGGTTCTCAAGGTTGCTCAGGACATCGAATACCGCCTTGTCGCCGGCTGGTACATGCCCTATCTTGCTTTCGTACTTTGCTTCTGCCATAATTTGTTTCTCCTTATTTCTCCCATTTAGAAGGGTGTCTTTGCCATGCCTGTATGGCTTTCTGTTGGTCTTTGCTGATAATATCCATCTCCTCTGCCAAACGGAGCATAGTGGGGAAGTTGGTCAGGGATGTCAGTTCCACACCCGCTTTCTCGAACTTGCGTTTGGTGGCGGCAAACCCGTAGTCGAATATCGTTACGATGCCTGCCACTTTGCAGCCGTTGTTGCGTATGGCGTCTATCACTTTCAGGCAGTTGTCTCCCACAATCACTTGGTTCTCAATGACTACCACGCTTTGTCTCGGACGCAGGTCGCCCTCTATCCGGTTCTCCAAACCGTGGTCTTTGGGTGTGGGGTGTACATACACAAACGGCAGCCCCAACTGCTCCGCCACCAATACACCGTGCGCAATAGCATTGGTTGCCACGCCAGCCACCACGTCCACATCCGGGTATCTCTCGGCTATGGTGCGCGCCAATTCAAGCCGTATGAAGTCACGCATCTTCGGATACGACAGCACTTTGCGGTCATCGCAGTACAACGGGGCAATCCAACCGTTAGCCCATGTAAACGGGTTCAGTGTTTGAAACTTTATTGCTTTCATTTGCAGCAACTTGGCGGCTGTCATTTCTTGTAAGGTATCCATATCCGTTCAGTTTAAGTAATTCCCGATTTTATTAGCGTTATCCTCCTCTTCGGATGAAAAATAAGCCAACAAACTAAAAATCGTACAAAGGTACAACATTTTATTTGATTACGCAATACCATTTGAATTTCACGCTGTTTTGCCCCTAATGACTCAAAAAGAGGAGCCCAAATATGAACGACACGCAAAGCCGGTTTGTGATATGCCAAGGAACCTTATTTTCACCAATCACCTGCAGACAGAAAAGGTGCGTATCGTATATGCAATAATTTTAACAATTATATTTTTCACTTATGAGAACCGCTTGGCATTCACTCGGGGTTCACTCGGTATTCTCTCGGTAATAGTAGCCATTTAGAATTATTTATAATTATGGAGCAGTCCGATTAAAGGAATGGACTATGACAGCAAGCAGAGGTTGAGGACGCATGGTAAGCGATGCTTCTCCAAATGGGATGGGTATCATCTTATGCCTCAAAGTTTCCGTTGCTGATGTCGAAGAAGCGGGTGAAGAAGGCTTTGAGTTTTTCGAGTACGGTTTCTTTTTTGCGGCTGCGCTCTTTGTCTTTGGAGAAGAGCGGCAAGGGCGGCAGGATACGGCTTACCTCGGTGCCCATCTCCTGCACCTGTCCCTCTTGGAAAGCACGCGTCATAAAACGCCGCGTCTCCTCGGGACGCAGGTGCTCCTCTTCGATAATCTGCTCCAGTTGTTTTGCCTGCTGCTCGCGCACAAAAGCATCCCACTCGCCGTGGACATCGCTGTCGGGGGTGAGCGAGTCGATAAACTGCTCGATGAGTTCGCGTTTCGGACGCAGGTCGGGCGATGAGGTGATGGTTTTCTCCAAGCGCAGGCGTATCTCGGCATTGCCGACATGCTCATCGTGCAAACGGCTGACCATCATCAGGATATAGTCGATGTTGATTTCCACCTGCTTGATGAGTTCCATCTCAAAGATAAGGTCGTCGTTGATGTCCGTTTTCTCGTTGTGCGTGCGGTACCGGTCGCGCAGGTCGAGGTAATACGACTTGTAGTCCTGCATATCCTGCGGGAGGATGATTTCCTGTCCGCGGAACCGGTCGAAAGCGTTCAGTACGTTTTGCGCCCGCAGCAAGGCACCAAACGCCTTGATAAACGCCCGCTGTTGTTCCTCACCCATATGGAGTATTTCCGCATGCGGAAAATCCTTGCACAGGTTCGCCACAGCATCGACATAGCCGGGGTGGTGTACCACCTCGCCGTTGTCTTTGGTCTCGTCGTAGCCGAGGTAGTAGTCGTTGAAACTGCGTAGCAGTATCAGTCCGCCCGCTTCGCGGTCGCCGAAGAGCGATATGGCATCGTTGGTGGCTTTCTCGAGATTGCGGAAGCAGACGATGTTGCCGAAGGTCTTTATGCTGTTGAGTATGCGGTTGGTGCGGCTGTAGGCTTGTATCAAACCGTGGTCGCGCAGATTCTTGTCCACCCAGAGGGTATTGAGCGTGGTGGCATCGAAGCCCGTGAGGAACATATTGACCACGATGAGCATATCGAGTTCGCGGTCTTTCATGCGCCGGCTGACATCTTTGTAGTAGCCTTGGAAGCCCTCGGAGGAGGTATCGAACCGCATGGAGAACATCGCATTGTAGTCGGCGATGGCGGACTCGAGGAACTCGCGGGAGGAGGGTGGAGATAGGGGGGCTAGGGAATCTAGTGGATCTAGTGGATCTAGATTATCTAGGGAATCTAGATCCTCGTTGGCGGCGAAGGAGAAGATAGTGGCTATCTTGAGGCGTTTGCTCTCGGGGAGGTCGGCTTGGGCGGCTTTGAATGCCTCGTAGTAGGCTTTGGCGGCAGGCACGGAGGCGCAGCAGAAAATAGAGTTGAAGCCCTGGCGGCGTTTGTCTTTCAGTGTATAGACGCTGTTGCGCTTGGTCTTTTGGTCGTAATGCTCCAGTACATAATCCACAATCTTGCGGATACGCACGGGCGACATCAGGGCTTTCTCGCGGTCGATACCGGGTACCTCCTCATCGCTGATGTTCTCCTCGGCTTTCATAGTGGAGACATAACTCACCAGAAACGGCAGCACATTGTGGTCGCGTATGGCATCGACGATAGTATAGACATGCAGCCTGTCGCCAAATGCCTGGGCGGTGGTGAGGAAGAAACCAGAGGAACTAAAAACTCTAGAAAAAATAGAAGAACTAGAAGAACTAGGGGAACCAGAAGAACTAGAAATGCTAGAAGAACTAGAAATACTAGAAGAACTAGAAGAACTAGAAGGACTAGGGGAACTAGAAATACTAGATAATCTAGCGGATTTCGAGGCATTCTCGGCGAAGATAGGCGTCCCCGTAAAGCCGAAGATATGATACCGCTTGAAGCGGCGGACGATAGCAGCGTGCATCTCGCCGAACTGGCTGCGGTGGCACTCGTCGAAGATGAGCACCACGTGCCGGTCATAGACGGGGTGTTGCGGAGTCTTGTTGACAAAGATACTCAGTTTCTGGATGGTGGTGATGAGTATGCGGCTGTCGGGGTTCTCGAGGCGGCGTTTCAGTTCCGTAGTGTCTTTGGTGGTGTTGGCAGCCCCTTTCTCGAAGCGGTCGTACTCCAGCATCGTCTGATAGTCGAGGTCTTTTCTGTCCACCACAAACAGCACTTTGTCCACGCCCTCCATGCGGCTTGCCAGTTGTGCGGTCTTGAAACCGGTCAGCGTCTTGCCGCTGCCCGTGGTGTGCCATATATATCCGCCTGCGCGGACGGTTCCCCATTCGCGTCGGTTGCTCGCAATGAGGATACGCCTGAGTATCGCCTCGGTGGCGCATATCTGGTATGGGCGCATCACCAATAGGTCGCCGTCCACGGTCAGCACGCAGTAGTGCGTGAGGATACTGAGCAGCGTAAGGCGGCAGAAGAAGGTGGCGGTGAAATCCACGAGGTCGGGGATAAGTCGGTTCTCGCGGTCTGCCCAGTAGGAGGTGAACTCAAACGAGTTGCTCGCCACCTTGCGGCTGCGGCTCCGAGCCTGTGCGGCTTGGGCGTTTTTCTCTATGTGTTTGTAGCGGGTGGTGTTGCTGTAGTATTTGGTCTCGGTGCCGTTGCTGATGACGAATATCTG
>DJSG01000040.1:14527-14729 GCA_002440265.1 Bacteroidales bacterium UBA6340 | reverse complement strand
GGTTTGGGTTCTGCGGGTTTGCGCGGCGGGAAATTGACGGCATGGATAGCCCCCGTCGGGCATTCTGCCTCGCACTTGCGGCAGAGACGGCATTTGGTATAATCGATGTATGCCAGGTTGTTCTCCACGGTGATTGCGTCGAACGGACATACTTTCTGGCACTTGCCGCACCCTATACAAGCATTGGTGCAGGCTTTGCGGG
>DJSG01000040.1:13794-14440 GCA_002440265.1 Bacteroidales bacterium UBA6340 | reverse complement strand
CTTCGGACCTTTGTTGCGCAGTTCGATGATGTTGCGCGGGCAGGCTTTGACGCACTTGCCGCAAGAGGTACATTTCTCGTCGTCCACCTCGGGCAGCCCCGTCTCGGGGTTGATATGGATTGCATCAAACAGGCAGGCTTCTACGCAGTCGCCACAACCCAGGCAACCGAAAGCGCAGTCGGTTTCGCCCACATAGAGGTTGTGCATAATCCGGCAACTGCGCACGCCGTCGTATTCGCTTGTGCGCGGGCGCGCAGCGCAGGTACCATTACAACGTACCACCGCNNACCGCCACTTTGGGTTCAGCCGCTGCTGCAGCCAACCCGAGTATCTCGCCCACTTTTTGCATTGTGGGCGCACCACCGACCGGGCAGAGCAGACCGTCGAGCGAGTCGGCTTTGACGCACGCTTCAGCCAACGCGCGGCAACCGGCAAAACCGCAACCGCCGCAGTTGGCACCGGGTAGCACCTCCTGCACTTGGTCGATGCGCGGGTCTTCTTCCACCTTGAACTTCTGAGCCACGAAATAGAGCAGCACGGCGGCTACCAATCCCGTTATGCCCAGAACGGCCAAAGAAATCAGAACTAAATTCATTGTGTTGTTTATTGAAAAATGTTTAATATATTATATGCTTTTCCTTCAGAG
>DJSG01000040.1:0-13712 GCA_002440265.1 Bacteroidales bacterium UBA6340 | reverse complement strand
TAATAGTTGTTGATCAACGGAAAGTAAATGCTAATCAAAGTTTACGAGCCGTAAAGGAGAACTGTTTTTGCAGTTTGTCTCTGAAAAACGAAAGGATTATATAATACACCGCTACTGCACAGAGGGCTATCGTACCGATGACCGCCTCGCTGTCTAATACCCGATCCAGCCCCGCTATCACCGCAAGCATCACCACAAACGGCATCACGTAAGCCAGCAGCACCCCTTTCCACGCCAAGCGTTCCGCCACCATCACCTCCACTTTGTCGCCTGCCTGCATAGGCTCGAGCATCATGGCATCCATCTCTTTCTCCCTGCTTTCTGAGGACATACACATACTGCGTGCCGAACAGGTGCTGCACGCACTTGCTTGGACAATCCGTATATGCGCTGTCTGTCCGGACACGGACATAACAACCCCTTCGTGCCGTATCGGTTCTGACATAACCGTTTTTGCTGATACAGGGTGCATACACACCCCTCCTAAATTAACACGCAAAAGTATAAAGAATTTTTCATACGGACAAATTTATTTGATTATTTCGCGGAAAAGTACACAAAATGCCACTAAAAACCGCACTATTCCCTTTTTCAACAAAAGACAAGTTTGCAAAAACGAGATATTTTCTGTACCTTTGCGTGCTAATTTGAGTAAATATGCCAAGACGCACAATACATACAGCCCAAAACGACGAAAAGACCGCTGAACGCCCGATACGAGTAGAGAAAACTCACGTTTGGCAACAGATTAAAACTTTCTTTTCCGACCCGCGAACCCGCACAGTTTCGGGTATCGTGCTGCTGACTATCGCCCTCGTTCTGCTGTTGGCGTGTGTCAGTTTCTTTTTTACCGGAACAAGCGATCAGTCGCTGCTTCAGATGTCCGGTTCCGAACGACGCGAACACCGTATAGAAATTCAAAACTGGCTCGGTTTGCCCGGTGCCGCCGTCAGCGAGTTCCTAATCAATGGGGCTTTCGGCTGGATGGCTTTCGGGCTGATAGGGATGCTGGTTATTTACGGTCTGCGTCTGCTCCACGTGGGGCATACCCACCCGCTGCGGGTGCTGCTCTGCGGGACATTCGGTGTGCTGTGGGGGGCCGTATTGCTCGGGTTTGTGCAACTGATGGTCTCGCTCGGTACATTCTGTTGGGGTGGGGCTTTCGGACAATGGTTCGCCACATGGCTCAACTCGTATATCCAACCCACGGGAATGATCATCGTGCTGGTAGTTACACCGGTTATTTTCCTGATTATCGCCGAGAAGAATTTTATCCCCAATACCAAACGTTTCTGGGAGTGGCTGAAAGGGCTGTTCAAACGCAAGCCCAAAGAGGAAACCCACGAAGAGAGCATTGCCGAGGAACCGCAAGAGATTGTGCTGCCCGACGAACCAAAAGACGATGAGCAGCCGATTGATATAGATATAGAAATCGATGGTTTGGAAAATCCCCCCTCCGACATTTCCGCAGATGGTGATATTCCGCTGACTATCGAGTCCACGCAGGAAGAGGAGATGCATACCGAACCTGCGCAGGAGAACGACCCCGCAGAAGACGGAGACGAGACGCAAATAGACATCCGCGACACCAAGCCTGTCGAGATGGCGGACGGAGATACCCCCACGCCCGAAGATATTTTGGCAAAACTCGGTCCCTACGACCCGCGCAAAGACCTGGAATACTACAAGTTTCCCTCCCTCGACCTGCTCAAAGTGTATGACAACGAGACCGGTACAATCATCAACAAAGACGAGCAGAACGCCAATGCCAAACGCATTGTGGAGACCCTGCGCAATTTCGGTATAGAGATAGACAGCATCAAAGCCACTATCGGTCCGACCGTAACGCTCTACGAGATTGTCCCCAAGGCGGGTATCAAAATATCCAAGATTCAGAGCCTTGAGAACGACATTATGATGTCGCTCGCCGCTACGGGTATCCGTATGATCGCCCCCATGCCGGGCAAGGGTACGGTGGGTATCGAGGTGCCCAACGAGAAGCCGCAGACCGTCTCTATGCACTCGGTCATCGCCTCCAAGCGTTTCCAAGAGGAGCAGAAAATGCGCCTGCCTATCGCTATCGGGCGCACTATCACCAACGAGGTCTTTATGTTCGACCTCGCCAAGACACCCCACCTCCTTGTAGCCGGCGCCACGGGTCAGGGTAAATCGGTGGCTATCAACGCCATTCTGACCTCGTTGCTTTACAAAAAGCACCCTGCCGAACTGAAACTCGTCCTTGTTGACCCGAAGATGGTCGAGTTCTCGCCCTACAAGGAACTCTACCGCCACTACCTCGCTGCTATGCCCGATGTAGAGGAAAAGGACATCATCATCACCGACTGCGAGAAGGTCATCAACACCCTCAACTCGCTCGTCATCGAGATGGAGAACCGCTACAAACTGCTGATGGATGCGGGTGTGCGCAACCTCGAGGACTACAACGACAAGTTTATCCATCGCCGCCTCAATCCCGAGAAACTCGTGGGCGACTCGCTCCACCACCGTTTCCTGCCTTATATAGTCATCGTCATCGACGAGTACGGCGACTTCATCATGCAGGCGGGCAAACAGGTGGAAACGCCTATTGCACGTATCACACAGAAAGCGCGTGCCGTAGGTATGCATATGATTCTCGCCACCCAGCGCCCGTCCGTAAACATCGTTACGGGTGTTATCAAGGCGAATATACCTACCCGTATCGCGCTGCGCACGCAGTCCGTCATCGACTCGCGCACCGTCCTCGATGCCAAGGGGGCGGAGCAACTCATCGGTCGCGGCGACATGCTCTACGCCGGCAACGGCAACATCACCCGTATCCAATGCGCCTTCGTGGACACCCCCGAGGTGGACGCCATCGTGGATTACATCAAGGACGAGCAGCACTACTTCGAGCCCTACCAACTGCCCGAGTATATCCCTGAGGGTCAGGAAGATGCGGCAACACCGGGCAGCGTGGATATGAAACGCCTTGACCCCATGTTTGCCGACGTGGCGCGCTACGTAGTTGCCAAGCAAGAGGGCTCCACCTCGCGCCTGCAACGGGCTTTCGAGATTGGCTACAACCGCGCGGGCAAACTGTCCGACCAACTCGAAGCCGCGGGCATTGTCGGACCCAACAAGGGTCCCAAAGGGCGCGATGTGCTGATTCAGGACATGGACATGCTGGAGCAGAAACTGCTGGAACTCGGTGCCGTCTGATTAAATAAGGTATCCCTCGCCATGTTACTTGTAGTAGAATACCCGCTTTGTTGAGCCCCCTCTCTGAGGGGGTTGGGGGAGTCTCTTAAATAATATCAATACCTCCCCGCATTTTTCTCGGGTCAAACAGCAAGGGATACGCAACCCATGCGCAAGGGATAGGCAACGGATAGAATATAAACAATAATAAAACAAACAATGAGTGCAATAAATAATATCGTACAATATCTAACTCCAAACTCCCACTCTCTGAGGGGGTTGGGGGGAGTCCTGCCCTCTTTACGCAAGGTTCTTGGGGGAATCCTGCTACTTTTCTGCCTGTCAGCCAATGCCTCCACCCTCCCCGCGCTCTTATCCGCGTTGGAGGACAAGACGCTCCGCTCGGACTTCACCATTACCGTCACCGACGACCAGTCGCAACCCATGACTTACTCGGGCACACTCACCATGCACGGCAGGCAGTTCCTTCTGTCGATGTGGTCTATCGAAACGGCTTACGACGGACAGACTTTCTATATGTACAGCGAAGATTCTGAGGAACTTACGCTCTCCACGCCCACCGAGGAGGAGTTGCTCCAAACCAACCCTTTCCTCTACGCCAAGGCACTCGTTCCCGTCTGCAAGGTGGACGAAAAAGTCCTTTCGGGCAAAGGGCAGACCCTCATCACCCTCACCCCCAACGACCTTTCGGCGGGCATCGAGCGTTTCGTGTTCAAGGTCGAAACCGCCACTTTGCTCCCCTTGTCGGTAGAACTGCGCGAGACCACAGGCAGGACCACCTCCCTTCGCCTCACCAATCCCGCGTACATCACTGCCCCTCAGTCGTTTACTATCGAAAAGCCCGACGCCTTTCTCAACGATTTAAGATAACAATCACCCCACCCACAAGTATAAAATCCAAATAAAATACAGCATGAACACCCCAACTACTGACTCTGCTTTGCAGTCCCCCTCTCTGAGGGGGTCGGGGGAGTCGTCAACAAAATGCCTCATCATCGGCTCCGGCCCTGCGGGCTACACCGCCGCCATCTACGCCTCGCGCGCTAACCTCCAACCTGTCCTCTTCGAGGGTATGCAGGTGGGCGGACAACTCATGATTACCACCGAAGTGGAGAATTTCCCGGGCTACCCGGACGGTGTCGAACCCTTCCAGATGATGGACGATATGCGTCGTCAGGCGGAACGTTTTGGCGCAGACATACGTGCGGGCGTGGTCACCAAAGTGGACTTCAGCACCTCGCCCAAGCGTGTGCAGATTGACGACGACGAATGGTGGACCGCCGACACGGTTATTATTGCCACAGGCGCGAGTGCCAAGTTCCTCGGCATACAGTCCGAAGAGGACTACAAGGGGCGCGGAGTCTCGGCGTGCGCTACGTGCGACGGTTTCTTCTACCGCAAAAAGACGGTGGCTGTCGTAGGCGGCGGCGACACGGCGTGCGAGGAAGCGTCATACCTCGCGGGCTTGTGCGAAAAGGTCTATATGATTGTCCGCAAACCCTACCTGCGCGCCTCCGACATCATGCAGAAGCGTGTGCTGGAGAATCCGAAAATCGAAGTGCTCTTCGAGTGCAACACCCTGCGTCTCACGGGCGAGGACAAGGTGCACGGCGCAGACCTTATATATAAGAAAGGCACGCCCGACGAGCAAATCCGCCATATCGATATTGAGGGTTTCTTCCTCGCCATCGGGCATCGTCCCAACACGGATTTGTTTGCCGACTACTTGGAACGTGATGCCGAAGGCTACATCATTGTGGACGCCGACAGCCCCCGCACGAATGTGCCGGGCGTGTTTGCCGCAGGCGATTGTGCCGACCCGCACTACCGCCAAGCCATCGTCGCCGCCGCCTCCGGTTGCAAAGCCGCCATGGACGCCGACCGCTTCCTAAGCAAATAAAGTTAGAAATACCTGTTTTCCCTATCCAAATTCCGATAGGAAATCGCCTCTGTGAGGTGCCGTGGTTGAATGTCCGCGCTATTGTCTATATCGGCAATGGTGCGGGCTACTTTCAGTATGCGGTCGTAAGCCCGTGCCGACAAGCCCATCTTGTTCATCGCAAAACTCAGCAATCGGTCACAGTCCGCCGACAGTTGGCAGAACGTCCGCAACATCTTCGGCGTCATTTGCGCATTGCAATGCACAGGCACCTCCGCCGTTTGGTTGTATGCTTCAAAGCGTTTCCGCTGTATCTCCCGTGCCCGTACTACCCGTTCCCGCATAGCAACACTGCTCTCGCCGGGCTCCATACTGCGCAGTTGCTCGTAGGGTACCGCCTGTATATCGCACTGAATATCAATTCTGTCCAACAGCGGACCCGATATGCGGCTCAGGTATCGCTGTATCTGCGCAGGCGTACACGTACACGGGTGCGCGGGGTTGTTCTCCCCGTAATGTCCGCACGGGCAGGGGTTCATGGCAGCCACCAACATAAACGACGCAGGGTATTCGACACTCATCTTGGTGCGTGTCACGCATATACGCCTGTCTTCCAACGGCTGGCGCATCACCTCCAGCGCAGAACGCTTGTACTCAGGCAGTTCGTCCAAGAACAGCACCCCATTGTGTGCCAGACTTATCTCCCCTGGTTTCGGATTGCTCCCGCCACCCACCAACGCCACATCCGTCACTGTATGGTGCGGACTGCGGAACGGCCTCCGCACAATGAGCGCAGCGGAACGACCGTCTTGCTTGGGGTACTGCGTCATCATACCCGACACCGAGTATATCTTCGTCGTCTCCAACGCCTCGCCCAACGTCAGCGGTGGCAGTATTGACGGCAACCGTTTCGCCATCATGCTCTTACCCGCCCCGGGAGGACCTATCATCAGTATGTTATGCCCGCCTGCGGCTGCCACTTCCATAGCGCGACGGGTGCTCTCCTGTCCGCGCACATCGGCGAAATCCAAGTCGCTCGGAAAAGCGTGCAATGCAAACTCCGCCTCTATATCCACCCGCACGGGCTCGAAGGCTTGCGTACCGTTCAGCATACGCACCACGTCCAACAGGTGCCCCATGCCATACACTTCTATTCCGCTTACCACAGCCGCTTCGCGGGCATTCTCTGTGGGGACTATCACCCCTTTGAAACCTGCCTTTTGGGCTGCAAGGGCAATAGGCAACGCACCCTGTATCGGGTGCAACGAACCGTCCAACGACAACTCGCCCATAATCAGGTATTGCCCTAACAACCGCGTCTGCACATGCTCCTCTGCCGCCAGTATTCCCACAGCCAACGGCAAGTCATAAGCCGCACCCTCTTTTTTGATGTCGGCGGGTGCCATATTGATGGTCAGGGTATGCTTGGGTCTGCCGAAACCGTTCACGGTGATAGCGGACAAGATACGTTCACGGCTCTCCTTCACTGCGTTGTCGGGTAAGCCGACCAAGGTGAACTCATACCCCGCCACGGCGTGTACTTCTATTGTGATAATGACTGCATCTATGCCTTGCAAGGCGGCACCGTAAGTCTTGATGAGCATGGTGATAAGATTGTGTATATCAATATGTTATTTCTCTGTAGCAACGCTGTCCCGCGGCGTTGTCGTCCGCGTGCTGTCCTTCTTGTGACGGGGTGTCCAGTTGAAGTCGTGCTTGAACACAAAGCCCACGCCCTGCACCGTATTCGCCTGCCGCAGCGAGTACTTGTCCACCGTATGCGTATAGGCTTTCAAGCGCAGTTTCCCGTTCTCGGTCAGCATATACTCTATGTCAAGGTCGCCGAAGAACGGACGGTTGCTCAGGTCATTGTAGCGGTACCCGAAGTTACCGTTTATCAGCAGTTGGCTGACAGGATGTATTTGGAAGTTCGCCTCGTACTCCTGACTTGCCGTAGCCCCCTCGCCGTCCGTGCGGATATTGAAGCCCATGGTGAAGACATCGGTCAGTTTGCTCAACCATGCGTTTATCTGCCCCGTGATAGTGGACGAGAGCAGCGAGTAGGTCTCGTTAAGCCCCACATTCTTGGTGTTCTGCAGGTAGTCAGGCGTATAGAACCGGTTGAATACCAACAGGTATATCACCTGACGCATCAGCATCTCGTTGGTGTTAATCATCGAGCGCACTTGGCTTTGCACCGACTCATCGGACTGCGGCAGTTCGATGGCAAACGAGATAATAGGGTTGAACAATTGGTCGGTCATGTGGAGCACACAGTTCACCGGCACCGATGTCCTGTTGGTTGCCAACTGCTCTATCTCGCTTCCGTACAGGTCGCGCAGCGAGGCAGTCAGGTGGTACTTGCCTGTAACGTCCACACTCGGAGAGGTCGGGTCACCGCTCCATATCACACGGCTACCCTCTGCTATCTCGAAACTGCGGCGAACGATATTGCCAAGCGAGAACGTAAACGTACCCGACTGCAGGGTATAGGTGCCCAGCAACTGCACATCGCCTGTCCTGTCGTCATAGTTCAACTTCAGATTGCCTTCCCCGCGACCACGCAAACCGTCATCACCGCCCATGCGCAGGTTAATCTCTGCCTGCGGGGTTGCTTCCACTTGCAGCGAGAGCAGCACCCTTGTCGAACTCTTCTTCTCTGCCTTTGCCTGCTTTTCCGCAGGCTGTTGCAGCAGCCGCAGCAAGTCATGGGTAGTCGTATCGGGCTGAACGAAATTGATAAACGAAGTGTTGGCGGCTGTACTGGCTGTGTTGATACTCAGGTAGAACTTGGACTTTGATTCCGTCCGTGCATTCACACCGATACGGCACTCACGCTCGTCGCCCTGTATATCCACCGTTCCTGTACCATACACCTTGCCGTAGAACATCGACTGCGAGTCGTATGGCAAATTGAGTGCCAGCATCTTGTCCACGCTTGCCGTCATCTTATAACGGAAATCTTCAAACTGTGTATGACTCAGCACGCCGTCAAACGTACCCTTGTGCCCTTCCTTGTCGTATAGTGTGATATGCGGAAAGCGTATGGATGTAGAGTCCATCAGCACCGAGTCCGAGAACATGAACGTCGCCCCTATCATCGGCACCGTCAGTTGGGCGTTCTTGCCGTACAGACCTGCCGTGATGTATGTCTCACGCCTGTGACCGCCTATGTGCAGGTTGCCGTAACCCAATCCTTTGAGGTCGGAGAGTATTCCTTTGGTCCAGAAATTGACTATGGCAAGGTTCACACTGTCGCACGCAATGTCCAGTTCCCAGTATCCTTCAGGTTTCACCAACCCGTCCACATGGGCTATCGTATATTCCGTACTGTCTATCACATCGCCTGTGATGACCACCGTTTTGTTCTCCTTATCCAGGTGCGCCTCTGCTACAGCCCTGCCCAAAGGCACACCGTTCAGACCCGCATCGGGTATGGTAGCCTGTGCCTCGAACATCGGTTGGGAGAACAAACCGTATATAGTAGCCCAGCCTGTGGCTGCACCGTCCACCGACAGCGCATGCGCCACATTCGTGTACGAGAGCAGGTAGTTCACATTGATGTTCTCCAACGCCACATCTATCGAGTCCTCCACACTCTTCGATGCCATACCGTTGGCACGGATTGACTGATGGCTTGTGCTAAGCCCGAAGTGCTCCACCGCCAAGGTTTGGTCGGCGGCGGTATAGATGATATGTGCGTCCTCAATGCTCCACACCGAGTCATTCAACACGATGTTGCTCGGGTGGATATGTACGTCCCATATAGGACGGTTGGCATACTGCTGCAGCATGGTCGAAACACGTATCACGCCCTCATTGCGGACACTGTCCGTATTGTCAAGCCGCACGGTCAGACCTATCACGTCATCCTTTGCGGTCATATCCAGATACGTCTTCACATCGCCTATCTTGGCGGTTGTAGGGTTGTCCTGAGGCAGGTGGTTGAGTGCGTACACCGACAAGCCTATCCTGTTGTCCGCATTGTTTGCCGAAACGGTAATGTCCTGCATCGAAGCCTTTGCCCCTGCCAGACGGGGGATATACGCTTGCAAACCGAACATATTCTCCGACTCATGCACATACCCTTTGATTGTCGGATAGGAGGGCAAGTGTATCCCAAGCCCAAGGGTTTCGGTTATCTTGTCCAAGTCTCGGAAATAGGCATAGAAGTCCAAGTCATTGGTATGCCGTTTCACCATCACATCACTCTCTGCTGCGTGCAACGACGGCAGGTACTGCTGCATAAACGCACGGTAGGTGGAGGGCAGCGTGTTATACGCAAAATGCCCCATAACACCCGCAGTCAGGTAATCCGACTGTATCTTCAATTGGTGCAGAGGGCGACCCTTGTCCAATGTGTGGTCCACCTGCACCTTTATCTGTTCCATCGTCATCTCTTTCCCGCCGTTGCGCAACAGCAATGTGTCCACTATCACGTACCCCGTCATATTGTCCATCATCTGTGCCACGCTGCTGCCCGACGTGAATATGCTGACGTAGTTCATGGCTTCCACTTCCATATCGGGGTACTTCTCCAAGAGGTGCAACGCCCCCGGACGGAAGTGCTGTATCCGTGCGGCAAGGTCTATCCGTGTATCGGCTTCCGACCAATCCGCCATACCCATAGCGTGCAAACCGATGTTCGCATCGTCAATATGCAGATTACCGCTCACCAATTCATCCTCAAACGACCCGTCAAAACGGATATTCCTATACGTATACCCCTTGTACTCTATCTTGTTGATATGCGCGTTTGCCACACACGACAGGGGTCGGCTGTTGCCTGCTTCCACATCCACATGCGCACTCATAGCCACCACACCCACATCCTTGCTGCTTATCAATCTGCCCAAATGGAAGCGTCGTGTGGATACATGACCGCAGAAATCGATATTCTGAAACGTCGTGTCCGTCTTTGCCGACCCGTTTACAGTCAGCGAGCCAAGCGCACTACTGAACGCACCATGCAGTTGCATATCTTCAAACCGCCCCGCCACAAAGCCCTTGTAGTGGATATTACCCAGCGTTGCTACGGGTTTGGGCAGGTGCCACGGCTTGCGGAACAACTGCGATAGCATGTCCTGCAACAGCGCGTGATTCAGGAACAAATCGTTGCAATCCGCCTGCACATACAGCGAGTCCAGTATCGTAGGATGATATACAGCCAAGTCGCCGTCAAAGAGTTGCTGCCCGCGATAGGTCAGTTGCATCTTGTCAGCGAAGAGCGAATCCAGGTCGCCATGTATGTCAGCATGAAAGCCTGCGTCCAGTCTGTCCAACTGCGCCTGTAGTGACAACGATTGTATCGTGAAGTCCAACGAATCACTACTGAACACAGGCAGTACGAAGTCCACATTGATTTGGTCCACCAGCAGTTCGTCGTACCTTACCCGCATGTCTCTCAACTGCAGCGCGTCAATGTTCACACGCAACGGAAATGCCGTGGAGTCGGAATGAAACCGCTCTATGAGGAACGTGCAGTTCAGTCGGTCTTTCCCTTCTTTCTGTATGTTGATGTAGGGTCGTTGGAGGTCTATCAGTTCAAAATCCAGACGATTGTCTCTCAGCGACAGCGGTTGAAAGCGCACGTGCAGGTGGTCGATAAATGCCAGTGTATCATGCTGTTGGTCGCTCAGATAGACGCTATCCAATGTCAGTCTGTTGAACGGACGCAAGTCAAAGCGTTTGATATGCACGTCCGCACCTATCTCCTCCGCCAACCGGTCGGTTACCAGCCCGATGATATAGGTCTGCACACGGCTCTGATTCAGCAACAGCAATCCGCCCCCCGCCAACAGCAGCAGGGTTGCCAAGAATATCGCTATGTCTATCAGAACTTTTTTCACACAGTTAACAAGTAACAGGTTTACAATCAACACTACCTTATAATTCCGCAAAGGTACAAAAAAAGCCCGACTTGTGCAACAGCCTTTCTATTTTAGAGCAAACTATCAGGGTTTATCGGAACAGACGACGCGGGACGCGTCGTCCCCACACTATGCCTGTGAAGCGGGAATCGAAGCGTTATGATAGTTTAACAAATCAGCCATTACAAGATACCAAACGGGTTGCGCTTTGCAGATGTTTGCTCGGAGTTCTCTCGGTATTCTCTCGGGGATATGTGTATATTTGCACGAGACAATCTATTTTAATTTATTGACATATACAAGCATTACGCGGAAGAAGAAGGGGAGCGGTCGGGAGGTGTAACGCGTGGTGCGGTGAAGCGGAGTTAGTTTTGGCATAGAATTTGTGGTACAGAACCTCGGTGCCGACTTCCTCTAACACAAGAGTTGAGCCTCAAAAGCGTCCGAAAGCATACCGGTTCGGAAAAGAGATAGTTCCTCTTACCTATAGAGACGTGTATATTGGCATTGTGCGAAACTGACCTGCACGAATAGTGGTCGTCAATACTTGTACAATGATGATGTATGCTGTTAATCAAGAAACTGAAGGAGTATCTTCCTTACTACAAGCGTAACCTGAAGGTTGCCATTCCCGTGATGCTCACGCAGATAGGCGGAGCGTTGGTGGGACTGTTTGACACAATGATGGTGGGGCATTATGCCACCGTTGATTTGGCGGCGGTGAGTTTTTCGAATGCGCTGTTCTTTACCGTCATGGTGTTTGCGTCGGGTGCACTGATGGGCTTGACGCCGTTGATTGGGGTGCAGGACGGCGAGATGTCGGAATACCCCGAAAAGGGCGACATCATACGCAGAAAGATAGCCTCGCTGCTGCAAAACGGATTGTATTTCACACTGATAATCGGTGTGATTACTACCCTGCTTCTGGCGATATGCATTCCGCTGCTTGGTCATTTCGGGCAAGATGCGGAGGTGGTGGAAGTGGCACGCCCGTACTATATATTGATTGTGATTTCGCTGTTGCCGTACCTGCTGTTCTGCCTGCAAAAGCAGTTCCTCGAGGGCTTGGGCAATACGGTGGTGGCAATGATTATCGTGCTGACCATGAATGCGCTGAATGTGCTGCTGAACCGGGTGTTCATCTATGGTCATTGGGGTGCGCCCGCGATGGGTGCCACCGGTGCGGGTATTGCCACATTGGTTTCGCGCGTGGGCATGCCGATATGTATGTTTGCCGTCATCGCACTGCACCGTAACTGGCGCGGATACCTGCAGATGTTCTCGCGCCGTCTCTCGTCGTGGCGCGAGGTATGCCATATCGCCCGAATCGGGTTCCCGATAGGCGGTCAGACATTCTTTGAGACAGTGACTTTCACTCTTGCGGTAGTGGTGGTCGGGTGGATTAGCAAAGAGGCTATTGCGGCGCATCAGATTGCTACGCAGGTGTCCAACCTCACGTTTATGCTGGCACTGGGTATCGGTGCGGGTACCACAATACGCGTCTCGCATCAGTTGGGCAAAGGCGACCTGCCGGCAGTGCGTATGGCAAGCAACGCCAGTATTCATCTGGTAGTGCTGATAAACACCTTTGCCGCAGCACTGATGATTGGTTTGCGCCATTACATCCCGCTGCTGTTTACGGAAGATGCGGAGGTGATTGCTATTGCATCGCAACTGCTGATATTTGCGGGTTTGTACCAGTATTCCGACGGATTGCAGGCAGTCGGGGCGGCTATGCTGCGCGGTATCACCGATGTGAAGGTGCCAATGGTGATTGCTTTTGTGTCGTACATCATTGTGGGGCTGAGTGTCGGATTGGTGTGCGCGTTCCCGTTGGATATGGGGGCAGCCGGTATCTGGGTGGGATTTATTGTGGGATTGACGTTTGCCGCCGTGCTGTTCCATACGCGGTTTAACAAAAAATACAGGCAAATGTGCAGGGCAACCACAGCGAAATAATCACAAAACATGTAATTGTCGTATAATTAGCCATATAATTCCCTGGTTGTAGGTAATTAGGAAAAACAGCTGATTTAGGTGGAGGAGACATGATTATTTTACGCAATGGTATTGTGCAATTCGTAGATTTTGTATAATTTTGCAGCGGCTTTGTGATGTACACACGATGCAAATCGTACATACTATGGGGATATTTGGTTTTGACAGCAGGTAGAGCAGGTATGTAAGCACGCCGAGCATGAACACCGCTCGTACACAGGGTTCAAACAGTTTAACTGGCAACAACAATGTAGCTCTCGCTGCTTGATCGAAGTATAGTAGATCGGCTTAGTTTCGGCACAAGGTGCTGAACCGAGACATCGCTCCCAGCCCCCGCCTATGAGGCTCAAAGGATATAGCGGTGCGGAAATATCAAGGCTGGCTCTTGCGGGCTGCGACGCAAGGGTGAGACAAAGCAGATAAGGCGATGATTGGTGGCTTGGGTCTTGTCATCGCACGAAAATGAAGTCCAAGATAAGCGTGTAGAAAGCATATTGGTTCCTTGTTTGGACGCGGGTTCGAATCCCGCTATCTCCACAGAAAAGGGTCGGATGACAAGTTCAGCCGGTCCTTTTTCGTATGGGTATGATGCACTTTGCGTTGTCGCGGAGGTGGGCGGCACAGAGGGGATAGTTGTGCGGGTAAAATATTTTGCGTATCTTTGCAGGCGAATTGGCGAAAGGGCATTTGTGCGCCCGGAGCCGTAAACATTTGTACGTTTATTATGATTAAAATTTCGTTCCCGGACGGTAGTGTCCGCGAGT
>DJSG01000042.1:31055-35397 GCA_002440265.1 Bacteroidales bacterium UBA6340 | reverse complement strand
ATTCTTTTGTATTGCATCTGCCTTGGACGGTTCTTTGGGGTGCCCCCCTGTCAGCCCCTGTTTCGGTACCCTCAACAGGGGCTGACAGGGGGCAAAAGTGTACCCCAAAATTGCGTTTCTAAATGGACACTATAATTCATATATCCAATAGCCTGCCGCGCCTGCCAAGACAATGAGCAGTATGGGATGGGAGAGAATGTCTATTGTTTTCTTTACCCATGCGGAGCCACGATGCACGAACTGCGGGAGGATGGTAAAGATACATACGAGTGTGAATATCAGCCAACTGCGCCAGTCAATGAAACTGGCAGGGGTCATCAGGCAGAGTGCCGCTGCGGCAATCAAGCCCAAGACCGAGAGACGCAGAAAATGCATCGTGTTTTGGAAGTACGGACTCCGTTGGAACCGTGTGTTCAGCACGAAATAGATTTTGCACAATGCCAGCATAATAATGAGACTGGGCAGCACTATAGCCGATGTTGCCACCACACTGCCCCATACGCTGCCTGTTGCCGTGTAGCCTACATACGTGGCACAATTGATGCCAATCGGTCCGGGTGTGACCTGGCTCACAGCCACTATATCTACGAACTCCGACTGAGAGAGCCAGCCGTTGGTTTCCACTTCGTGCTGTATCAATGACAAGACAGCCAGTCCGCCGCCGAAGCCGAACAAGCCTATCTTCAGGAAACTGAGAAACAGTTGCAAGTAAATCACCGCGCCCCCCTTTCTTTGAGCCACGTGTATGCCAATGTAGCCACCACCGTGATGAGGATAATCCATACGGGCGACAGCCCTCCGAGCCATATCAGCAACGCCCCCGCAACAGGTACAAACGCTGTTGTCCAACGAATCTTCGCGCTCTTTGCCATCTTGCACAGCGGGGCGGCAATCAGTGCCACTACGGCAGGACGGATACCCTTGAACATTGCTTCGACAGCAGGTTTGTCCTTGAAGTCTTGGAACACCATGGCTATTGCCAAGATAATAAGGAACGAAGGGAGCACAGCCCCCAGCACCGTGGCGATTACACCCCGCCAACCATATATGCGCCAGCCGATGAATACAGCCGAGTTCACCGCTATCAGCCCGGGGGCGGCCTGCGCAAGGGCTATCATATTGAGGAACTCCTCCTCGCCAATCCAGTGCTTGCTATCCACCACCTCCTTCTGTATGAGCGGCAGCATGGCATAGCCTCCGCCAAGGGTGAAAGTGCCTATCTTGAGGTATGTCCAGAACAACTCGAAGAACAACTTCATGTCAGGGGTTAGGGGATAGGGGTTAGAGATTAGGGAGTAGGGGTTAGTTTTCGCGTATCTGCTGTTTGATAAACTTGACCAGCATATTGATAGCGGCGTTGTTGTGTCCGCCTTGGGGAATGATGACATCCGCATACCGCTTGCAGGGCTCGATGAACTGCTCGTGCATAGGTTTGAGCACACGCTGGTAACGCTCCATAACCGCCTCCACGGTACGTCCGCGCTCCACGATGTCGCGTTGTACGACGCGTATCAGACGGTCATCGGCATCAGCGTCCACGAATATCTTGAGGTCCATCTGTTCGCGCAGGTGGTAGTCGCGGAGTGCCATAATCCCCTCTACCACAATGATTTCACGGGGTTCGATATGGATAGTCTCCTTCTGACGGGTACAAGTAAGGTAGTCATACACGGGTTGCTCTATCGCATCGCCGTTCTTGAGCATCTCTATCTGCTTGACCAGCAGGGGCCACTCGAAGGCATCGGGGTGGTCGAAGTTGATGTTCTGACGCTCCTCTACAGGCACATGGCTGCTGTCTTTGTAGTACGAGTCTTGGGGAATAACTACCACTTCGCCTTTAGGCAGGCGTTCCGTGAGTTTCTTGACCACCGTTGTTTTACCCGAGCCGGTGCCGCCCGCGATGCCGATAATAAACATAGATAATGATGTTTGTCTTCGGGCTACAAAGGTAGTACTTTTTTGCGACATAGACAACAATCTTGCATATAATCTCCGAGAAACGTAGCAAAATAATGACCGAAAAATATGCCAACTGCTATAAACATCTCCGTTGAAATAACTATTTGATATCCTCTGTCAGACAATCACTATATCATATTATGGTTCGTTGATAATGGTATGGGCTTTGTAGAAGCCATCCAACAAAGCATTGTAAAGCAGATTGGTGTACCTTTGGTCTAACTCGCGGGTAGCAAAGACGCCCTTGTACACATCACTTTGATGTACCTTGATAGGAATGATACAAACAAGCCTTTTCTCCAATGTATCATATAGGTACAACTCGTATTCTCCATTGAATTGTATTTGAAACTTAGCATTGGCAACTCCCACAAAGGGCAATACGTAAGCAACCTTAGGATTATCAGTCCAAGAAGAAAATACTTTAGGATAGTTCACATACGACCAACGAATGATATCTATGAATGCGATATATTGAGTCTGAGATGCATATGATTCCAACTCCTGCGCACTAAAGGTGCGCATCTGACAACTTTGGCAATTAAAAGCCATCTTACTATTGTCTAACTCTGCTGGAAACTCAAGCAGCATCTTATTGTTTCTCGTTATATTCTTAAAACCAACAAACTCTATGCGCTCCGTTCCTAACGGAATATCATATTTCTTTCTAGGAGTAAAGGGTATTGTATCGTCGAATGTAACAAACTGTGCACTTATAGTTCTGCTTTTATCTGTTTTTGGGGTGGCGTATTCGTTAATTCCTGTGTAATACAAAGGTTTTGTGCAAGCCAACAGACATGACAAGCAACTTGCTAACACAATAATAAACTGCATCTTTTTCATAATATCAATATTAGAATTCTTTGAATGCGACCGTGGCGTAATCGTAATAATTATAATATAATCTATTTTTGTAGAAAAAAGTATAATTTGTTTGCCCCTCTTTTTTCAGTTTCTCTATCTCTAAACAGAGGTAGCCATACTCTTTATCATTATGATATGTTTCACAGGCTTCAATAAAAGTAATTATGCCCAGAAAGAAAAATGGGTCAGTCTTAATCATGTCTTTGTGTTGCTGTGCCCATACACCTTTATTAAGCGTAGAAGATAGCATAAAAACCGGTATAACATATCCCATGTGCTGTTGAAAATGGCCGTTTTCATACGAAGATAATCCATAAGTATCTCCTATTTCCCGCGAAAGTGTTGTTAATTCTTGTGCCCGCGCATAAAATTCATCTTGTGGCAGCCCGCCTTCTCTTCCCATGGGTCTGCCATTCATAATGAATTTAGCATACAACTCCAGTTCGTACGCCCCAGGGATAAACCACCCTTCTCCCAATAGCGTAGCCCTATGCTGTTCAGGGAAATATACCGCCATATCAAGGTTGTTACGCTGGCAATACTCACGTATTAATTTCGCATTTTTCTGACCATATATAGAGTTATCGGCTATTAAGGCGGCTATGTTCTTTTTCCTTTCGCGTTCATTTACAATGGAAGCAGGAATATATAGTGGAACCATTCGATTGGCTTTCTCCAAATTCATTCCTTTTATGTAGCGGAAATGAGGATGGGCTCCAATTACAGTGCTATTGTCATTGCAACAAGGCGACATCACCAATCCGTGCTGCCCCGTACTATCCACATATATCACTAAACATGGCATACTATCAATCAATAGTACGTCACCAAGTTGTACTGCACTGATTGTGTCATTGGGTATTTGGGCACCTAAATAGGATTGGGCAATAGTGTGTTGTGCTACCAGAGACAGGCAACAGAGCAATGGTGTGAACAGGATAACTCTTTTGTTCATTGTGTTTGATGTTTTTGCGGGTGGCGGTTCCTAGCACCCATACATAAAAACAAAGCGTGGAACCTTTATCCTTGCTCATTCTCGTCTTAGAGGTTCCGGCAAGACCCATCCATAAGAACAAACAATAACGCCCACGCCGGTATGCAGACATACACCAAAATGGTGTACATAATACACACCCATGGACGTTTATTGCTTTCTTGTTTTGGATGGATGAAATCTGCCGGATTTCTAAGACCCAACAACAAGCGCAAATAAACGCCGTTTAATAACAATATATATGCTGCAAAGGCTCCTTATGCAGGGCGTTACTGTCGTGATTGTGACAGAATGTCAGCGCATTGATTGTCCGCTATGCACGACATTCTCCGTGCCGCCACTCTGTCACTCCCACCCCGACTATCCCCAACATAAGCCTTTGCGCTGCAAAAGTACAACATTTTTTACAGATATACAACAAGAGAACGTTGAAAGCCGTATCGTTAACAAAGCAGTTACATCAAAACAGCATCTACATACTGTCCCGACAACCTATCGACATTCACTCGGCAATCACATACTAAT
>DJSG01000042.1:0-30989 GCA_002440265.1 Bacteroidales bacterium UBA6340 | reverse complement strand
TAATATCATACACTTAACTCGATGTTCCATCGAGTTAAGTGTAGTAATAGGTAATAGTTAACAGGTAACAGGCCGCGACGAGCAGGCAGGTTCCGTAGTCCTTGTGCGGTGTGGCACTATTTGGTCCGGCTGATGAGTTGGCGGGCGAAGGCGGGAATGTCGATGCCGTCGAAGGTGCCGGAGGTCATCATGAGGAGAGCCGTATTGTGATAGTCCAGACTGCGCAGGCGGTCTTGCAGAGCGTGGCTGTCGGTGAAGACCTCGACATTGCCGGTGCCGAAGGCACGTCGGACATCTTCGGCACGGATAGGCGTAAGGTGCTTGTGCTCAATGACCTTCGGGTTGAAATAGACGAAGGCTATGTCGGCATCTTTCATAGAGTCCTTGTACTGCGGGAGGAAGTCCGCCATAAGGCTGGAGAAAGTGTGCAACTCCATGCATGCCACGAGGCGTTTGTCGGGATAATGCTCGCGCATGGCATTGACAGTGGCACGCAGTTTGCTGGGCGAGTGGGCGAAGTCCTTGTACGCCACGTTGTCGCCGATTTCGGCAATTTTCTCGAGGCGGTTGCTGGCACCGGTGAAAGAGGCGATGGCATGGTAGAAGTCATCACGGGCTACGCCGATGGCTTCGCACGCCAGACACGCCGCCTGGAGGTTCTGCATATTGTGCCTGCCGAAGACCTGCATGGGGACATTGCCGTCGTAGGCGTTGTAGGGGATGCAATGCACATCCGGCCGTGCTTCTGCCGCCAGTGTGCGCAGGTTCTCGTCGCCCTCGTAGTAGATGAAGGTGCCGTGGGGTTCTATCTCAGCGACGAACTTGCGGAAAGTGTCCACGTATTCGGGGAAGGTGGGGAAGACATTGATATGGTCCCACGCGATGCCCGTGAGGATAGCCACATTGGGGTGGTAGAGGAGGAACTTGGAACGGCGGTCGAGGGGCGAGGTGAGGTACTCATCGCCCTCAAAGACAGCGTATTTGGCAGTGTCGGAAAGGCGTACCATGGTGTCGAAGCCCTCTATCTGTGCGCCGACCATATAGTCCGCCTCGATGCCGAGGTGGCGGAGGACATAGAGTATCATGGCGGTGGTGGTGGTCTTGCCGTGGCTGCCGCCTACGACGATACGCACCTTGTCCCGGGTCTGCCGGTAGAGGTACTCGGGGAAGGAGTAGATACGGATGCCGAGTTCGCGTGCGCGGAGCAGTTCGGGGTTGTCCTCGCGGGCATGCATGCCAAGGATGATGGCGTCGATGTCCGGGGTGATGTTTTCGGGGTGCCAGCCCATCTGCGCGGGCAAGAGCCCTGCATTGCGGAGGTGGGTGCGCGCGGGGTCGAAGATTTCATCGTCGGAACCTGTGACGATGTATCCCTGTTTGCCGGCTACTGCGATTGCCAGATTGTGCATGGCAGCACCTCCGATGGCGATAAAATGTATTCTCATAATGCGATTATTTGTTGTCTTCCTGTATGAGGTGGAGCAAGGCTTCCACGGCTTCTTCCTGCGGGATGTTCTTGAGTACGCACTCCTTGCCGCGGTAGAGGCTGACGCGTCCGCGCCCCGCTCCCACGTAGCCGTAGTCGGCATCTGCCATCTCGCCGGGGCCGTTGACGATACAGCCCATGATGCCTATCTTCAGCCCTTGCAGGGATTTGCCGGTGCGGTCGGTGAGGTGCAGGGTGGCGGCTTTGACCTGGGCGATGGTCTTCTCGAGGTCGAACAGGGTACGCCCGCAGCCCGGGCAGGAGATGTACTCCGTCTTATATATGCGCACGCGCGAGGCCTGGAGGATATCCTTGCTCAGTTGCTCCGGTTGCTCGGGGGTGAAATTGGGGTTTCGGAGAGTGAGGTTGGTGGCATGGTACTGCCACAGCAGCCGCCCGCACTCGGCAGCGGCGTGGAGTTGGAAGAGCGTCCAATCGGTGTCGCGGTTGGTGTAGAAGACGGTGTCGCCCTCCACGGAAGTCCGGGTGTCCGTGGCATACCGTATGCTGTCGGGGCTGGCGAAATAGTCCACCAGTGCGCGGGCGACGGGTATCTCGTTTTCAGGGGCTTCGCTGAGGCTGACGCGCACCGTGTCGCCAATGCCGTCTGCCAAGAGGGCACCGATACCCACAGCCGATTTGATGCGTCCGTCCTCACCCTCGCCGGCTTCCGTCACGCCCAAGTGGAGCGGGAAAGCCATGTCCTCTGCGTCCATCTGCCGCACCAGGAGGCGTACCGTGTCCACCATGACGCGGGTGTTGCTGGCTTTGACGGAGATGACGATGTCGGTGAAATGCTCGGCTACCGCCACGCGGAGGAACTCCATCACACTCTCGACCATGCCTGCGGGCGTGTCGCCATAGCGGGACATGATGCGGTCGCTCAGGCTGCCGTGATTGACCCCAAGGCGCAGGGCGGTGTGGTGGGCTTTGCAGATGTTGAGCAGGCGGGTGAAACGCTCGCGCAGCCGTGTGAGTTCGGCTTGGTAGTCAGCGTCGGTGTAGTCGATATGGCGGAACTTGCGTGCGGGGTCGATGTAGTTGCCCGGGTTGATGCGCACCTTCTCCACCACTTGTGCTGCGGCATCTGCCACGTCGGCTTGGAAGTGGACATCGGCAACGAGAGAGGCCTCCCCAACCCCTCCAAGGGAGGGGCTTGCAGAGACTCTCCCCTTTTTGAGGGGGTAGAGGGAGTTATGTATCTTCTTTAGCGACTCGACCTCTCGCAGCCCTTGTGTGGTGAAGCGTATCAGTTCCGCCCCTGCGGCGATGCAACGTTGTGCCTGTGCGATGCTGCCTTCGATGTCATTGGTAGAGGTATTTGCCATGGTCTGAATACGAATGGGCGACTCACTACCTATCTGCAGGTTCCCGACTTGTGTCTGCGTCGTCTGGCGACGTGTGTATGTACGATTTATGTTCATAAAATATTTTATTTACCCTTTGGCGGCAAAAATAATGCCATAACATTTGCACGGTTCAAAAAAAAGCAGTACCTTTGCAGCCGCTTTTGAGAAAAAGCCTGAATCAGTAGCTCAGCAGGTAGAGCACATCCCTTTTAAGGATGGGGTCCTGGGTTCGAGCCCCAGCTGGTTCACAGAGAGGAGAGTTAGGCTCTCCTTTTTTGTTGTCTGCTTGTATCCTTTTGCTGTTTGTCATTATTGTTTTCGCAATCCGGCTCGGTTGTGAACGGTTTGTCGTGCGGAGTATCTGCCTTATATAAATACATAGACGATGCAATTTGCGTCGTCTATGTATCTGATACTTACATTATTGCACTATTTCACCACTACGAGGTAGTAGTTCTTCTTGCCTTTCTGGAAGAGGATATACTTGTTGTTGAGCAGAGCCGTGGTGGTGATGGGCGTTTGGGGGTCGGTGAGTTTCTCTTTGTTCATCGAGAACCCGTTGGCTTGTATCATCTTGCGCGCCTCACCCTTGCTGGGGAAGATGTGCGTCTTCTCGGCAAGGAGGTCGAGCGGTGCTATGCCGGCTTCGAGTTCGGCACGGCTGATTTCGTACTGCTCCACCCCATCGAATACCTGAAGGAAGGTCTCCTCATCGAGTTTGTGCAGGGCTTCCGCCGTAGCATTTCCGAAGAGGATATTGCTTGCTTCCACGGCAGCATCATAGTCCTCGCGGCTGTGTACCATCACGGTCACCTCTTCCGCAAGGCGTTTCTGCAGCAAGCGCAGATGCGGGGCTTGGTCGTGTTCGGCGATGAGCGCGTCAATCTCCGCCTTATCCAAGCACGTGAAAATCTTGATGTATCGTTTGGCATCCGCGTCGCTCACGTTGAGCCAGAACTGATAGAAGCGATAGGGACTCGTATAGCGGCGGTCAAGCCAGATGTTGCCACTCTCAGTCTTGCCGAACTTGCCGCCGTCGGCTTTGGTAATAAGCGGGCAAGTGAGGGCATAAGCCTCGCCACCGCCCATCTTGCGGATGAGTTCGATACCCGTAGTGATGTTGCCCCATTGGTCGGAGCCACCCATCTGCATCTTGCAGTTCTTGTGCTTGTTTAGGTACACAAAATCATAGCCTTGCAGCAACTGATAGGTGAACTCGGTGAAAGACATACCCTGAGAGAACTCTCCGTTAAAGCGTTTCTTGACTGAGTCTTTCGCCATCATGTAGTTGACGGTGATGAGTTTGCCCACGTTGCGTGCGAAATCCAAGAAGGTGTAGTCCTTCATCCAATCGTAGTTGTTCACCAACTCGGCGGCATTGTCACCGTGACCGAAGTCGAGGAACTTCTCCAGTTGTTTCTGTATGCACTCTTGGTTGTGGCGTAAGGTCTTCTCGTCCAGCAGGTTACGTTCGGCAGACTTGCCGCTGGGGTCGCCAATCATACCCGTAGCCCCGCCAATGAGGGCGATAGGTTTGTGCCCGCAGCGTTGCAAGTGCTTGAGCATCATTATGCCGCACAAGTGCCCAATGTGCAGGCTGTCAGCGGTAGGGTCAATGCCCACATACGCAGCCGTTGGCTCTTTCATGAGTTGTTCTTCCGTACCGGGCATGATGTCCTGCAGCATACCTCGCCATCTGAGTTCTTCTACGAAATTCTTCATCTAAATGTTTGTGTATTATCTTGAGTGCGCAAAGGTACAACTTTTTGCCGGCTTTTGCAAATAAAATCTCAAAACAGACGAATTAAAGTCACAATTTGCGGGGGAAGATGACGTTTTCGGAAAAGTGCAGAGAAACCACTGAAAAAATGAAGTTTTTTTGGCATTGAGTACCAATCGGTTACAAGCCGAAAATACAAAATGCACCATTTTGGCGAAAAAACGAAAATAAATTTGGATTTGGGACGATTTTGTATTATCTTTGTATTGGTTTTCGGATGAGTTGCAGGAGTGGGAAATTATTTGTAACTTTGCGCGTTTGATGTGTGTGGGTATACGCGCGAAAAGAGTACAGTGCCATACCCATCAAGGGGGGACAACAGAGAGAGGACATAATAATCTAAGATAAGAACAAAATAAGAGCAATACAAAAAATGAAGAATATAGCATTTGTAATCAACCCTATATCGGGGACGAGGACGAAAAGCCGCATACCGAAATTGGTGAAGGAGTTGCTGGACAGGGAGCAGTTCTCGCCGACGGTAGTGTTTACGGAGTATGCGGGGCATGCGACACAACTCGCGCAGCAGTTTGCGCAAGAGGGCTACTATGCCGTGGTGGCTGTAGGCGGTGACGGCACTATCAATGAGGTTGCCAATGGGGTGCGCGATACGGACACCGCGATGGGCATCGTGCCCAATGGTAGCGGGAACGGCTTTGCAAGGCACTTGGGCATATCCACCCGTCTCAACCGTGCCATCGAGATGCTCAACCGCTCGGAGGTCATCTCGGCGGATTACGGATTTGTGAATGAGCGTCCGTTCTTCAGCACGTGCGGGATAGGGTTCGACGCATTAGTGGCACATCAGTTTGCCACGGGCAACAGCCGAGGTTTCAAGACCTATTTGCAGAACATCATCAAAGACCTATTCCAATACCAACCCGAGACGTATCACCTTGTGGGTGAGGGCATTGACCAGACGGTAACGGCGTTCCTCATCACTTTTGCCAATGCGGGGCAATGGGGGTACGATGCCTACATCGCACCCAAAGCCAGTATTCAAGACGGACTGATGGATATTGCCATTGTGAGCAAGTTTCCGATGTACGCTGCACCCGGATTAGCACTGAGTCTGTTCACAAAGAATATCGATGAAGACCTGTATGTCAATACGATACGTACCAAAGAGGTGACACTTATACGCGAGAAAGAGGGACCCATGCACATCGACGGCGACCCCGTGATGATGCCCAAAGAGTTGCACCTGAGGATTGTAACAGACGGGATAAAATTGCTGGTGGAGAAGAGATTTTAGGACCTCCCCAACCCCTCCTTCAAAGGAGGGGAGACTCCCCCTGCCCCCTCAAAGAGGGGGTTCAACAAAGATGAAAATCTATATCAAATGAATGATAACCAGAAGGATATGACAATAAAGATAATCAATAAGAGCAATAATCCTATGCCGCGATATGAGAGTGAGCAGGCGGCGGGAATGGATATCCGATGCAACATCGCGGAGCCCGTGGTGCTGCAACCATTAGAGCGGAAACTGCTGCCGACGGGGCTGTATATGGAGTTGCCCGTGGGCTATGAGGCACAGATTCGTCCGCGTAGCGGGCTGGCACTCAAACGCGGACTGACCGTACTCAACACCCCCGGGACAATAGACGCAGACTACCGCGGCGAGGTGGGTGTGATACTCATCAACCTGAGCAACGAACCGCAGACCATAGAGCCCGGGGAACGTATATGCCAGATGGTGATTGCCAGACATGAACACGCTGAAATACAGGACGTTGACATCTTGAGCAAGACAGAGAGAGGTACCGGAGGATTCGGGCATACAGGGGTGTGATTAGACATATTAAAGAACATACATATATATAAGGTGCAACGACCCGCGATACACTCGCGACAGACCCGCGATATACTCACGAATGAAAACAGAGGACAAAAGCATAAAATTATAAAACAGGCAGCCTTGAAAGGTAGAAGAAACATAATAATCTGTGTGCTATTGGGAGTGGCAATGAGTGTACAAGCCATGCACGCAAAGCCTCGCAAAGACACACAAACGACTGATATTCAAGAGCGTCAGTCGGGATTGAGCGTGGAGCAGGAGCAGCAGTTTCTGTACTATTTCTATGAGGCGCAGCGGCTGATACAGGCAGAGGAGTTGGACAAGGCGTGGGAAGTGGTGCAGTTCTGCCAGGAGTTGAACCCCAACGATGCCACGGTGAACAACTATATGGGGTGTTTCCTTGAGGCGATGCACCAAGACGCCCAACCTTATTTCAAACGTGCGTACGAGTTAGCCCCCGATGAATACTGGTACCGCTACGCGCTGATGTTGCTGCAGACAGAGCAGAAGCCGCAACAGAAAGAGGCTATCCGTCTGATGGAGGGCGTGGCGGCACGCAACAAGCAGGATGCCGATGTGCGGGAGATGCTGCAAAAAGCATACGTCGTGACAGGGGCATACAAAAAGGCGTTGGCTGTGCAGGAGCAGTTGGACTCGATAAACGGTTATGACGCTATGAGCGCAATGCAGCGTTACCGACTTAACGTGCTGATGCACAACGAGAAACAAGCCATAGCCGAGATAGAACGGTACTTGGATACAGACCCCAACAACGGGCAGTTTCAGATGTTCCGATTGCAGTTGTACGAACAGACCAAGCAACCCGCAGAAAAGATGGTGGAGGCATACTCTGCGGTGCTGCGTATGGACCCACGTAACTTGATGTTAATGAACAATTTGGCATGGAGTTTGTGCATATCCGGAGGAGACTTGGAACGTGCGGAACAGTTGTCGCGTGTCACCATTATGAATGAACCGTCCAATCCGATTTATCTGGATACCTACGCATGGATTATGTACCATACGGGCGACTATGAGTCGGCGTGGTTTTACATTCAGCGAGCCATGGAACACGCTGACGGTGAGACAGATAAAGAGATACGGCAGCACTACAAAGTCATACAAAAAAGACAGAAGAAATGAAACAGAGACTGACAATATGGGTATTTATCCTGTGCGTGGCGGCATTGAGTTCGTGCCGTGTGCAGAAAGACGTGCCCACGCGCTACCATACATTGACGCAGCGTGCCACCACCACATTGGTGCTGGACGAGCACAGATACTCTATGAGTTGCACAGTGCAATTGTGGCGCAATGAGTTGGTAGTCATATCGTTGCAGCCTATGTTGGGCATCGAGATGGCACGCGTGGAAGCCACCAAGGACAGCGTTTGGGTGTTCGACAAGATGAACCGCCGCTATGCCGTGCTTAGTTACCACGATGCCGCACACAAGATACAGCCCGTACCGAGTTATAAGATGATACAAGACTTTGTTACTGAGCCTGTTACACCCAAGAAGTCAGCCAGAGTGAGCAAGACATTTACGGCAGGGGAACACCGGCTGCAAGTGGATTGTTCGTTCAGCAGCCGCGAGTACGACACCCTAAAAAAGCCCTCACGACAGGACACACGTAAATACAAACGAGTACCTCTACACACGATATTGCCGATATGAGACGACACCTTATATATATAATGTGCGCGCTGCTGGCATTGCCCGTGTCGGCAGAGAGCGTGAAAGAATTGCAGAAGAAGCAACGCGCGCTGCAACAGCAGTTGGAGCAAACGGACAAGATGCTCCGTCAGACCAAGAAGACGGAGACGGCGACCGTGAACAAACTGAACCTGCTGAACAACGACATCCGCACACGTAAGAAGTTGATTGCCACCATCAACTCGGAGATTTCCGCCTTGGACAAAGAGATGGGCGGGTTGCGCAAGCAGCGTCAGAGCCTGCAAGAGGAGTTGGAGGCATGCAAGCGCGACTATGCCAACCTCATTCGCGAGACGCACTACGCGGATATGCAGCAGTCGCCGCTGCTGTTCCTGTTGTCGGCGGAGAACTTCCAACAGATGTTGCGGCGCATCCAATATATGCAGCAGTTCGCCGCCTACCGCAAAGAACAGGTGAAGAAGATTGAGAGTCTTCAGACGGACATTGACATACAGAACGACCTGTTGGCACAACGTCGTGACGACCGTGCCACCGCGTTGAAGACGCAAAAACGCGAGCAGGACAAACTGGCGAAAGACGAGCGGCAACAACGGACCATGCTCCAAAGCCTGAAAAAGCAGGAGAAGAACCTCCTCGCCAAACAGAAGAAGCAGCAACAGCAAGTGGACGCTCTGAACAGAAAGATAGAGGAGATGGTGGCAAAACAAGTACGCACCACAACCACCCTCACCAAAGAGCAGAAGTTGATAGCAGGCGGCTTCGAGGCAAACCAAGGGCGACTGCCGTGGCCCGTAGAGAAAGGGTATATCAGCGGTTACTTCGGCAAGCACCAACACCCTGTGCATGAGCACGTTACAGTGGATAACAAGGGTATCTATCTGCAAACCGTACAGGGCGCAGACGCGCGGGCGATATACGAGGGCGAGGTAACATGGTGCGCCCAGATGAACGGCAACTATGCAGTAATCGTGCAGCATGGTAACTACCGCAGCGTTTATTCGCCCCTGAAAAAAATCTACGTCAAGCAGGGCGACAAGGTCAAAGCAAAACAATCTATCGGCAGTATCTACACCGACACCTCCGAGGACAACAAAACGGAACTTTATTTCCAAATATACAAAGACCGCTCCATACTCAACCCGAGTCTCTGGCTGGCGCAGTAGGAGCATAAACGATTGATTATGAAAACAAAACATCTAATAGGACTACTATTGTTGGTCGCTGCTTTCAGCGGCTGCAAACAAAACGACTGGTTGGATTGGAAAGCGCAGAACGAGTTGTGGCTCATCGAGAACGGCAAGAAAGAGGGCGTGATAACGACTCCGACGGGGTTGCAGTACGAGGTCATACAATCGGGACCAAGCACGGGTTACCCGATACGACCTGACGACTCTAAGGTTGTGACTATCAGTTATAAGGGTAGTCTTATCAACGGCTACGAATTCGATTCGTCCGACTCCTACACCGCATACACCACCGCCTTTGTAGACGGCTTCATTGAAGGCTTGAAGAGGATGAAGCAGTTTGATACATACCGATTCTATATCCCATGGGAATTAGGTTACGGAAGTAAAGGAAACAGTGTTGCCGAGGGCAATAGCAGTTATATTCCCCCTTATACCACACTGATTTTTGAGGTGACATTAGAGAGCGTCAACTAATGCTAAAACGCTGGTTTGCAATAGGGTGTATAGCATTGGGATTGGCGGCATGCGACGACAATTCGTATCGGGAAAGTCCTGTGCCTTATGCCCTTGTGCGATACACCGTCAACGTAACCACAGAGCACCCTAACTTCATGAAAGACAATGGCTTCCAAACGCTACCTCCCATCAAGGAACGCCGTTTCGAGGAAGATTTTATCGGCTATGCAGGATTGCTCGTTTGGGTGGACGGCTTCAACACCTATCGTGCCGCCGACCTCTGCTGCCCAAAATGTCTGCTACGCAACAAACCTGTGGAAATCGACGGTATGTTTGCCGTCTGCCCTACCTGCGGCGAACAATTCGACTTGAATGGCGGCTTTTGCACGCCGCAAACGGGAGTTACAGGCTATGCTCTGAAACAATATCGTGTGCAAGAATCGCACACAATGGCAGGATATAAACTGGTTGTACACAATTAGTTATGCTCAGCATCTACAAGGCATCGGCAGGCAGCGGCAAGACCTATACGCTGACGCGCGAGTATCTGAAAATGATGCTCACCGACTATCGGCACACCACCGACAACCGTCTTCCGCACAGCCATATTCTCGCGGTTACCTTCACGAAGAAAGCCACCGCCGAGATGAAGGAGCGAATCCTGCAATCGCTTTATACACTGTCTGTTACGCCGAGCGATTCACCTTACCTCACCGACCTCATTCGCGAGTGCGGGCTACGGCTGGACGAGATACAGGCACGCGCGCAGAAACTGATGGTGGGCATACTGCAAGACTACACCCATTTCTCCGTCTCCACCATTGACGGGTTCTTCCAACAGGTCATCCGCACCTTTGCCATGGAACTCGGACTGCCCACCACCTACGACCTCTCCATGGACGGCGAGGAAATCATCCTGCAAGCCGTGGACGATGTCTTTCGTCAGGTGCGCAACCGGCAAGACGACACCGTAACCGGTTGGCTCACAGCCTTTTCGCAGGACAATATCGACAACGACAGCCGCTGGAACCCCAAAGATGCGGTCGGGCAGTTCTCACGGGAACTGCTGCGCGAACAACTCATCCGCCACCTTGGCGAAGTGCGCAAAGCCTTTGCCGACAAGGACGGACTGCGAAGATACCAAGCCGAACTCAAACGTATTTGCTCCGATACCGAGCAGTATATCAGCCAATTACAGGCACAAGTCCGCACGCTCACCAACGGCGTGGAGGGGCTGAACACCAAAGCACTCATACCATTCACCAAACCCCTCAACGACCTCATCGACAAAGGTCTCGGAGCAACTTTCCTCAAAGTCCTCGACAATCCCAAGTCCCTCTGCGCCGTCAGCAAGACCACCAAGGCGCAGCAGGCAGACATCGCCGCACTCTACGAGCAGCACCTCCAACCGCTGTTCGAGCAGATGCACGATCTATTCACCGGCACGCGCATGCGCGACTACTACACCGCCGACGCCATACTCCGCAACCTCTATGCCACGGGGCTCCTGCAAGACGTGGCAGGGCAGGTTGAAGCCACCAACCGACAACTCGGACGACTGCCAATTTCGGATATCAACATACTGATTAACAACATTATAGATGGGCAGGACGCGCCCTTTATCTACGAGCGTATCGGGCAGTATCTGCACCATTTTATGATGGACGAGTTTCAGGACACCAGCAGCCTGCAATGGGAGAATTTCCGCCCGCTCATCGAAGAAGCCGAGGCGTTAAACCGCTCCAACCTTATCGTGGGCGATGTCAAACAGAGCATCTACCGCTGGCGCAACTCCGAGTGGCGGCTGTTGGACGAAGTGGAACACGAGTTTGCCAACACCTGCCTGCCCGCTATGAAGGACAACTGGCGCACTGCCCCCGTGGTAGTGGCTGAGAATGAGGAGGTTATATCGCGATACAGCAATTGGGTAGCCGACTGCTTGGACGCGAATGCCACCGAGTGGCACACCCCCGACCTGTCAGACTCTGTGCGGCGTATCTATGCCCCGCAGAGTGTCCACCAAGACGCGCAGAAGCACCTGCCGGGTGTCTTCCGGATGCAGTTCTTCGAAAGCGAAAACGTTGAGCAGCAATGCCTTGACGCACTGCCGCCCCTGTTGGAACAACTGAAAGACGAGGGGTTTGCCATGGGCGATGTGGCTATGCTTGTGCGGCAGACACGCGAAGCCGAGACGCTCTCTCACTACCTCATCGACCACGGCTACAACGTCCAATCGGCAGAGGGCTTGCGCGTCCAATCGCACCCCGCCGTGCAACTCATCGTGTGCCTCTTGCAGCAACAGGTACTACGCATGCAAAACACTGTAAATGAGATAGTTGACGCACAAATCCGCCAACTACATCCCGTCTTCACCGACGACGAAACCGCCGCCATCGAGCATGCCCGTCTCCTGCCTCTCTACGAGCAGGTGCAGTCCCTCATCTGCGCACTCCGCCTCACCGAACAGGAGGGTGCCTTGCCGTACCTCACCACCTTTCAGGACTACGCCTATCAGTTCACGCAGAACCGCGTGGCAGATGTCGCGTCTTTCCTCGAATACTGGGAACGCAAATCGCAGCGTGCCTCCGTGCCGTCACCCTATGCCGGCGATGCTATCCGCATCATGACCATTCACAGCAGCAAAGGGCTGGAGTTCGACGTCGTCATTCTGCCCTTCCTCACGTGGGATGTGATGAAGATTCGCGCCACCGAAGTCCTCTGGTGCACCCCGCACAACGAGCCTTTCTGCCGTATGCCGCTGGTGGCAGTTCCCGCAAGCAGCAGGTTGCTAAACACTTGGTTCCGTGATGATTACATACGCGAAGTCGTATCGCAGTACATCGACAACCTCAACCTCACCTACGTAGCCTTCACCCGTCCCAAATACCGTCTCTACGCTTTCGGCGAGATGTGCTCCAACGACAGCAAGGGCAACCCGAAAATAGCCAACATAGGGCACCTGTTATCACACCTCTACCGCAACGATTTGGACGAAACCGGCACCTATCTCCGCACGGCAGAGGGCGATTTGAGTCCCCGCAAACACGCCGACACAGCCGATACGCACACCCGTGAGGCGCAATATGTCTCCTCGCCCATTGGTGAGCGACTCATGCTCCGCAGCCGCGCAGAGGACGATTTCGCGCCCGATACCCCTTTGGCAACCATCGACCTCGGTATCCTGATGCACGAATGGTTGTCCTGCATCGCCACGTGGAATGACGCGGACTCATCTTTGCAACGCCTTTCAGACAACGGGCACATCACTGCCACACAAGCCCCATTGCTCCGCGAGCAACTGCAACAACTAAGGCAACTACTTGAAACAGAGCAACATACCGACTGGTTCGACGGCACATACTCTATCCTCACCGAGCGCGATATTCTCATGCCCGAAGGCAGTACCTGCCGTCCGGACCGCGTCATGCTCAGCGGCAACCATGCGGTTGTCATCGACTACAAGTTCGGCAGCGAGCACAAGCGCCGGTACCACGAACAGGTACGCGACTATATGACCCTCTTGCAAAAGATGGGGTACAGCGTGGAAGGCTACCTTATCTATGTGGCAATGAACAAGATAGAGCAGGTGTAATCCCCTCTGCTTCTCCCCGCATTCCGACTGAACTCCTGTCATATTTTCCCCTGTATCTTCTCTTTATTGCGCTCTACGGTTCCACTCCGTCCCCTCATTTATTATACTGTTTCTTAGCAGGGCGATACTATCGCCCGCTCATAATCCCGTGTCTTTCTCGGGATAAGAGTATGAGATTAGTATGCAATGTGATTAGTATGTGATTAAGCCGTCAATGTCGAAGACATGTAAAGCCAAGCAAATCTGATATACCCTCCAACCGGAATATCAACCAATCGTTGCTTATCACCCCTTTTGTACGGTTATCATAGAAATGCAATACGGATATTGCAAAATACAGAAAAAAGTAGTAACTTTGCAGCGCGAAAAAGTTTGGCTTATGTTAGAGGCATTCAAGAAGACACACGACTATTTGGTGGAGCACGTGCACGTGCCCATACGGCGTATGCTGATGGATGAAATCGATTGGAACGACCGGTTGATAGCCATCAAAGGCGGTCGTGGTGCGGGCAAGACGGATTTTCTGCTTCACTACGTGAAGGAGACCCGCGAGAAAGACCCCGAACTGGCCAAACACATGCTGTATATCAACCTGAACGACTTCTATTTTACCGAACATTCGATAGTGGAGTTTGCGGGTGAGTTTGTGCGCGAGGGGGGCAAGGTGCTGCTGATAGACCAGGCGTTCAAGTACCCCGATTGGTCGCGCGAATTGGCGATGTGCTTCTACCAGTATCCGAAGTTGCGTATCGTGTTCGCGGCATCGCCAGTGATGCGATTGATTGAAGACAACCGCGATATAGGGGCGTCGGTACATCTGTACAACCTGCGGGGGTTCTCGTTCCGCGAGTATCTGAATGTGACATTGGGGCTGAGCCTGTGTGCGCATACGTTGGAGGACATACTGCAGAACCACGTAGAGATAGCCCAAGAGGTGTGCAAGCAGGTACACCCCATTGAGCATTTCGGGAATTATCTGCACCATGGGTACTATCCGCTGTTCTTGGAGCCGCACGACTTCTCGGAGTCGCTGCTGAAGATGATGAATATGGTGTTGGAGGTGGATGTGCTGCTGATAAAACAGATAGATGTGGGTTCGTTGCGCAAGTTGCGCAAGTTGCTGTATATCATGCTGCAAGAGACGCCTTGTCCGCTGAATATCACCAACCTGTCGCAGGCGATAGACTGCTCGCGCTCGACGACGATGAACTATATCAAGTACCTGAAGGACGCGCGACTGCTGAACCTTCTGTATCAGGAGGACCGGCAGTATCCGCTGAAGCCGCGCAAGGTGTATATGCAGAACACCAACCTGTGCTACGCCATCTCGACGCGCGAGCCCGATGCGAAGACATTGGCAGAGACGTTCTTCTACACATCCCTGCACGGCAACCACAAGATAAATGCCACGGACAGGAGTGCGATGTTCATCATCGACGGCAAGTACTACATGGACGCCTACGCGAGTGCGCCGGAGAAAAGCGGCATACGGCATTGCGCCATAGCAGATATAGAAACGGGCGAGGGCAAGAATATACCGATGTGGATGTTCGGGTTTTTGTACTAAGGACCTCCCCCGCCCCCTCCTTCAAAGGAGGGGAGAGAAGAGGACGGGGATTAGGGATTAGGGATTAGGGATTAGAGATTAGGTATTAGAAATATATAAGGTAATTAGTAAAATGAAAGAGAAAAAGTTTATTACATGTGATGGTAACGCTGCTGCGGCGCATATCGCGTATATGTTCACCGAGGTGGCGGCTATCTATCCTATCACGCCGAGTTCGCCTATGGCAGAGAACGTAGACGAGTGGGCGGCTGCCGGGCGCAAGAACATGTTCGGCGAGACCGTGATGGTTCAGGAGATGCAATCGGAGGGCGGTGCTGCCGGTGCAGTACACGGTGCGCTCAATGCCGGTGCGCTGACCACTACGTTTACTGCTTCGCAGGGTCTGCTGCTGATGATTCCGAACATGTACAAGATTGCGGGCGAATTGATTCCTACCGTCTTCCACGTGTCGGCTCGTACGCTGGCAAGCCACGTGCTTTGTATCTTTGGCGACCATCAGGACGTGATGGCTTGCCGACAGACCGGTTTCGCTATGCTCGCCGAGGGCAGCGTGCAGGAGGTGATGGACCTCGCCGGTGTGGCTCACCTCTCTACTATCAAGAGCCGTGTGCCGTTCCTCAATTTCTTTGACGGTTTCCGTACCAGCCACGAGTATCAGAAGATTGAGGTGGTGGATATGGAGGACCTCCGTCCGTTGGTGGATATGGAGGCACTGCAGGAGTTCCGCGAGCGTGCGTTGAGTCCTATGCACCCTGTGATGAAGGGTATGGCGGAGAACCCCGATGTGTTCTTCACCCACCGCGAGAGTTGCAACTCGTACTATGACGCTGTGGCTGACATCGTGAGCGACTATATGGACAAGATCTCGGAGATTACCGGTCGCAAATACCGTCCGTTCAACTACTATGGTGCCGCTGATGCCGAGAACATCATCATCTGTATGGGTTCGGCTTGCGAGGCTATCCGCGAGGTGATTGACTATGAGGCTGCCAAGGGCAACAACAAGTTGGGTATGATTAACGTACACCTCTATCGTCCTTTCAGCCTGAAATACCTCAAAGAGGCACTGCCCGCTTCGGTAAAACGTATCTGCGTGCTCGACCGTACCAAGGAGCCGGGTGCCAACGGCGAACCGCTGTATCTCGATGTTAAAGACGCTCTTGACGAACTCGGGCTGAACAATATCCTCGTTGTCGGCGGTCGCTACGGCTTGGGCTCCAACGACACCACGCCTGCACAGATGCTGGCTGTTTACGAGAACCTCGCTCTGCCCTGCCCGAAGAACCATTTCACCGTGGGTATCAACGACGATGTTACCTTCACTTCGCTCCCCGTCGGTGAGGAAATCGCTATGGGCGGCAAGGGTATGTTCCAGGCCAAGTTCTACGGCTTGGGTGCTGACGGTACCGTAGGTGCCAACAAGAACTCGGTAAAGATTATCGGTGATACCACCGACAAATACTGCCAGGCATACTTCTCCTACGACTCGAAGAAATCGGGCGGTTTCACCTGCTCGCACCTCCGTTTCGGCGACGAACCTATCCATTCTACCTACCTCGTTACCACGCCTAACTTTGTGGCTTGCCACGTACAGGCATACCTTCACATGTACGATGTTACACGCGGTTTGCAGAAAGGCGGTACGTTCCTCCTGAATACTATCTGGGAGGGCGAAGAGTTGGCTAAGAACCTGCCGAACAAAGTGAAGAAGTACTTCGCTGACAACAATATCAAGGTTTACTACATCAACGCTACCAAGATTGCGCAGGAGATTGGTCTGGGCAACCGTACTAACACCATCCTCCAATCGGCGTTCTTCCGTATTACGGGGGTTATCCCTGTAGAGAAAGCCGTTGAGGAGATGAAGCACTTCATCGTGAAGTCGTATGGCAAGAAAGGCGAGGATGTGGTCAACAAGAACTATGCAGCCGTGGATCGTGGCGGTGAGTACCACTTGCTCGACATCGACCCCGCTTGGTCGAACTTGGACATCAATGCAGACGTGGTAAAACCGACCGACGGCGACGATTTCATCAACAACGTGGTTCGTCCTATCAATGGTCAGGATGGCGATTTGCTGCCTGTTTCTGCATTCAAGGGCATCGAGGATGGTACATGGCCGTCGGGTACTGCTAAGTACGAGAAACGCGGTGTATCGACTTTCGTGCCGGTTTGGAACGCAGACAACTGTATCGAGTGTAACAAGTGCGCTTATGTCTGCCCTCACGCTTGCATCCGTCCGTTCGTGGCTGATGACGAGGAGGTGAAGGGTATCAACGGTGCAACGCGCGAGATGAAAGCACCTGCTGCTCTCAAAGGTATGCATTTCCGTATGCAGGTAGGCGTTATGGACTGCCTCGGCTGCGGCAACTGCGTGGATGTCTGCCCGGGTAATCCGAAACTCGGCAAAGCCCTCACTATGGTTCCGCTCGAGGGACAAGAGGCTGAGGCTGCCAACTGGAACTACTGCGTGGAGAACATCAAGAGCAAGCAACATCTCGTTGATATCCAGTCGAATGTCAAGAACTCGCAGTTCGCTACTCCGCTGTTCGAGTTCTCGGGTGCATGCTCGGGTTGCGGTGAGACTCCGTACTTGAAACTCATCAGCCAACTCTTCGGCGACCGTGAGATTGCGGCTAACGCTACGGGTTGTACCTCTATCTACTCTGGTTCCGTACCTTCCACTCCTTATACCACCAATGACAAAGGACACGGTCCGGCATGGTCGAACTCGCTGTTCGAGGACTTCTGCGAGTACGGTCTCGGTATGCAGATTGCACACCGCAAGATGCGTGAGCGTCTGGCTTCGTTGATGACCAAGGCGCAAGAGTGCACCTGCTGCTCCGACGAACTGAAGGCTATGTTCAAGGAATGGCTTGAGAACCAGCAGAGTGCAGAGGTTACCAAACGCCTCTACGAGCCTATGGTGGCTGCTATGGAGGCTTGCGGTTGCGACACCTGCAAAGAGATTCTCAAATACAAAGACCATATCGTTAAACGCAGCCAGTGGATTATCGGTGGTGACGGTGCTTCCTACGACATCGGTTATGGCGGACTCGACCACGTCATCGCTTCGGGTGAGGATGTCAATATCCTCGTACTCGATACCGAGGTGTACTCCAACACCGGCGGACAGGCTTCCAAATCGACTCCTCTCGGTGCGATTGCCAAGTTTGCCGCTATGGGTAAGCGTGTGCGCAAGAAAGACCTTGGTATGATTGCCACCACCTATGGTTATGTCTATGTGGCCCAAATTGCTATGGGTGCCGACCAGGCACAGACCCTCAAGGCTATCCGCGAGGCAGAGGCTTATCCCGGACCGTCGCTCATCATCGCTTACGCTCCGTGTATCAACCATGGTCTGAAAGCCGGTATGGGCAAGAGCCAGGCTGAAGAAGCAAAAGCAGTTGAATGTGGTTACTGGCACTTGTGGCGTTACAACCCCGAGTTGGAGAACGAGGGCAAGAATCCGTTCTCGCTTGACTCGAAGGAGCCGCAGTGGGATAAGTTCGAAGACTACCTGAAAGGTGAGGTACGTTTCGCTTCCGTGATGAAGCAGTACCCGACCGAGGCTGCCGACCTGTTCCGCGCTGCGCGTGACAACGCACAATGGCGTTACCGCTCTTACCAGCGTATGCTTCAGACCTCTTGGCAACCCTTCAACGAGGAGTCGGAAGACAAATCTACCCAGAGCAAGTAAGGTGATACAGTAACTTCCATTGCGTGACGTGAAGCGTAAGGCCGGAGCAAAGCATTAAGTGTCTGCGGAATCTCCAAAAGTCCGCGGACGTTATGGAGTGCTCCAAGCGATACAAAGCCCTGTGGACTGAGTAGAGTTCATTATCGCTCTGCATCATTGGCTTGGTAAATAGAAATAGGGGTGCCTGACCAGTTCGGGCAACCTCTGTTTCTGTTTTACAGAGACACCTTTGTCCCTGCCGAAGGAGTCTATACTCCCTCCACTACCCTCACGGGCAGTATTCGTACGTCAAAGAACACGGGCTGCTTACGTCTGCAGCCTACCGGATTCGACACCTCGAATCACGATGCAAAGATACTGCTTTTCCGCACTTTTTGTTGGTAAAGTAGTACCAATAATGCATATTGTGTTCTTTTTTACGACACACTGATTTCAAGCGAGTTCGATACAACAGAGAGGCTGTCTGACAAGCATAGGCAGCCTCAATTTCCCTTATCACACGCTTTCTGTCTGTTGAACTCGAAGCAACTTTACTATGCAGCCGTTTGCGGTATAGCACAAAAAAAAACAGCACATTAGCACTCACTAACATGCTGATTTCCAATCTATTTTTCTTTTGAGCCACTGGGCGGACTCGAACCGCCGACCCACGCATTACGAATGCGTTGCTCTACCAACTGAGCCACAGTGGCAATATGCCACCCGCTGAAAAGCGGTTGCAAAAGTACTGCTTTTTTTTGGTCTGTGCAAATATCTTTGGCTGTTTGCCCGTTTTTTTGTAATTTTGCAGACATATAAAACTACGAATGCATGACTATCCCTCAAATCTGGACGCGCCTTATCGCAATTGCACTGCTCACTATGATATGCAGCACAGGCATCTGCTCTGCGCAATACCGCACACGCACGTTGCAACCCGGTATCCGTACCCTGCGGGTGCAGTATGTCCAATCGGAAGCACTGCAACGCCCCTACCTAATCCTGCATGACGACAGCAGCATCGATGGCTCCGACCCTGCAAATACACTCGAAATCTCTTTCGACGAGATGAGCCACAACCTGCGGCAATACTCCTACACCGTCCGTCACCTCAACCGCGATTGGACACCTTCCGCACTTAGCAGTTTCGAGTATTTGCAAGGGTTCACTACCGCCGACATCACCGACTACGCCTCATCCACGACCACCCAACAGGCCTACACCCACTACGCCTTCACCTTCCCCAATACCGATATGCAACTCACCGTCAGCGGCAACTATGCCCTGCTCATTTACGAGGATGGCGACATCAACCAACTGGTTGCAACCGTCTGTTTCTCTGTCGTTGAACCGCTGGCAGACATCTCCGCGCAAGTGCGCTCCAACACCGACATCGAGTTCGACGGCCGGTACCAGCAACTCGACATCAACATCAATACGGCTGCACTTGACATCAAAGACCCCTCACTTGTATCGGTGGTCGTGCAGCAGAATGGCAGAACCGACAACCAAGTCACCCTCACCGCACCCACCTATGTTGAGCCTGCTCGGCTTCGATACTCCAACAAACGCGAACTTATCTTCGAAGGCGGCAATGAGTTCCGGCATTTCGATGCTTATTCCGTCTATTATGCCGGCTATCACGTGGATAAGATGCGCTACGCACAAGGCGAATACCACGCACTGCTGGATTTGGACGCCATACGGGGCACGCTTTCCAAAGGGGCGGGACGAGAGGGGTTAGGCTATCTCACGGAATACGACACCAATGGGCAGTGGCGCATCAATGCGGAGAAAACCGATGACCCGGATGTGGATGCCGAATACGTGTGGGTGCATTTCTGTCTGCCTGTCAATCAACCGGTTATGGATGGACACGTCTGCGTCGGAGGAGGGCTGTTCTACAACCTTTTCTCTGCCGATAACATCATGCAATACGACCCCGACGAACAGTGCTACTACCTCTACGCCTATCTCAAGCAAGGCGCATACGACTACTTATATTACGTGGTGTCCCCACAAGACAACGGCAAAGCCACAGACACCGCTGCCACACTCCTGCCTCTGGAAGGCTCACACTGGCAGACGCAAAACGAGTACACTGTATATATGTACTACCGCCCCTTTGGCTGCCGCTACGACAGGTTGGTCGGTCTCAAACGAGTTCATTAATCCCCCGCTACACCACGACATACGCCCCATAAGCGAAACACCCCGATGAGAAATGAAGTGCCTGCCCCACAAACTCTCATAGATAAGTCACAAATCTTACAATTATAAACTATTGCAAACACCCGCTAACAGCACAAATCCCCGAGAGAATACCGAGAGAACTTCGGGAGTACAACGAGTTATCGCAGCACCGCACAATGCTTATTGTAAAATAACATTAAACAGCCATTCCTTGTTTGCACCAAGGGAAAGATAGTTCATCACCCGTCTCTCCACCCCCTATTTATTGTAAAAAAGGCTCCCCCACACACGTAAGGAAGCCTTTATTGTTTCTCTTCTCCCAATTGGAGAAGATTTGAAACAGACGATTTACTTAATCATCAACGCTGCAACGAGCGACAAGATGGCGTAGAACTCAGGAAGAGCGCAGTAAATCATGGTGTTGGTCATCACATCATTGCCTTGTGCGATAGACGCAATACCGTTGGCTGCTGTTTGTCCCTGACGGATAGCCGAGAGAAGGAACACAATACCCGTACCCAAACCGATACCGAAAAGGAGGATTGGGTTCTCTGTCAGCCAGTGTTGTAGCATCAGGAATGCCACGAAACCGTACAGACCCTGCGTGGCAGGAAGTGCCGACAGAATCATGTAAGCCGACGATTTTTCTTTGTTCTTCTTCAGAGCACCCTCCGCAGCGTTTGCCGCAATCGTGGTGCCGTACGCAGAACCTACACCCGACAGACCTAACATAAGGCCCAAGCCGAGATAACCTAAAAGTGATTCAATCATAATGAGTTGTATTTAATTTGTTTATTTATTTTCTATGGGTGGTCTTCCATATCGGCATAGACACAGAAGACCTTGTTGATTATTTCTTAAACGGTTGATACAGAACACCTTGTCCCTCATAACCTGCGTTCTTGAAGTACTCCACGAAACTCAGACGCAACGGGTGGACGAAAGCACCCAGACACGCCATGAGCAGGTTGAGCACATGCCCGAAAGTGATGATGAGGATAAAGCCAATCCACGTACCCACGTTGGGCGTTGTGCCGAGCACCATCTCGCCAAGTTGGTTGAATGCCATACCCAGCATACCGCCTGCCAAGCCGAGGGCATAGAGACGGATATAAGAAAGGACATCGCCCAACAGACCGGTGACCATCTGGTAGGTATCCCACAAGCCCGAACCGATATTGATAAGCGGGTTGCGCCCCCATGTGTTGAAGACGAAGATACCCAATGCCGACACGGCTCCGATGACGATAAGCACAATCTGAGTAGCCTCAGGACTGAGAACCTTCAGCATTGCCAATATGCCCGTAGCAATACCTCCGACCACCAAGATGAGCCACCCCCACGCGGAAAGCGTGTTTTTGAACCCGTAGCGGACGGTGTAGGAGATAGCCTTGACGGTCATTGCCAAGCAGATATGGAAGACACCAATGACGATAGCGAGCACCATCATCACGTCATAATCCTGCCCTGCCACGGTAATCTTGCCGGTCGTTCCTTCACCCAGGTTGTTGAACATAGGCACTTTCGCCCATGCGGGGAACCATTCGGCTTGGAAGATATTGATGCCGAAGAACCCGCCCATAAGGTACCCGACTATGGTCGAACCCACGCCAAGTGCCATAATGATGGGACCCATGCCCTTGAACATATCAATCTTGAGTTTGTCCTTATAGATGAGAAAACCTATAAGTATCAGCACAAGACCATAGCCCGCATCACCGATACACAGCGAGAAGAACAGCAGGAAGAACGGACCCAGGATAGGGGTTGGGTCAAACTCCTGATAGGACGGCCAGCCATACATACCGGTAAGCGGCTCGAAGAGCCTTACGAACCAATTGTTATGCAACTTGATAGGTGTCTTGTCCTCCTCCGTAGGGTCTTCTTCTTGATAGTAAACGTTTTGCTGTTCCAGCAGTTGGTTAAGTTCCTTCTCCTTGTCAATCGGACAGAATCCCTCCAACAACTTCAGACTGCCCTCTGCCAGAGTGTCTGTATTAAGCGTAACACGCTTCCAGTCAATCTGTTGTCTGGTCTCTTTCAACTCCTTCTCCAAAGCAGGGATATTCTCTTTCGCCCAGAGTTCGATACGTGCATTCTGCGCCACCAGCAACCCGTTAAGCCCGTCGATGTCCTTCTGCAAGTCGGCTGCCGACTTCTCATTGAGCGTCTGTTCATGGCAACAATCAGGCAGTTCGGGCAATATCTCACCCACGTGACTTACCTGCACAAAGTACGTGCGCGACTCCTGTTCTGCCACGCTGATGCCCCACTCCTGCTCAAACTGCTTGGTCGGACATGCGTAGTAGTGCAACGCATAGCCCGCTTGGCGCAGTTCGGCAATGCGCTCTGCCGAAAAATTGCCCCAAACAGCCATACGCTCTGCCTCTTTCTTCGTGGCGGCAATACGCTGCTCGATATTGGCTTTCTCCTGCAATAGTTGGTCGGGAGCACCCTGCGCAAGGGTCTTCTTGATGTGGTCAGCCTTCTGAAGCAATGCCTGCAACTGCTCGTCATCTGCCATACCGGCAGCCTTCTCCGTGATATGAACTACCCCCAGGTCACGCAGTTGCGTGAGGAAAGTATCATAGTCGCGATGGAACACCAGGAAGGTGTACTTCTTCATTTGCGTAATCATACGGCAGCCTCCTTTCTTTGTTCTTCCGCACGTGCCTCCGCTTCGCGCTTCGACTTCACAATCTTCTGGCTTGACTTGGACAGGTTCTCCTCGTCCTCCATAAAGCGTTTAATCTTGCGGATAGCGTCCTGATACCCGGGTATCTGCACTTTCTCAAACAGGTTCACCTTCTGTGTCGTCTTCTTGCGGGCGTACTCCAACAAGTCAACCTTGCGGCGCACGAACTCCTGACGGATACCCACATCGGCTATCGCCTTGAGTTGCTCAAAGCCGTCAGCAAACCATTTAGGGCTGGAGAACAGACTGAACTCCTTGGTGGAATAGACTACCTCGTCCAGCACAGGCACGCGCACACCGGCAATCTTCTTGATAGACATCTTCACATCGTCCACATGAATCAGACTGGTGTCGAACTCGCCCCACAGTGCCAGCATCTGGTCATAGTCCTTGATACGGCGGTCTACCTCTGCATCGAGGGCTTTGATTTCGTCCTTTGCCTTCTTCACCTCGAGCCGGAGGGCTGACTCCTTGCTCTGAAGCGTAGGCAGAGTACGCTGCCGCATCTTGAGGTCCTTCTCCAGTCCCTGCAAGGATGTTTTATTAAATTGATATTGAATAGCCATAGTTTTGGGTGTCTTGCGACACCGTATTTTACGTTATTTTCGTATTTTACGTTGTCTTCGTGAATTGCACCAACCTTTATCGTAGAGTATTCATGAAAGCTATAATCTTACAAGATAAACTATAACATTTTGTACGTAATACTTGAGCCTCACTCGGTAATAAATACCCCAAATCTTCAGCCATATACAACATACTTCGTACCTCTCCACAAGAACCATAGGAATAGTTCAAGAAATTCCTAAACTGCTTTCTATCTTCCGCATTCTTGTTTCTGTCGAATCCCTCTGCTATGTTATTCATTATCGAAATGGCGGCACTATTAATTTGACTTTTGAAATCATAATCCCGACTCTGCTCAAAAATAGAGTAGATGTCCTTTACAATCACTCGTGCTTCTTGCCAGATTATCAGTTCCTCAAATGAAAAGACTTGCATACGGAAACTACGAAAATTACGAATACTACTAATACTACGATTTTGCTTGCAAAATCACTTTACCCAGTATTTATCTATCAATGCTTGCTTGATATTCACCTCTTCGGGCTTGAAGTATTTGGCAAAAAGTGCCCATGCAACATCCAACATCTGAGTGGTGTTGATATTGACATCAATTGCCAGAATTTGGCTCGAGTAGTCTTTGGCGAATGCCAGACAACGCTCATCGTAGTCGGTAAGGTCGAAACCGTTCTCCTTCTTGGTCTTTGCGTTAGCCGCATCGGCATACAGACGGACAGAAGCGTTCATCACTTGCGGGTGGTCTTCACGGGTCTTCTTGCCGGCAACCAATTGTTTCAGACGCGACAACGAGCGGAACGGATCCACAATGACCTTTCCGATGTCGGAGTCACGACGCAGATACAACTGTCCCTCGGTGATGTAACCCGTGTTATCCGGAATAGCGTGCGTGATGTCGCCGCCCGAAAGGGTCGTAACAGCGATAATGGTAATACTTCCGCCACCTGCTTCATCGGGGAACTGCACAGCCTTCTCGTAAATCTTTGCCAAATCGGAATAGAGCGAACCCGGCATAGAGTCCTTACTCGGAATCTGGTCCATACGGTTGCTGACGATTGCCAACGCATCGGCGTAGAGCGTCATATCGGTCAGCAGAACCAGCACCTTCTCATGCTTCTGCACAGCGAAATACTCTGCCGCGCACAATGCCATATCAGGGATAAGCAAACGCTCCACAGCAGGGTTCTCTGTCGTGTTCACAAACGACACGATACGGTCGAGCACACCCGCATTGGAGAACACGTTCTTGAAATAGAGGTAGTCGTCGTTGGTCAGACCCATACCGCCCAAGATAATCTTGTCGGCTTCGGCACGCAGTGCCACGTTAGCCATCACTTGGTTGTACGGCTGGTCGGGGTCGGCAAAGAAAGGAATCTTCTGACCCGAAACGAGGGTGTTGTTCAAGTCGATACCTGCGATACCCGTAGCAATCAGTTCCGACGGTTGCTTACGGCGCACAGGGTTCACACTCGGACCGCCAATCTCCACGTCCTCGCCTTCGATAGCAGGTCCGCCGTCAATCGGTTCGCCGTAGGCGTTGAAGAAACGTCCTGCCAACTGGTCGCTTACGCGCAGCGACGGAGCCTTACCCAAGAATACCACTTCGGCGTTGGTGGGGATACCCTCCGTACCCTCAAACACCTGGAGCGTAACATCATCGCCCATAATCTTAACGACCTGGGCAAGTTTGCCGTTTACGGTGGCGAGTTCATCGTTACCCACCCCCTCGGCTTTCAGCGAGCAAGTCGCCTTGGTGATAGCCGTAATCTTGGTGTAAATCTTTTGAAATGCTTTTGCCATTATATTATTGTTACTTTAATTTATTTCGTTTATCTATAATCACTTCCACATTCTCATACAACAATGGAATGTCGGTGTATCTGATTCTAAACTTGGTCCCATGGTTATGTCCCGAGCGGGCATCAAAATCTACATACACTTTACCATCTTGTATTGCTTTGATAAAGTGGTCTTTGTCAAAGTGCGATAGTTTCAACACATAGTCATACATAAAATAATTCTGACGTTTCCCATCAACCATTTCCCACTTCTCATCTGCTTGTACATAAAAGCAATTCGTCAATTTGACGCCTGCTTTATGAAACAGATCATCAAAGCCCCAATACGGAACAATGTCAAAATTATTCAAATGCCCTACTCGCTCATTTACGCTCCTCTGCCACTCTGTGTGTCTGTTGTCTATATACGTGCTGTCAAATTGTATTTCAACACGTTTCTCCGCATTATTGACATTAACAGAAAAGCCTCTATCTGTCACAGATGTCGCGCATAATGTAGCACGGAACGATTTTTCGTCTTCTGGATATTTTGAGCCTGCTTCTGCAGACGGCCAACCATACTTTTGAAGCAGGATATTGGAAACCACTTTCATTGCTCGCGGTGAAGGCTCCATATGGAACAATGTGAGCAACGAGGTTGTATTAGCGCGTTGCGCCTTTAGTTCCCACTCTGCAGCGTTAGGAATAGGCAGGTTGTTCTCTTGAATGCCCAACAAATCTTCCAATGTATTCCCTACGGCACCATCATTGCGGCCGCGTTCATTGCGAATCCAGCCCATTGCATATATGTCCTTGAACTTTTCTATCAGAATATCCTTAGAAAAGTGTTGCAGTTCCGTATTCATAATTGGTTGATTTTCTTAAATCTTTCTCTATGTGGGAAAACAATGTCTGCTGGTGAAACTTCGCCACTTCTGGGTGAAGTTTATTCTGTTCCAAGCGCTCCATTGCAGCCTCGCAATACTTAGCCGACTTCTCAATTCCAATAAAATTACGCCCTAATCCCGCTGCAACGACAGCAGTCGTCCCCGACCCCATAAATGGATCTAAAATTAACTGTGCATGAGTGGAACTGATGATGCGGTCTATCAATTCTACAGGGAATGGCGCAGGGTGGTCATTCCTCTGCTCCTGCGTTATGTCCCACACATCACCAAACCGATTGGCGTGAGGTGCCAACTTAAAGTCCTTCTTTGCAATCATATAGATGACCTCGTATGTCGGCAAAAAATATCCCTCATTGAAGTTAATACCTCCTTTACGACGCCAAATAATGATTTGACGGAGCGGCACATCGTACACAATATCTCTGCGGTCTTGTATCAAACCTGCCTGCACACGCCACTTGTGATTGTAGAAAATAGCCCCGTCATCCTTGACAACACGCAACAACTCCAATAATACTTGATGTTGCCATTTTGCATACTCGTCATTAGGCATACAATCGTCATAATTCTCATAGCCACGAATAAGTGCAGCATTTGACCATTTGCCACCTCTTCCATCTTTCATTCCATTTCCCGTGGAATTTTTCAAGTTATAGGGAGGAGATGTAACCACAAGGTCAACACTACAATCGGGGAACTTACTCAACACATCCAAGCAATCCCCGTGTATTATCTTATTTGTGTACTCTTCTAACATCAAATTATAACGCTATGTTTCCAAAACGGTAGCCGTGCCGGTTGTACAAAATTGTACAACCGGTCGCCACGACTTTACCCTTTTATTTGTTTCTCAGCCAATAAATCGTTCAGTTTCTTTTGATATTCCTCGAACTCAGCCGAGTGGAACTCGCTGTAGTTCATCTGTTTGCAGAGGTTAATGACACGTTTGAAATACTCGCTCACGTCCAGGAAATTCTGGAAGTCATAGTCATGTTTGCAGATATCCATCACCAAGTTGAGCATATATTTCTGACGCTCCAGCGGGCAAACGGCATCAATCTTGTCGAATGCGTCCTGCTGCAGAATCACGAAGTCAATCACCTCCGATTTCCAGAACTCCTCATGGTAATCCACGGGCACGCCGTCATCACCCAGGATGTTTATCTGCTCCTGAATCTCCTTGCCGCGTTGCAGGTAGGTCTTCATATCGTTCACCTTCCCGAGCCAATCCTTGTCAATCAGGTTGGAGATATACTCCTCAAACTCAGGGTATTCGATATATTTCGAGTACGAGTCAATCGGGTTCACGGCAGGGTAACGTTTGCGGTCGGCACGGTTCTGCTCCAAGGCGTAGAAGCAACGCGCCACTTTCTTCGTACCCTCCGTCACAGGCTCCTTCAGGTTACCGCCGGCAGGCGAAACCGTACCGAGGAACGTCACCGAACCGGTCTTGCCGTTGTTCAGATACACATAGCCTGCGCGCGCATAGAATGCACCGATAATCGCCGACAAGTCCATCGGGAAAGCGTCCTGACCGGGCAACTCCTCCAGACGGTTCGACATCTCACGCAACGCCTGCGCCCAACGGCTCGTCGAGTCTGCCATCAGCAGCACGCGCAACCCCATCGAGCGGTAGTATTCGGCAATCGTCATCGAGGTATAAACCGACGCCTCACGCGAAGCCACAGGCATATTCGATGTGTTGGCGATGATGATGGTACGCTCCATCAACTTGCGCCCTGTGTGCGGGTCCACCAACTCGGGGAACTCCGTAAACGTCTCCACCACCTCGTTGGCACGCTCACCGCAGGCAGCGATAATCACGATATCCGCCTCGGCTTGCTTGGAAATCGCGTGCTGAAGCACCGTCTTACCCGTACCGAAAGGACCGGGGATAAAGCCCGTACCGCCCTCGCAAATCGGGTTCGCCGTATCAATCGTGCGCACACCGGTCTCAAGCAACTTGAAAGGACGCGGCTTGCTCTTGTATGCCAATATCGCCTTTTTCACCGGCCATTTCTGCACCATAGTCACGTTGTGGTCCACGCCCTCAGCGTCCGTCAGCACGGCTATCGTATCTTCGATATGGTATTTGCCCGCAGCCACGATGCTCTTCACCGTATATTGCCCCTCGAACACAAACGGCACCATTATCTTGTGCGGCTGGTGGTTCTCGTCCACCTCACCAAGCCAAGCGGCTGCCTCCACCTTGTCGCCCACCTTGGCAATAGGCTCAAACTTCCATAGTTTCTCCTTGTCAAGCGGATAGTTGTACTCACCGCGTTTCAAGAACACGCCTGTCAGTTTGTTGAGGTCATTCTGCAGACCATCATAGTCTCGGCTCAACAAACCGGGACCCAGCGTCACCTCCAGCATGTGACCGGTGAACTCCACGTGGTTGCCCACTTTCAGTCCGCGTGTCGACTCGAACACCTGCACATACACGTTCTCGCCAACCACTTTGATGACCTCCGCCATCAGTCGCGTTTCGCCCACGCTGATATAGCAGATTTCGTTTTGCGATACAGGTCCATCAACCACCACCGTTACGAGGTTTGCGATGATACCTTTTACTTTTCCTGTTGTCATATCTTATTGTAATTTTATTCCTTTTTTCATGTCTGCCACCAACTCGCGGAACACCTGTTCGCCGTGTTCCACCGTCAGCAGCGACCAGCGGTTCAGCATCTCCGCCTGCAGGTAGTATGCCAGCACGTTCTCCACTGAGAAGTCTATAAATAAGGTGTGCTCTTCCAACCACACAAAGCGCAGGGCGTCCATACGTTTCTCGCGCTCCATCAGGTTGTCGATGTCCACCAATGACATCACCTCGTGCAGGTTGTCCATCGCACCGCCCAGACCGAAGTCCTTCTGTTGCAGGTCCTTACGCAGGATTTCCGCCACTTGGTTGTGTCCCACAATGGCTTTGCGCACGTCGTACCCGTGCTTGCGGCAGATGGTCGCCGTCAGCACATTGTTCATATCCTGGTTGAAATAGAACCACTCACGAACAAAGCGGTTCTTGCATTGCAAGCCCTTCTCGTACTTGAGTTGCGTACGCAAATCCGCTTCCGACAGCGTCTCGCGTGCCTCTTCCCACCACGACGGCTGCCCTATGATTGAGTCGTCATACGCCGCCACCTGCTCCACTATCTCGGGAGCGTCCGACGGCAATCGCAGCAGGTCAAGCAACTGTTTGTCCTTCTCGCTCAGCGTCTCCTCCAGCAATGCCGGCAACGCCTCCAACGTCATCGGAGCCTCGCCGCCTGCCTTCAGTTCGGGCAAACCTGCCAATAAACATTCGTAACCCATACCAAACCTGGATTTTCTAGTTTTTTCTAGTTTTTCTAGACTTACTTTCCAAACAACATCTCCACCAACTGTGGACGCAGGAACTCCTTGAAGTACTCCACAAACTCCTTCTCGCCGAAGTTCAGTTTGTAACCGCCCTTCTCAGGTACAATGGCGAAATCAGTCTTGATACCCTTGACCTCTTCAATCTTCACGCCTTTGTCGAGCACAGCCTTCGCGTTGGCTTCAAAGTATTTCTTCAGTGCCTCGGCGTCTTTTGCCTCAATGGTTACCTCACCCTCCTTGACCATTTCCTCAGCCAGTTTGGCGATGATGCCTTGCATAAACGCAGCGTCTGCGGTAGCGGCCTTCACGCTGTCCGTAGCCACTTTGTTGGTCAGCAGGTTGGTTACCTCTGTGCGCAACGCACTCACGCTTTGTTCTGCAAACAGTTTCAATTCGGCACGTGTATTCTTATCCAACTCGGCAGCCTTAGCCTCCGCAGCAGCAACCTTGGCCTCAGCCTCTTTTTGTGCCTTGGCTACGATGGCAGCAGCCTCTTCTTGTGCTTTGGCTATAATCTGTTGAGCCTCCGCATTTCCTTTCTCCACGCCCTCCGCGTAGATTTTGTCGGTCAATTCTGATAAGTTCATTTGTATCTTGATTTTAATTATTTCGGTTTGTTTTATAGCCTCATACCCAATCTTTCTGCACCCCCTGTCGAAAACAACAAATTCCGTGCAAAGGTACAAATAATTCTCTATACTCACAAATATAGCACACAAAAAACACCGAAAAAAATCCATTTCCATCCTCACTTCTTTACATTTTGTTATCCTTGCATACCTCCTATCCATTCTTACACATCTATTTCCGTAACATTTAGCCACATTCATACCCTCTTTTCTGCACAATACCCGCCCACACTATCCGTTATTCCGCTTGTCTTTCTCCACTCCGCAACCGAAT
>DJSG01000084.1 GCA_002440265.1 Bacteroidales bacterium UBA6340 | reverse complement strand
TATCAAGCCTCTTTCGGGCAGGGACTGGTGGTGGGCAGTCCGTTTCATTTTGGCAAGAGCAGTTACATTCGCAGCACGGCAACCCAACCGGAAGGACTGCGGAAATACACATCCGTAAGCAATGATTATCAGGCGTTTCGAGGAATTGGTGCCACAGCACGTATCCGTTGGGCAGACATCTCTGCCTTCTATTCCGTACGGCGGCAGCGTGACAGTACGTGGCACCATACGATGGGCATCAACATCACGGGGCGATGGAAACAACTGAAAATAGGCATAACAGCACTGGAAAATCTGTATTCCGACACAACCACTATGCCGCAGGCGGTGGTGGGACTGAATGTCCGCTACAACATAGGTCGGGTGGATATTTGGGGAGAATTGGCAACCACGCAGGGTGTCCATTGGGGCATCGGCACGATTGTCGGCGCACGGTATGTGCCCGTTTCAGGTGTAAACCTGTTGGCTATATACCGCTATTACTCAGAGTATTACAACAATCGCTATGCCTATTCCCTATCAGAACATAGCCGGCTGAATGATGAAATGGGAGGGTATGTGGGAGCGGAGATTAACCGATTGCGGAAATGGCGTTTCTCAGTCTATGCGGATGGCTTTCGTGGAGGCTATGACACTTGGGGGCAAGCCGATTTCCTGCCGTCCGATGTGTACGGAATGAACTGGCGGATGCGGGCACGACGGCAGTCCGGCAGGGATACGTATGCATTTCGTTATCAGTTCACCTGCGAACTGCCGCAATGGCGGTTCCGCACACAATTGGATGCCAATATGGTCAAGTCGGACGCCTACAAGGGGAAAACGGATGCCTTTGACGCGGCACACGGGTGGGGACATGGCTTTTCGGTGTCACAAGATGTGGAATATCGTTTGGAGCGCGTACCGATAGTGCTGCAGATGCGCGTGCAGGCTTTCGATGCGCGTTTGTGGTACAACAGGATATATGCCTACGAGAATGATGTGCTCTATGCCTATTCATTCCCGAATGTTTACGGGGCAGGAGGACGCTTATACGTGAATGCCCGCTACCGTATCAATGATGTGGTTGCAATCTATCTGCGCCTGTCTGAAACGGTGTATGCTCCTAATTGGGCGGCAGCGCACGACAAGAAAAGCACCCGCACGGATGTGCATACACTCCTGCGGGTCAGGTTATAAGGGACATAACCTGATAATCGGCACAAAAAAGAGCCGCCCGTATCAGGGCAGCCCTTAGCAAGAAAAATAAATTATGTTTCCGTGAGCCTATCCTAAATAGGATTTCAGCACTTGGCTTCGTGCACTACTCTGGAGTTTGCGGATGGCTTTCTCCTTGATTTGGCGCACGCGCTCGCGGGTGAGTCCTTGCTCAATGCCGATTTCCTCCAGTGTCTTCTCGGGGGTTCCGATACCGAAGAACTGACGGATGATTTTGGCTTCACGCTCGGTCAGCGTGGAAAGTGCGCGGTCGATTTCGCGGGAGAGCGACTCGTTGATGAGTCCGTGGTCGGCATTGGGAGAGTCCTCGTTGACCATGACATCAATCAGGCAGTTATCTTCACCATCGACAAAAGGCGCATCCACACTCACTTGGCGCCCGGACATCTTGAGGGTATCGGCGATTTTGTCCACAGGTATGTCCAACACTTCTGCCAATTCTTCGGCACTTGGCTTGCGCTCATGCTCTTGCTCGAAGCGCTGATAAGCCTTGTTGATTTTGTTGAGTGAACCTACCTGATTAAGCGGCAAACGCACAATACGCGACTGTTCGGCGAGGGCCTGCAGGATAGATTGGCGAATCCACCAAACGGCATAGGAAATGAACTTGAAGCCACGTGTCTCATCGAACTTCTCGGCTGCCTTGATGAGCCCCAAGTTGCCCTCGTCGATAAGGTCGGGAAGGCTCAATCCTTGGTTCTGGTACTGCTTAGCCACAGAAACGACGAAACGTAAGTTGGCGCGTGTGAGTTCCTCCAACGCAGCACGGTCTCCGTTGCGGATACGACCTGCCAATTCCACCTCACGGTCCACGGAAATCAGATTCTCACGACCAATCTCCTGAAGATACTTGTCGAGAGAGGCTGACTCACGGTTCGTGATTGATTTTGTAATTTTAAGTTGACGCATAAATCTTCTGACGACATACAAGCGTACGCTTACGATTTAGGCACGCGCACGACTGTACTTTTCGCTTTGTTGTTGGTGATCCGGTCGGGATTCGAACCCGAGACCCACAGCTTAGAAGGCTGTTGCTCTATCCAGCTGAGCTACCGGACCCTGCGCATTCGGCAAATGGGCGGCATCGGATGGCGCTCTGCGCCATAATTGCCGCCATTGCCTCCGCGCTTCGCTCAAAAACGAGTTTTTGAGCGAGGATGGAAATCTCTGCGAGATTTCCGAGAGGTTACCTTATTTATATTGTCATTGTGGATGTTGTGCTGTGTTTTTATCGCCCCGATAATGGATATGAGGCATACAGACACGCACAAAACTGCCCACAGAGGCAATTTGGTTGCAAAGGTACTACAAATCTGCGACTTGTGCAAACAATAACGAACTTTTGTCGCAAAAATACCTGTTTTGCACCCTTACGATGACATTCTACAGGCAGAATGTTGCCTTTGGTATTTGTCTACAGCAGCGCGTCGAACAACTTCTGCAATTCGGCTTTGCGCACGGCACCCACGTGGCGATTGACCAACTCGCCGTTCTTGAAGAACAGCATTGTGGGGATATTCATAATGCCATACGTTGCACAGGTAGCGTCGTTCTCGTCCACATTCAGTTTGCCGACCACGATGCGCCCCTCGTACTCTTTCTCCAACTCGTCCACGATAGGCAACATCATCTTGCACGGTCCGCACCATGGTGCCCAAAAATCTACCACAACGGGTTTACCCTCTGCCAAAACCGATTGGAAGTTGGCATCTGTAATCTCTCTTGCCATAGTTCTTATAGTTATGTTTTTGTTTATATATCAATATGTTATACCATATACTCCTTATACGGTGAGCGTCTTGCTTTTGCGTCCGCCCGCCAGCAGAATATCCGTAATCGGGTCTTCCACCAGCGTCTGTATGGCGCGTTTGATGGGACGTGCACCGTATTGCCTGTCGCGCGACTGCTCCAATAGTTTCCGACGGGTCTCGTCTTTCAGGTGCAACTTATAGCCCATCACCTCAAGGCGTTGCTCCAAGGGGCGTAATTCAAGCGACAATATCTGTGCCAAATTATCATCACTGAGCGAATGAAATACAACTACGTTGTCCAGACGGTTCACGAACTCGGGCGGGAAAGTACGCTGCAATGCCTTCATCAACGTGCGCTCGGACGACTTATCATTCAGATTATCAGCACCGAAGCCTATGCCTCCACCGAACTCGCTGAGTTGGCGCGTGCCCACATTGCTGGTGAGAATGATGATGGTGTTCTTGAAATCCACCACGTGTCCCTGCCTATCTGTCAGTCGCCCTTCATCCATAACCTGCAGCAGGACATTGAAGATGTCAGGGTGCGCTTTCTCTATCTCATCAAAGAGGACTATTGAATAGGGCTTGCGCCGTACCGCCTCGGTCAGTTTGCCGCCGTCCTCATGCGCCACGTACCCGGGAGGTGCACCCACCAACAGACTGACGGTGTGCTTCTCCATATACTCGGACATATCAAATCGGATAATGGCGTCCTTGTTGCCGAACATCTCCTCTGCCAGGCATTGCGCGAGGTGCGTCTTGCCCACTCCCGTGGGACCGAGGAAAAAGAACGTGCCGATGGGTTTGCGGGGGTCGCGCAGCCCCATGCGGGAACGCTGGATAGCCTTCACCACCACATTCACCGCCTCTTCCTGCCCTACCACGCGGCGATTCAGTACCTCGCCCATGTGACGCAGTTGCTCGCCCTCGGCTTTCGCCACACGTTGCACGGGCACGCCTGACATCTGACTGACAATATAGGCAATATCCGCCTCTGTCACTTGCGGCAGTGGCTTTGCCGTCTCTTCATCACCTGCGGCAGGTACCGCCGGCATGTGGTCGTGCTTGTATGCGCCCGCCTCGTCCATCGCGTCAATGGCTTTGTCGGGAAAAGCACGGTCTGTCAGATAGCGGTCTGCCAACTTCACGCACGCACGCAGTGCCTCTTCGGTATATTGCACGTGGTGGAACGCCCCATACGCCTCACTCAGGCGCAACAAGATAGCCAAGGTCTCGTCTGTGGTTGTGGGTTGCACCATCACCTTCTGGAAACGGCGTTCCAATGCCCCGTCTTTCTCAATCGACTTGCTGTATTCGGCAGTCGTGGTAGCTCCCACGCACTGAATCTCCCCCCGCGCCAGTGCGGGCTTGAGGATATTAGCAGCGTCCAAAGAGCCCTGCGCATTACCCGCACCGATGATGGTATGTATCTCGTCGATGAATAGTATCACTTCGGGGTGTTTGCGCAACTCGTTGAGTATGACCTTCATACGTTCCTCGAACTGCCCGCGGTATGTGGTGCCTGCCACCATAGACGCGATGTCCAGCGATACAATACGTTTGCCCTCCAAAGCAGGTATCTCGCCGCTCACGATACGCAACGCCAACCCTTCCACTATCGCCGATTTGCCCACACCGGGTTCGCCAATAAGTATCGGGTTGTTCTTCTTGCGCCGCGACAGAATCTGTATCACGCGTTCTATCTCCACCTGCCTGCCCACCACGGGGTCGAGTTCGCCGTTGCGGGCTTGCGCCGTGAGGTCGCGACCGTATTTGTCCAACGCCGAAGTGTCCGACTTGGACTTCTTCTTGCCCATCTCTATCACCTGAAAATCTATCTGCGGCGCCCCTTCCTCGAAGTCGGAATCCAACGAACCGCCATCCTGCGGCAGGGGCTTTGGTTTAGGATAGATACGTTCAATGCACTCATAGTCAATTCCATAGTGCTGCTCTATGTACATCGCGGGATAGTTGATTCGCTCGCGCAGCATCGCCATCAGCAGATGCGCCGAACCGCACACCTCAGCGTGGTACGCTTCCATCTCCGTGCCCATCAGTCGCACGATACGTGCCGCCGAGCGCGACAATCCTTTCACATCTGCCGTTGTGTCTTGGCGCAAACGGTCGTCAATAGCCTGCTTCAGTTCGGCAGGATTCATACCCGCCTGCATCAGCAGTTCAAATGCCTTGCCGCTACCCAAACGGAGGATAGACAGCATCAGGTGGTCGGGCATCACTTCGTTGTTACCCAACCGCTCGGCCTCCTGCCGGGCGTATGCAAAAATAGTATGTAGGTTTTGAGTTTGTTCCATCTATACCTTATTATATATTATTTGTAGAAATGCCACGCCAACCCTGCACGAAACATGTCGGGTGCCAACGGATAGTCGGGCATTCCGAAGTATTGCTTGTTCATAAACGATGCGTTAAAGTGCTGATACTGAGCGAAGAACTTCAGCCGTATCGCCCGCACATAGAAGTTGGCATACACGCTCATCACGGGATAGTTTCCCACCGGCGTCTTGCTCTGCACGCAGAACTGCCCCAATGCGGGGTTGAGCAACGGCGCATAGTAGCGCGTGAAATACCGCAGGTCCACACCTATCTGCGCGTCCATGGCGCGGAACCACGTGCCGTGGTAGTAGAGGTTGTTGTACATCGTCAGCGCGGGCAATGGCATATTCGCCGACGACGAGTGCTGATACACCACGGTGTTGTCGAGGTTCACCCACGGCGTCGTCAGGTTCAGTTGCAGGTTTGCTGCCAGCACCTGTATGTTGCCGTCCATCTGTTGCGGCGTGCCGTTCTCGCTCCAATAGATATAGCGCGTCAGGTTCTCGAAGTCCACACCCAGGCGCGTTGTCACCCACTTTGTCGGATACGCCACCTGCCCGCCCACGTAGAAACGGTAGGTCTTCTGAAAGTCATTGTCCCACGCATAGTGGTTGCTGCGGTAGTACTGCAGGTAGAAATCGGGGGTCTCGTTCTTCACATAAGCCTTCGCCGTGACGGTCATCGAGTCCTTGCCGAGCCGGAAACCCGCATCCAAGTGCCCGTTCACCTGAAACTCGCCCAACTTATACCCCAGCAGACACACATTCCCGTCGAACCCATAGTGCACATACTTGCCTTGGTGTTTGTACAATGCACCGCCCACGTAGGTGTTGTTCGTCCATTTTTCTCCGAACAGCGTGTCGGGCATCAGGTGTATGGGCGTTGCCAACACCGCCCCCAGCGGGTTGTTGAACGTCTCTTCCAAGTCGATTATCCGTTCCGACTGCCCTATCGCCGACACATGCCGCTGACACTCGTTCATGGCATACACCATCGCCCCGAACTTCAGCAGCGTGTTAAACTCCTCTTCAAACGTCACCGCCAGCGTGTTTTTTATCGTCAGACACGCCGCTGTGTCGCGCGTGGAGGTCGGATTGCGGTACAGCGTCGTCGGAAACACTCCCGCCGTGATACCCGAACTCGCGTTCTGCTCCACGTAACGCTTGGTGGCGTCCGTCACCTCGAACACGTGCCGGAATGTCGTAACCGGCACATATTCAGTCTTCACTGAGTCTTTCTTCTGCCATTTCCCCTCCTCGTCGCGCTCGCGGTAGTGCACCGTCCTTTCGCGCTCCACGCAGATGCTGTAGTAGTGGTTGAGGTATCCAGACAGGTATCGGAACCCCGACATGCCCTGCATCTTCACGGGCATATCCTCCGGACTCAGGCTACCCTGCAAATCCCCCGCGTTCAGCAGTCCGCCGTTCTCGAAGTTGCTCAACTTGTTCCACGTAAACGCTGCCTGCAGCGAGTAGTGGTCGCCGTTGTAACTACCAAATACAGAGCCATATACGGTCTTCCCTTCCTGCGACGCAAACCGCCCGTACGAGTTCAGATAGTCTATCGTCACACCCAGATTCGTGCGCCGGTTGATGTTACCCGTGAACGAGAAACTCAGGTCATTCTGGTCCAAATTTGTAACAAATCCTTTCTTGTACGCAATCGTCGAATACGGGGTCGTCGTGTGATAGAACCGCACATTCTGCGGCGCAATTATATAAGGTGTATAGGCGTCCGCAAAGATGAAATCCGCACGCCGTTGCCGGTCGAAATACACCCGCGACTGCACGGGCGAGACGATGTTCGAGTTCGTCACGTTAGAGATGGAATAGTCGTTCAGCACATTGCGCATCGGCATATCCATATACGACGAATCCACCCCCGCCAGCGTGTCGGCAATCCCCGTCCATGGGTCCAACTGCCACGCTCGCATCACCGTCTGCACGGGCTTGTCTTTGGCAGACACACCCGCTATGCCGCACACCGCCATCGCCAAAATGACAACGTACCGCCACACGCTATTTCGCGCTAATCGCCTCACTCTCTGTCTGTTACTTCTTCTTTTCTTCGCGTTTGCGCTTCTTCAGTTCCTTTATCTCTTTCTCCAGCGAGGCTATCTCTTTCTCCTGGTTGTTGATGGTCTTCAGCAACTCGTTCAACTCCTCATTCTCCACCGTTGTCGGGTATTGCTCGTCCACGCGCTGCAGGAAATCCGCCAACACGTTCATATAGTTGATAAACGCGTCATAAGCCGACTCAAAATGCGTCGCACCTTGGTCGATATGGTTCATAAAGTGCAGGTAATTAACATCTTGCAGCATCAGCCAATCGCGCTTCAACTGTTTGTCTTTGCATAGGTGCACGCGCTCCGCCACGGCATACAGTTTCTTTATCGCCTCCTGCTGCAGGTCGTTGCCGTTGTAGGTGCTCAAGTCTTTCGCCTCACCTGCCCACGTCATCGGGTACGGCACCACCACGCTGTCCGTCGCAGCCACTTTCTTCACCACCTCGGTCGGCGTCATAAAGCCTATCCCGCGTTCCAACGCAAAGTACGGCAACGCCTTCAGAAACTCGAATATCCCCGTTCCGGTGTTCTGGCGAAGTCCGAAGGTCTCCGCACCGACCCATATATTCACCACCTGCTCCTCCTCGGGAATAGCCGCCAACTGACCCGCATATTTCTCCGCGTCTATCGGGTAGTTCCCCCACGCAGGGTCTGAGAAATGGAACGACAACTCGTCGCTCAGATTCGCATTCCGCAACAGCACTTTCAACTTCGGAGCCGATGCACTGCTATACACATAGTTCGGACTCTTCCAACTCAGCACGTGCTTGGCACCTTCCGTCATAACGGCCTTGTAACCTTGCTTTTGCAGCCAAATCGCAATCTCGTCCGAGTACAGCAACTCCGTCCCGAACACCACATTCGACTGCACTCCGAACAACTCCTTCACCATCGCCTGTTGCTGTTGCAACTGCTCCGCAGCCTCCGTCTCGCTATAGACCTCTGCCAGCGAGTAGGCGTAGGGCGTAGCCACAAACTCCACGCAGCCTGTTGCCGCCAGTTCCTTGAGGGTGTCTATCATCTCCGGCGCAAACTGTTCCAGCATTTCCAGCAGCGTGCCCGAAATCGACAACGCGCAGTGGAACTTCCCTTTCGACAACCGTATCATCTCCGCAAGCGTCTGACACAGAGGCATATACGACACCCTCACGAGGTTCGTTATATCCTCCTCGGTCTGCATGTCGTCATAGTAATAATGGTCTTGCCCTATCTCAAAGAAGCGATACCTCTTTATCCGATACGGCGCATGCATCTGAAAACAAAAACAAATACTCTTCATATCTCCTGTTTTTATCGGTTTATTCATTATCATTCATATTCCTGCATACGTGAGCAACAAGCCTACTTACGCATTTTAACTCGCAAAGATACAACATTTTTTCGGATAGTACAACCCTCATGACGTATATCTCGCAAAATTGCACAGACACTTGCGTCTTTGTCTGGGCATCCGATGCGGTTAGCCGCTTCGAATCACGGTGCAAAGATAATGCATATCCGATGTTTTTGTTGGTAAAGTATTACCAATAATGCACAGAGATACGCGTTATCCTCATAAATCCCTTATAGTCAGATACAGACTTGGTACTTTGGATTATTTTGTGTAATTTTGCGGTCGCTATGCGAAAATTGCGATTGATTATACTGTTTCTTGTCGGCACCATTGTGGCGGTAGCGCAGAACGCTGCCACAGCGAACCGTTTGTTTGAGGAGGGTGCCTATGCAGAGGCGCAACAGGCATACCGGAGACTTCTGCAAGGCAGTCCGCGTTCGCCGCTGTATATGTATCGTTACGCTCGGTGTGCGCAGGAGTTGGGCGACTACGCTACGGCTGTCAACTATTTCAACCGTGCGGGAGACAAGTATCCGCTCAAGTATTTCTATCTGGGTGAGATTTATATGCACCTGTGGCAATTTGACGAGGCTATAGAAGCCTACAATGCCTATATGCGGGCACTGTCTTCGCCCAATGAACGCATCCCCCACATACAGCAACAGATACGCAATGCCGAGAAATGCCGGCGCTACCTCAGACGTGTGGAAAAAGTGCATATCATCGATTCCGTACAAGTCGCCTTGGACAGCATGCTGTATGTATGCCCCTTGTCTGCCGAGGCGGGGACCTTGACCTGCGATAGGACAGGAAGCCTATCGTATATGAACCAGCGGGGTGACAGGCGTTTGTGGGCGGCAGACAGGGATTCGGCGCGTGTCATCGTATCCGCACACAGGTTGCTGGACCAATGGTCGGCACCCGACACGCTGCCGAGCCTAATCAATATGTCGGGCAGGCAGATATCGCCATACGTATTGAGCGATGGAGTCACGCTCTATTTCGCCTCAAACGACACCAACGGATTGGGCGGATACGACCTCTATATCAGCCGCTACAATACGGCTACCGACACCTATACGCACCCCGAAAATCTTGGCTATCCCTATAATTCGGATGCCAATGAGTATTTCATGGTCATAGATGAGGTGCGCCATATCGGTTATTTCGCAACGGACAGATTCTCCCCGCAAGGCTATGTACGGGTGTATTCTTTCGTGCCTGCCGAACAGAAAACCTACTGGCGGAATCTGCCACCTGACTCGATAGCGGCGTATGCGCAACTGCGCAGTTACCTTTTGGCGGGGAATGCAATGCCCGACAGTGCGCAACAGCCGGTGGCCGTGTCTCCGTCAGCCATACAGGAACCCGAACCGCAGATTCATTTCATACTGAACGACTCCGTTGTCTATACCTCTATGGACGATTTCCACAGCGAAGAAGCACGCACGGCGTATCAGGAATGGCAGACGCTGCAGACGACGCTGCAAGCCGAAGACTCAAAACTGCAGACGCTGCGCCGGGAATACAGTGCCGCAAACGCTGCCCGACGTAGAGAAATGACACCTGTTATCTTAAAGTTGGAGAACGACACGGACTCCTGTACGCAACGCGCAAACTCTCTGCTGAACAGCATACGGCGGCAGGAACTGCAACACTTGACAGCGTCTTCTCCCGTAAAATCGTCTCAAAATAAACGATGAATCACATTTTTTTGTGTTTTATTTGTGCGTGTCAAAAAATAGCAGTACCTTTGCAGTCGCTTTCTTGAGAAGCAGTGAGAAAGACGGCGTAGATTCTTCTCACTCGGGATGTGGCGCAGTCCGGTAGCGCAACGGTCTGGGGGACCGGAGGTCGCAAGTTCAAATCTTGTCATCCCGACAAATCAAGAACAAACAGAGAATGAAGGTGCATAACCTTCATTTTTTGTATAGGGAACATAGTAGCAAAGAATATGGTTTTACGCGGGAAATACACGGATTCATCGGTCCTATTGAAGTCCATACAATGGCTTACTTGTATGGCTCTGTTCACTATGGTAGCGTTTGCCCTGTGGATACTGATGCCCGACAAGACATCGGTGGAATCGCTGAAATGGTTCCAATTCCTCCAAACCACAGCCACGTTCCTCCTACCCCCGTTCCTGATGGCATACTTGTGGAGTACACAGCCTATGAGATGGCTGTACTTAGACCAATCTATATCGATGAAATCGGCAATAATTGCCGTTTTTCTTGTATTGCTTGCCTCCCCGGGTATCAACCTCCTCAGTTATCTCAACCAACAGATAACCCTCCCCGAGTGTTTCTCAACTATTGAGGTATGGATGCAACAGCAGGAAGAAGCGGCAGCCGTGCTCACAGAACGCTTCCTTTCTTCCGATTCCATCGGGGTTTTCGTGGTCAATATCCTGTTGATGGCACTCCTGCCTGCCGTGGCGGAGGAACTGACCTTCCGTGGCGTACTGCAACACCTATTCACTGCGCGTACCTGCACACGCACACCCCATATCGCGATATGGGCAACCGCCATCATCTTCTCGGCGATACATTGTCAGTTCTACGGCTTTATCCCCCGCATGCTCTTGGGTGCCGTCTTCGGCTACGCGCTGGCATGGTCGGGCAGTCTGTGGCTGCCGATGCTGATGCACTTCACCAACAATGCCCTTGCGGTCATCCTCTATTTCACAGCGCACAAGGCAGGTTGGGACACAAGCAGTATGGACGCCTTCGGCACGGGCGACACATGGTGGGTAGGCGTGCTGAGCCTCGTATTGGTAGTGGTAGGGATTTATTTGCTGCGGCGTTCCACTACGATGAGCAACGCCTCCTCGCGAATGTCGGCAGGCAACTGAATGTTGCGCAGTTGCAGGCTGCGCACCCAGCCTGGGACATCTTTTTCTTGCAACGTATCAAACACTTCGCGTATCATTTGGTGCTGCTCCTCGGTGTAGTCTTCGGGGGGCATACCTGCCAAGGCATCTAACTCCTCGTCGTCATAGTATTCAATCTTTGCATTGGTCTGCAGCAGTGTCTCACGCTCACACACCAGGTGTTGTCCGCAGCACTCGCCGTCTGATACTGCCGGTTTTGACGGAGTCTTTTCGGGCACAGAAGTATCTTTCTTCTGTTCTTTTCGGGCACGTATCTCAAAAGCCACCACGATGCCGATACCCAACAGGATAAAAATTATCAGAGCAGTCATCTTCTCTACAATCATTGCGCATTACGCATTGTACATTACGCATTGTGCATTACGCATTGTGCATTATTCAGTCTTATCTTCTTCCACCACGAGGTTGTCGATAATGAAGTTCTGCCGCTCACTGGTGTTCTTGCCCATATAGAAGTTCAGCAACTCGCCCACAGCGTCCTCTTTGCGCAGCGTCACCTGGTCCAGACGGATACCCGACCCGATAAAACCCTTGAATTCATCGGGACTTATCTCTCCCAAACCCTTGAATCGGGTAATCTCAGGATTGGGTCTCAGGTCATCAATCGCCTGCACACGCTCCTCCTCGCTGTAGCAGTAGCGCGTCTCTTTCTTGTTCTTCACACGGAAGAGCGGCGTCTGCAATATATACACATGCCCTTTCTTCACGAGGTCAGGGAAGAACTGCAGGAAGAAAGTCAGCATCAGCAGACGGATGTGCATACCGTCCACATCGGCATCGGTAGCGATAATCACCTTGTTATACCTCAATTCATCGAGTCCGTCCTCTATGTTGAGTGCCGACTGCAGACAGTTGAATTCCTCGTTCTCATACACCACTGATTTACTCAATCCGTATGAATTCAACGGCTTCCCTCGCAGCGAGAACACGGCTTGTGTGCGCACATCGCGGCTCTTGGTGATAGACCCCGACGCCGACAGACCCTCGGTGATGAAGATACTGCTCTCCTGACGCAGGTCGTCATCGGCATCTTTTGCCGATTTCACCGGCTTCGAGTCGTTGAAATGCACCTGACAGTCGCGCAGTTTCGGGTTATTGAGCAGGTTCTTTTTGGCGCGTTCCCGTGCGGCTTTCGTCACACCTGCTATCGCCTTGCGCTCTTTCTCCGAGTCCTGTATCTTCTGCAGCATCACCTCTGCCACCTCGGGGTGCTTGTGCAGGTAGTTGTCCAACTGCTGTTTTACAAAGTCGTTCACGAACTTGTTCACCGACAAGCCGCCCTCGGGAGACATATCTTTGGAGCCCAACTTCACCTTCGTCTGGCTCTCGAACACAGGTTCCGACACGTTGATGGCAATCGCTCCCACTACGCCGTTACGTATATCACTCAGGTCAAGGTTCTTGTTATAGAACTCCTTAATCGTGCGTCCTATCGCTTCGCGGAACGCTGCCTGATGGGTACCGCCCTGGATAGTGTGCTGTCCGTTTACAAACGAGTAGTACTCCTCGCCCGTCTGGTTGGTGTGCGTCAGCGCAATCTCTATGTCTTCACCCGAGATATGAATAATCGGATACAGCGGTTCCACCGTCATATTGTCGGTCAGCAGGTCGAGCAATCCGTTCTTCGAGGAGAATTTCTTGCCGTTATACACCAACGTCAGACCCGTATTCAGATACGCATAATTGCGCATCAAAGTCTCGATGAAATCAGGGCGAAAGTGGTAATTCTCGAATAGTCCGCGCGAGTTGTCCGGCACGAACTCTATCAGTGTACCGCGTTTCTCCGGTCCGTCGTATGGCTGCACATCGGTGTCCGACACCAGATGTCCTTGGTGGAACTCTGCCCTGCGCGTCTTCCCGTCGCGGAACGACTGCACCACAAAGTCCATACTCAGCGCATTCACCGCCTTCGTACCCACACCGTTCAAGCCCACCGACTTCTTGAATGCCTTGGTATCGTACTTGCCGCCCGTGTTCAGCAGCGACACAGCCTCCACCATCTTCCCGAGCGGAATACCACGGCCATAGTCACGCACACGCACCCTCTCCCCCATGCTCTCGTCTGTGGCAGAGACGGGCATCACGCTCACCTCAATCATTTTGCCTTCGCCCATGCGGAACTCGTCAATCGAGTTGTCCACGGTCTCCTTGATGAGCACGTAGATACCGTCGTCCGAATGGCTGCCATCGCCCAGTTTACCGATGTACATACCCGGACGGCGGCGGATATGTTCGCGGTCGTCAAGGTGGACAATGTTGTCGTCATTGTAGGCACCGGGTGCTTGATACGTCTCTTCTGCCATGGTTTTCAATGTATTTTTATACGGTTTGTGTACGCCTTGTATACGGTTTATGTGCGTTTTGTGTACGCTTTGTATACGGTTTATGTGTGGTTTATGTACAGTTAGTATATGGTTTATTCGCCCATATTGAGCCTGCAAAGATACATAAAAAAAACGACTCTTGCAACAGTGCCTCTGAAATTCCATACAACGTCCTTGCATATCCTATCCAACGTTTTTATATGTCCCGTACAATGTCTTTGTATCGTAGTGCTGTTGTAGTGCTGTGAATCTCGAGTAAATAGTATGAGATTAGTATGAGATTAGTATGTGATTAGTATGATATTCTGCCATCAATGTTATGGTTTTAATGGTGCTTTAATGGCGTTTAATGGAGTCTCTGCCATACTCTGCATTAACGGCTTTAACGGCAATTGGCGGAGAACCATACCAGACCATGCAATTCGTGGCTAATTCGCGGACAATTACTGTTCACACAAATCGTTCCTTTTTCATGAACCTGTTTTGCTTGTGGCAAAAAAGTAGGGATTGAAACAATGGATATAAATAGTATCTGATAGATAACAACCTAATAATTAACTTATTAAATCTTTTTTCTTATGAAGAAAATTACGTTATTAATGGCTGCTCTTACGGCAAGTGTCATGTCATTTGCAGCACTCAATCCGTTTGCATACGGTTTGCCTTCCGAACTGAATGCAGGCGAGACAAACTTGACGGTAAGGCTAATTACATGTTTTTAGTGGGCATTAATGGAGCAACCACCATTTGAGGGGATTATATATATTTTTGTGGCTAATCAGTGACAATACGGCGTAGCCGTCCGTTCCATACCACCACGACAATGCCAATTCGTGTTTTTTATCTGTTGTAATTACTATGTTGTCGTCTGTTGCTGACCGATAAATCCCCCTCTCTGAGGGGGTAGGGGGAGTCTGCTGTCGGTTGTTGACCGGCAAAGTATCCTTCTGTCGTTATGTCGAACTCACGCAGGTATTGTGTATTCCAACAAAAAGCAGTAATTTTGCGCGGCGGAAGAGTGCGCCGCATTCCCCAAAAAGGCATATAAAAAAGATGAATACAAAGCAACATACTCTATTCTCTCCTTTTACATTGACAGGTAAAGGGTTGCACACCGGTCTTCACATCACTGCCACATTCCTCCCCGCGGAAGAGAATACGGGCATACAACTCTGCCGTATCGACCTGTCGGGCAAACCTACTCACCAAGCCCTTGCCGACTATGTCAGTGCCACCGAGCGCGGCACGGTTTTGGAACACGGCGCGTGGAAAATATCGACCGTGGAGCATGCCCTCTCCGCCCTCTATGCAATGGGGGTGGACAACTGTCTTATCGAATTGGACGGCCCCGAGATGCCTATCCTCGACGGCAGTGCCAAACTGTTCGTCAAGGCTATTCAGGCGGCGGGGTTGCAGGATCAGCAGGCGGAGCGCAAAGTGTTTGTCGTTACGGAGCCTATCGAGTACGTCTCTGAGCGCGGCAACAAGTTGGTGCTGCTGCCTTCCGACCACTATGAGGTAGAAGTGATGATTTCTTTCCCGAGCGTCTTCCTGCGCGAGCAGCATGCCGAACTGCATAACCTGAGCGACTACCCCCGCGAGATAGCCGCCGCACGTACTTTCTGCTTCGTGCGCGAGATAGAGCCGCTCCTGCGTATGGGACTTATCAAAGGCGGCGACCTGCAAAACGCATTGGTGATATACGAGACCCGGATGTCGCAGGAGGGACTGGACTATATGACCGACAAACTTGGTGCGCCGCACCTCGATGCCACCAAACTCGGTTACCTCTCCCCGCTCAACTACCAGAACGAGCCCGCGCGACACAAACTGCTTGACCTCATCGGCGATATGTCGCTCCTCGGCTGCTATATCCAAGGCAAACTCATCGCCGAGCGGCCGGGGCACACCTTCAACACCTCCTGCTGCCGCCAACTGAGAAACAAAGTCATTCAATAATTACGCATTATATAAAAGACTATGACCCAACCATTAGCATACATCCATCCGGAGGCGAAGATTGACCCCTCCGTGCAAATCGGTCCCTTTGTTTATATCGACAAAGATGTGGAAATCGGTGCCGGCACCATCATTGATGCCAACGCCACTATCTGCGAGGGCGTACGTATTGGCAAAAACTGCCATATATTCCCCTCTGCCGTAGTGGGTGCCATCCCGCAGGACCTGAAGTTCAAAGGCGAGAAGACCTACGTCTTCATTGGTGATAACACCACCATTCGCGAGTGCGCTACCATTCATCGCGGTACTGCCAGCAAGGGCAAGACCGTAGTGGGCAGCAACTGCCTGATTATGGCATATTGCCATGTGGCACACGACTGCCTGCTCCACGACCATATCATTATGTCCAACGCCGTACAACTGGCAGGCGAAGTGGTAGTGGACGACTGGGCTATCATCGGCGGCGGCAGTCTGGTTCACCAGTTCACCCATATCGGGGCGCACGTGATGATACAGGGCGGCACGAAAATCAACAAGGACATACCGCCGTATGTTATTGCAGCCCGCGAACCGGTATCCTATTGCGGTATCAACTCCGTCGGACTCAACCGACGCGGTTTCACCCGTGAGCAGATAGCCTCCATACAAGACACCTACCGCACGCTCTATATGTCGGGACTGAATGTGTCCCAAGCCGTAGAACAGATACTCGCTACCGTACCCGAGACACCCGAGCGCAACGCAATCATCGACTTTATCAAAGCCTCACCCCGTGGTATTGTCCGCGGCATAAATTAATGCACAATGCATAATGCATAATGCACAATGATGCAGAAATGATTAATGGTTAATTCGTGGTTAATTATATGTTCTTATAGAAACAATTAACGTCTAATTACACGATAATTAACGTTCTTTTTTAATTAAACGAAATGGAAACAG
>DJSG01000079.1 GCA_002440265.1 Bacteroidales bacterium UBA6340 | reverse complement strand
GGCGGGTGGCTTGGTATGCCAAGGCGAGGTTCGGGAAACGCTCAGGGTCGGGTTGCTCGAAGGTCAGGTCGTGCGTCCGGAGCAAGTCCAGACGCGGGAAGTCGCTGGCTATGCGTTCCGGGTAGGTGAGTGCGTACTGGATAGGCAGGCGCATGTCGGGGGCACCGAGTTGGGCTTTGACCGCCCCGTCGCGGAACTGCACCGCACTATGCACGATGGACTGCGGGTGCACCAGCACCTCAATCCTGTCCACCTCTACGCCGAACAGCCACTTGGCTTCGATGACCTCGAAGCCCTTGTTCATCATGCTGGCAGAGTCGATGGTGATTTTCGCGCCCATGTCCCAGTTGGGGTGCTTGAGGGCATCGGCAGCCGTGACGTGCGCCATCTGCTCGCGGGTGAAGGTGCGGAACGGTCCGCCGCTGGCGGTAAGGAGAATCTTCTCTATCTCGTTGTCCTGTTCGCCCGTAAGCGACTGGAAGATAGCCGAGTGCTCGCTGTCCACCGGCAGGATAGGGGCGTGGTACTGCTGTGCCAGACGGCAGATGATGTCCCCCGCCACGACGAGTGTCTCCTTGTTGGCAAGGGCGATGGTCTTGCCGGACCGTATAGCCTCCATCGTCGGGCGCAAGCCGGCATACCCCACCATTGCCGCTACTACGATGTCGATACTCGGCATCGTCACCATTTCGGCTATGGCATCCGCACCCGCCCATACCTTGATAGGCAGGTCAGCGAGGGCATCTTTCAGAGGCCGGTAGAGACTCTCGTCGGCAATGCACACCACTTCGGGGTGGAACTCACGCGCCTGCCGTATGAGCAGGTCGATGCTATGGTTTGCCGAGATGGCATAGACCTCAAAGCGGTCGGGGTTCGCCCGCACCACATCAAGGGTCTGCGTGCCGATACTGCCCGTGCTGCCTAATATAGCAATTTGTTTCTTCACTGTACCTTGTATATCCATCAAAACGCTATTACCTCTTCGGGGTTGACGGCTTTGCCGTTCTGCCAGAGTTCAAACCACAGCGGTTGTCCGTCCGCTGCAATGGCTATGCTCTCGCCCGCCTGCACGCTGCTGCCCACGGGTTTGAGCACTTCCTCCACCTGCCGATAGACAGAGAGGTAGGTGGTGTGCTGCACCATGATGGTGTAGGTGTTGCCAATCTCGTAGTTGGCAAAGACCACCGTGCCCGCCAGCACCGAGGTGATGTTCTCGTGCTTGGGCGTCTGCACCGCCACGCCGTAGCGTTGCTCCTCCGCCGAGAAATGCTCCACCACTACGCCGTGCGCGGGACGGAAGAAGGTGAGTATCGGCGTAGTGTTCTGCACATCAAACAGTTGCAGGTTGTCCTTCTCCTTGGCTTCGTACTGGGCTATGAACTCCGCCGTGGCTTCGCTCTTTGCCTCAAGCAGTTGTTCGCGCATGATGAGTTGCATGGAGTCGAGACGCTGCACGGTGTCGGACTGCACCTCACCAGCCACCACCTGCTTGATGACGTCCAAGTACTGCCGCTGCAGGTCGAGCGACGTCTGTATGGAGTCCACACGCGCCGACTCGATGACCAACTGCTTGCGGATATTCTCCGAGTAGCCGGGGAGGTAGTTGCGTATGGGGGTGTAGAGTATCACTAATGAAAACAGCCCCAGCGTGAGCAGGAACATCGCCGCCAACAGGACAATAGCCCCCCACCCGCTGAGGTGGGTGGACCATTGTTCCGTCCACGTGTCTTCGTCGAGGATACTGATGCGGTGCTTGTCGCGCAACCGCCGCCACCAACTGTCTTTCTTCTTTTCTGTCAAGTCTTAATTATTAATTGTTAATTGAGTATGGTGCACCCCGTGCATGGCTTGAGTTGCTTGAAGAAGTCGTTGCCCTTGTCGTCCACGAGAATGAATGCGGGGAAGTTCTCCACCTCGATTTTCCAGATGGCTTCCATACCCAACTCGGGATACTCCACGCACTCGATGGACTTGATGTTCTCCTGTGCCAGGATAGCAGCCGGTCCGCCAATCGAACCGAGATAGAACCCGCCGTGCTTCTTGCAGGCGTTGGTTACATCCATCGAGCGGTTGCCTTTGGCAAGCATAATCAGGCTGCCTCCGTGGTCTTGGAACTCGTCCACATACGGATCCATACGCCCTGCCGTGGTCGGTCCCATCGAACCGCAAGCCATACCCTTAGGCGTCTTGGCAGGACCTGCATAGTAGATAGGGTGGTCTTTCAAATACTCGGGCATCGGTTCACCGGCATCAAGGCGTGCTTTGATTTTTGCATGGGCGATGTCGCGCCCCACGATGATAGTGCCGTTGAGCGAGAGGCGGGTGCCGATAGGGTATTTTGTCAGTATATTGCATACATCGCGCATCGGCTGGTTGAGGTCAATACGCACTGCATCGCCCTCGCCGGCATGGCGCAACTCCTCGGGTATCAGGCTGCCCGGGTTGTTGTCCAGACGCTCCAGCCAGATACCGTCTTTGTTGATTTTGCACTTGATGTTGCGGTCGGCGGAGCAACTGACGCCCAAACCTATCGGGCAACTCGCACCATGGCGCGGCAAGCGTACCACACGCACGTCGTGCGCCATATACTTGCCGCCGAACTGCGCACCGAGACCTATCTTGTATGCCTCTTGCAGCAGCGTCCTCTCCAACTCGGTATCGCGGAAGGCACGCCCTGTCTCGTCGCCCGTGGTAGGCAGACTGTCGTAGTAGTGGGTGGATGCCAACTTGACGGTCAGCAGGTTCTTCTCCGCACTGGTGCCGCCAATCACAATAGCGATATGGTACGGCGGGCAGGCGGCTGTACCAAGACTCTTTATTTTCTCCACAAGGAACGGAATCAGTGTGCCGGGGTTCTGAATACGCGCTTTGGTCTCCTGGTAGAGGTAGGTCTTGTTCGCGCTACCGCCGCCTTTGGTTACGCACAGGAAGCGGTATTCCATACCCTCGGTAGCCTCAATGTCTATCTGGGCGGGCAGGTTGCATTTTGTGTTCACTTCCTCGTACATCGTAAGCGGTGCGTTCTGCGAATAGCGCAGGTTGTCCTGAGTATAGGTATTGAATACCCCGTGGCTCAATGCCTCTTCGTCGCAGTAGCCCGTCCAGACCTGCTGCCCTTTCTCGCCATGTACAATAGCCGTTCCGGTATCCTGGCAGAGCGGCAGTTGCCCCTTGCAAGCCACTTCGGCATTGCGCAGGAATGTGAGAGCCACATACTTGTCGTTGGCACTGGCTTCCGGGTCGCGCAATATCTTGGCTACCTGCTCGTTATGGCTGCGGCGCAGCATAAAACTCACGTCGTGGAAAGCCTGTTGCGCCATCTTGGTGAGACCTTCGGCTTCCACTTTCAAGATCGGGTGTCCCTCAAACTCGCCAACCGACACATAGTCTTTGGTCAGCAGATAGTACTCCGTTTCGTCTTTACCGAGTTGAAACATCGGTGCATACTTGAATTCCATATTATTAGGTTTGTTCGTTTATACGTTGTTTGTTTATTTCAAACGTCTCTTAAGACGTGCAAAGTTACTGCTTTTTTTCGATATGTACAAGCCCCCTTCCAATATAGTTAGAGTTAATCGAAGTCTATATACTCCGTATAACGGCATCGGGTGATTATCGGGTGATTATCGGGTGATTATCGGGTTGTTAATAATACAATATGCTGAGGGTGCAACATAAAAAGGCTGTCTGACACAGGGTTGACAGCCTCTTTTGTATGCTCGGAAACAATGGAAAGTATTTGTGTTGTCGGAAGTTTGTCAGTCCGCAATGCAGCGGCACGGGAATGACTTATGCAGCGGGAGCCGATAGCGGATTCCTATTTCTATACCCGTCAGAAAAGGCGAGTATTTGCCTGATACAACAGGGGTGGAGATAAGTGTGCTGTATTCCGGTATGAAATAGTGCGGATCGCGTACGTTTTTATCTGTGGCGTTTTCGTGGAAACCGACCTCTCTATTCCCGCCGGCGGTATTGCTTGTGCCGGGCGATGTATAGACCGCATACTTGCACAGTACATCTGCGCATAAATCCAAAGAACGGGTTAACGGAATGAGTACACCTATCCTGCCTACTATGGATAATTGTTGCCGGTTGGCAAACCGGTCTTTCAGGTTGCCTTCCGGAGCAAAACCGGTGGTGCGGTAGAAACCGTGTGCCGGTACATCGTAGAGCGTCAGTCCCCATTTGTCATAGAAACCGGTATGCTCTATATCGCCGGATGCACGATAAGAAGATTGTACGCAAAATCCATATTCTGCGCCGGCTGCTATTTGCAGACTGAGATGTGAGAAAGGTACTACCGACATTAGCATCAGTTGCGGAGCAATATAGAGTTGCTGCTGCCGTTCGCGCCACTTGTAGATAGCCAATATATGGTCATACCGTTCCCCAGCGACCATATCGTCTGCATCGGTATCTGTAACGTCATTCCATACAAGGCGGTTGTCATCTAACGAAACCGACTGGCCATACCGTGTAAAGTCGGCTCCCACACCGATACCGAAATACGTGGTAAAGAAATAGTTTATTCCGAGGTGTGCGTTTATTCCGTAATCGCCGATGGTAGAGGTCTTCAAATCGGTTTGGGCTGTGTTGTATCCCAATTGAGAATAGCCCGCTCCTATTGCCACGTCGAATGACACTTCACGACCGGAGCGGGTGGAGGTGCCGTATAGTCCGTTGCGTTGTGCCTGTACGGGTATTGTATATGCCAAACAAAGCACACAAATGCCAAAGCGTAGAGTTAGGGTCAGTGCTGAATTACGCATTGTTTCTCGGCTTGAATAGTATTATCGGAATAGGTAGTTATTTTTACACGGAAAACAGGGCTTATCCACATTGTACGCTGAGCCACTATGCGGCGCACCGGTTCGGCTCCCGCATTCTCATCTGCGGAACGGGCAATGGCATCAAAATCTTGAGGACATGACTGTTCCGTTGTGCCGTCTATTGTTTGCATAACACAATGATACAGCCCGCTTAATCCTTCAGGGGCGTGATAAAACTGCTCAACGGCATTGGCAATCGGTTGTGCATTATGATACCATTGATAGGAGGTGTATCGCCCGGCAGAATCCGGAATAAAGACCACGTCAGCCCATTTCTTGTACTGTATAATGTTTGGTATAATGGACAGATGCAGGGTATGCCGTATGGAATCGCACCCTTGTACCGTCTTTTCCGTATATAGGTAATCGCCCGCTTGGCGGATAGGCTGCGACAGCCATATCCATTGGTAGGGCAGTTCGTCTTCGCAGAGAGACACATCGGTATTGTCTTCTACCGGTTGCGCAGTGCACCGAATACGGAAGGTCAGACTCAAACTGTCGCAAGCGGGGTCGGATAGCGACTTTATAACAGAATTGACTGTGCTTATCCCCATAGCATCAGGACTATTGAAAGAATATCCTCTCCATTGGAAAGGAAATGGCGTATCATAGCAGACTATGGTGTCCACAGGTGCGGCTTCCACCACGGGCGGACAGGTATGGCAGTCTTGCGTGTGGACACGGAAAGCAAAGCGGATACTGTCACAACCGATATGGGCAGTTTTATACTTGACAATCGTATCCACTTTGCAAGTGCCTGTGGCATCGGTATTTTCAATACGGATACGGAATGTCTCACCATAGATGGTCTTTTGCCAAACATAAGGCAGGTCTTGCAGGCAAACGGTAGTATCTACAGGATTGCCGTTCAATACGGTCGGGCAACACTCGGCTTGTGGTTTCGGACTGACAATAAATACGGTGCGGTGCAGCACTTCTGTAGAGACATAGGTGGTGTTCTGGAACATAATGTCGTCCAAGCAGAAATCGTTACCTA
>DJSG01000043.1:5221-5395 GCA_002440265.1 Bacteroidales bacterium UBA6340 | reverse complement strand
ACGGAACTTTTACTATGCGCCGAGATATACAAATACTGCCTGATTTTTTCAAGATTCAAACAATAGGAATACTCGCTGGTAATCAATATATTATACAGAGAAAACACAGCGGATGCATTATTGGTAATACTTTACCAACAAAAACTTTGGAAATGCAGTATCTTTGCAGCGTGA
>DJSG01000043.1:0-5200 GCA_002440265.1 Bacteroidales bacterium UBA6340 | reverse complement strand
CTGCAGACGTAAGCAGCCCGTGTTCTTTGACATACTAATACTGCCCGTGAGGGTGGTGGAGAGCGCCTTGGTGACGGAGAAATCCGCGGTAGTGGAAGGAACCATGGCTCTCTCGGCAGAGACAAAGGTGTCTCTGCGAGAAAAGAGAAGAGACTATCCCCAATAGCAGAATAGTCCCTATCTTATATTACAATCCGGTTTGAGGGGGATGTCAGTTGTTTGCTTTCTCCCACCCGTCGAAGATTTCGGGACCATACACGTTGTCCTCTTTGGGGTCGTGCAGCGGTGCCCAAATCTGTGCGAAGAACGGGTTGTGCTTTGCCACTTTGTCCCAGTGCCATGGGCGCGGATTTGGTTCGTCCCGATACGGCCACGGCATACAGTCTGGGCACCAGTGTCCGCCGAGCAGTACCACACGCGGCGAGGCGGTGAAGCGGTGTCCTTCGGCACACTGCCATTCCAAGGGCGTGTCCCAGTCGCCTTGCGTCATCTCCGTGGACAGGCATTTTCCCCCGCGGAAAGCGGCAGCCTTCTGCATATCCTCGATGGTAAACAGCGACATCGGTTTCTGCTCGTCGTAACCGTGGTCAAGGGTAACTGCCTGCTCGCTGTTGTGGCTCAAGTCAATATGTTTCCAGTCGGGTATCGCCTTATAAGCCTCCATACTGCCGTAGTAGGCATGGATACGCGGCTCGATATGATTCTTTATCCACCATTGTGTGCCATGCTCTTTGGAGTTCGCCATCGCCCGCATTGCCAACTTCACGCAATGCGGAAACAACTTGGCAATCTTGGTCTTGGACGCAAATTTGATAGCACCGGGCAGACTGTCCGCTTGTGCCATTTGGCGGAAATACTCGCGCACAGGGACATTGGCACGGAAATGCAGATAGTTCTCCAGTCGGTCACCGTCGGCATACCACATACCGTGGAAATTGCGGGTGGTGAACCATTTGGTCTCGAATATCTGCTCGGGGCGGGGACAACCGATGGCGTCCAGCAGCAGACGCTCGAACTCGTAGTTGTTGATGCGGTACTCTTTGCCCGAACCGATATTGTAGTAGTTGTTCCAGAACTCGTCGGGTACTTCCTCTCGGCACACACGTTCCAATAGTCGTCCGCTGTCCTCCCCCGTTGCCCATTCCAGCACACCGCGGATAGGCACGTGGAACATTATCGGGTCGAAGTTCTTGAGAATGGCAGGGTAGAGAATACCCGACTGGCGCAGGCTCACCCAACGTCGGATGGGCGAGTTGGTGATGATCCACTCTGCCGCCACCTTGGTCAGCCCGTAGTGGTCGTATGCCGACACGCATATCGGGTCGCCCGCACGCCCCCAGTGGAGCGGTTCGCGGCGGTCGCCCATCTGCGCCACGCTGCCTATATAGACCACGCGCGGTTGCTTGTCGCCCTGTGCCAGCACGGCATCGCGGATATACGTTGCCGCAGCGATATTGGTCTTGCGGGTGGCGGTCGGACGGTAGTCGGCTTGCGGCGATACCATACCGCCCACGTGCAGCACGATGTCGCTGCCCGTTACGCCTTTCAATACATCCTCATAGCGTGTCAGGTCGCCCCACACTATCTCCACTCGGTCGGCAAGCGGTGCCAGAAGGGCTTTGTTTTTCTGGCTCGGACGCGCCAGTATGCGCAGTGTATATCGCTCGGGGTAGCGCAGTATCTCCTGCATACCCGCATATCCCATAGTGCCCGTGGCACCGGTAAGGAAAACTGTCTGTTTCATCGGAAATATCTTTTCAGACTGCAAAGTTACTGCTTTTTAAGCATTTGTGCAAATCAAAGAATCTTGGGTCAGGGCAACCGCATCAAAATTACAATATCAATAGTATGATTTTGAAAGAATAAGCGTAGCATTATACTATTTTCCATGAAATACTATTCGTACTTAACGACGCGGGACGATAAGGAGTTCTACTCAGCCCACAGGACTTCTTATCTCGCCGTAGGCTCGAACGATTATTCCGTGTTGCTACGGCACTCAGTATGCTGCGCACACCTGCCTTACGCTTCACGTCTCCATAAGCATAGCAAATCCATTCAGTTTGCGCCAAACTGCCCGCGGACGAGGAGAGCACCCCGCCACGTCCACGGACTTGCTGGGACCCCGCAGGGCGTCCGCGTCCCCGGAGATGCCACTTTATGGTAAAAATCCCAATAATGCATTCTTGCAACGCATAAATGCGTTAATGTTTGATGCAGTTGCCCTAACAGCCTTTATTGCCCCTATCGCGAATACGTACTGCATTTATGTAGAACAGCAAAAAGCGGAATAGGAAGGTCTGTCTCCTGTTAATCTCCATTATGCAGGGCAATGTTGCCGTGCGGCACGTGGATTTACCCGCTGTATGCGCCTCCCGCAGATAAATGCCGGCGATTGCCAAATAGCGTAATCGGCGGTTTTGTTAAGGGAGAATAATGCCTGTTGTGCGCATACTGTGCACAACAGGTTTTTGTATTGTCAGGTTTTTGGGGCGTTATAGTTTTATGGGCATGTTTTTTGTGGTGATTTTTGCGGTATGTTCAATAACGGCGTGGAACATCTTTTTGAAAACAATATGGAGAAAACGGCGAAAAATGGCATTTTTCGTACCATTGAGTACCAACAATTTACAAAGAAAATGCAAAGATAATGCGGAAAAATTTGGATTTTGGGCGATTTTGTATTATCTTTGTATATAAATAAGGAATGTGGTCGGGCAGAAATGGCGTGCCTGATAAGGCTTATAAATCCATAACCGCCCCACGACCGACTCCCTATAGACCCGCGATAGACCCGCGACAAATTTCCGAATCAGTATAATAACTTCAGCAAACCGTATAATGACTTCATCAATATGAAACATCTCAACCTCTTTATCCTCTGTGCACTCCTTGCAGGGTGCAGTATGAACGAACTGGGCAAGTCCTCCAAGACAGTTACGGAACTTGCGCCTGACTTCTACAGCATGACCGTTACGGGCGATGCAGGCTTCGACCTCTTCCTCGCGCAGGGTGGTGCTTCGTCTGCCGACGAACTCGGTGTGTTCCTTGGCGACTATCTCTCGGCAGGTCCTTACGGCGAACTCAAGTGCAAGCCCCGCATGGGCGACATCGCGTGCAGTGCACTGCGTGCCAAGACTGCGGACAGTACCACCATTGTGGGGCGCAACTTCGATTGGGAGAACTGCCAAGCCATGGTCATCCGTTGCCTGCCCGACAACGGCTATGCGTCCGTCTCCACGGCAAACCTCGACTTCCTCGGTTTCGGTGACGACTACAAGCCCGATGGTATGATTAACCGTTTCAAGGCAGTGGCGGGCGTGTATGTGCCTATGGACGGCATCAATGAGAAAGGGCTTGTGGTGGCGGACCTCATGGCGGGTGACAACGAGGTTACCAACCAGACCTGTGACACCTTGCCCGACCTCACCACCACAACGGCTATCCGTCTGCTGCTCAACCGTGCTGCCGATGTGCAAGAGGCACTTGCGCTGCTCCGTCAGTACAACATGCACTCCGACATCGGCACGGCGCACCACCTTTTTATTGCCGATGCCACGGGCAACTCGGTATGTGTGGAATGGGCGGACAATCAGATGTACGTCACGGAGACCAACGTGCTCAACAACCACTACCTCTGTGCCGCCAAACAGGGCATCACGAGCGGCGAGGAGTCCAACCGCCACGAGGCAATCCTCCTGCGTTGGTATAATGAACACAGCGGTGTCCTCACCACCGCACAGATGGCAGACGCGCTTTCCGAAGCACAGTCTATGCCCAACGGCACCTACGGCGGCACGCAATGGTCTGTGGTCTATGACCTCCACACCTGCTCCGCCACCTACTACTGGCAACGCAACTTCGCCAAGTCCTACCCGTTTAGTGCCAGATAAATCCCTCTTCCATGGCAATAGTGCAAACTATCCAAGACAAGAGTAACAATGCAAACAATACACTCTATGCGACTTCATTATATTGATAACATTCGTTGGGTCACCATATTGCTAGTGATGCTGTTTCATGTGTTCTATTACTACTGCGCCTGTTGTGCGGGGTCAGGGATAGGCGGCTTCAGCGACTGTCAGCCGCAGGACGCGGTGGTGTATATGCTCTATCCGTGGTTGATGCCGCTGCTGTTTGTGGTGGCAGGTATGAGTGCACGCTATGCACTCGGCAAATACGACTACCGCACGTTCTTCCGCAACCGTACACGCAAACTGCTGGTACCTGCCACTATAGGTCTGTTTGTCTTTCAGTGGCTGTCGGGATATACGGGTATGCTGACTATGAACTACCACTACCACGCCGACATGGGCGCAGGGCAACCGTGGTGGGTGATGTACATCATGTTTGCGCTTACAGGCGGTGGCGGATTGTGGTTCATTCAGTTGCTATGGCTGTTCTCGTTGCTGACCATTCCCTTGCATTGGGTGGAACGGAAACTGCACATCACCTATCCGCAAGAGCCGTCCGAGCATACGTCACACCCAGTGCGCCGTGATGTGATGATAGGGCTGCTGATAGTGTTCTTCGGCGTGATGCTGTACTTGGGCGACCAAACAGTGATGGACAGCAACGGCACAATGCAAGACCCCGCTTCGTTGCTGAATGTCTATCGTCCGTTGTACTATGTGGTGGCGTATCTGTTCGGGTATTATGTCTTTGTGTGCACCGATGTGCAGGAGTGGCTCAGCCGGTATGGTCTGCTGGCTATTCCCGCTGCCTTGGCGTGCGGTATATGGCTCACGGTCACCACTTTCGGTCAGGACGCCTATTCGCCTGCTTACCTGCGCAGTGTAGGCAACAACCTCTATGCGTGGCTTGCCATATTGGCAATGTTCGGCGGTTTCAAACGCTGGTTAGACCGTCCTGTTGCGTGGTCGGTTCCGTGTATAGAGAAAGGAAAGACGTGGACCATTGTGCCTGCCAAAATATCGTACGGGCTGTATATCCTGCAGTTTGTGGTGTGCATGAATGTGGGCTATGTGCTGCGTGTCCATACCATGCTCCCGCCATGGGCGATGTATGTGCTGCTTTTTGTGGCAATGTTCACCCTCACTCCCGCTTTGTATGCCGTCATTCACCGCACACCTGTGCTGCGTTGGTGCGTATTGGGAGAGAAATAAACGGGTTATTAGCAGAGAGTAAATTCATGGCTAATTCGTGGAGAATTATATGTTTATTATTGCTGTCCGGTAAA
>DJSG01000077.1:19931-25658 GCA_002440265.1 Bacteroidales bacterium UBA6340 | reverse complement strand
GATGATGAGGAAACTCAAGTCTCTTTTTGACTTTTTTGTGCAGATGCTACGCCGCCATTTCGATACCCCACATACAATTATACCCTATGCAATCTAATTCTTAAGGAGCAACTAACAAATGCTGTATTACGAGACGTAAAAAGGGAAGTGATTCATTGCTATTTACCCGTAGTTCTCTCGGAGTTCTCTCGGGGATATGCGTCCATTTGAACGTTTTAATTCACCTTAACAAACAGACATCTACCGATGTTCTATCGGTATTACCCCAGCAGATGCCCAATTGAAATGAGGGGAGTGGTTAGCGTCTATCCTTGTTGAAGGCGGCATAGACCATCTCGATGTCCATCGGGTCAACGGGATTGTCGGCAGAACGTATGCAGGTGGCGGAGATAGTCTGCAGTTGCTTGACAGCCGTGATGGTGGCAGAAGATGATGATGAGGAGGTGGTTACCGCCACGGGTACCAACATGAATGTTACTTCGTCCACGGGGTTGTCAGAGCGCAACTGATTGGTTAGCAACGTAGAGAGGTCATACGTATAGGAGTACGACACGTTGGCGAGCGAGTCGGTGGCGGCGGTGAGTGTAGCCAATATAGCCGCCGTATCTGAGGGGAGAAGGTTCTTGGCAAAGAACGTCTCCATATAGTCTTCCTTGACCAAGAGCATATAAGTAGCGGGGGTATCCCAGTTGTCGCGCGGGCGGGAGGAGGCTTTGTCTGCATCGTACAGGACATCCAACGTCAGGTTAGCGCGATTGACATAGACACGGTAGTCGCGGCTGTCGCCCAAACGCCGCTCAATAGTCTGCAGAATGCTATCCATCCGCAATGTGAGACGCGTGTAGATGTTGGCAGGAGAGACGATAAAATTGGTATCCTGCACCGCATTCAATTGGCTGATAATCTGTTCTCTGTCGGGGTACAGGTAGCGGTTGACCTGTTTTACCTCGCTGTTGGCATAGAAAGCCTTGATGTCCGTAAGGGTGGTATCGGTGCCCGTAGCACCTGCAGGATACGTGAAATGATAGTACACCGCCATACTTATATCGCTGACATACAGGACAGTACCGCCTCCGAAGTCCGTGGTTATATACAGTCCCTTGAACTGCTGTTGGAAATCCTCTTGCGAAGTGAAACTGCGAATACGGAAGAAACGCCGAGCGAACTCGTCGGTCAGTTTGACACGCACAAAGGGTACATACTTGCCCAACGATGATGAATAGACCGAATCTGTAGGCTCCGTCGCGATGATGATACGGGATATGGCGGATATATGCGTGGAATCGGCAAGGCTGCAGAAGTCCGACAGGGTAGTATCGCTGGGATAACGGTCATTATAATTGAGCGTAGCCCTGTCCAGTTCATAGACCGTAATGCCGAGCGGTGCTTTGCCGTCGCCGTACCAACTGTTGTAGTAGAGGAAGAGACAGACAGAGTCCACCTCCGCCGTCTCCGCGGACGGATATTCAAATTCTTCGGGGCATGCCAACTGCGTAAGGATGTCAGCCTTGACGGTGCCGAAACGGGTGTCACATTCGCCAAGCAGAAAAGAGTCGGGCGTGAGACTGACAGGTTGGCACAAGCCCAATGCGGATTGTACGGCAAAGGTATCCGCCTTGACGCGAATGCCGTCTTTGTCCTCCAATGCCGAGGAGCCTGCCGTGTCGGAATCGTCTTTACACCCCGCCAATACCACGCACAGCGCGGCTAACAGGATACCTAACGTATGGTTTATCTTCATTCGTTTGTCAACAGACTATTGCAGAATTTCAGGTACTCTGCATGGTTGTCGCCCACATAAGGCATTATCTTCTTGCCACTATTTTGGGCGTAATTCAGCAGACGTGTATTGATATCCGGAGCGGACAGCAGCACTGCATCGGAGTAGTCCACCGCCAGCCGCATGAGATCTTCGTAGCCCACAGGAAGCCCCGCTATGCCACGGACGTCTGTCTTCTTAACGCCGTCAATCAGCAGTTTCTCTGCAAATTTTGTGCCAAAAGGCGTGGCATACTCTTGGTCGTCCAAAGACAGCACCACTTTGGTGTTGTGGAAGAATGGTGTATCCGCGTAGGCTTTCTTGATATATAGGGGTGCCAACGCCGACATCCAACCGCTGCAGACCACTATATCCGGTGTCCAGCGCAGTTTCTTCATAGTCTCCAATGTGCCACGGGCAAAGAATATAGCGCGCTCGTCGTTGTCGGGGAACTCTACTCCATTTTCGTCTTTCCAGCCTTTGCGGCGATGGAAATAGTCGTCGTTATCAATGAAGTATATCTGAATACGTGCAGACTGAATGCTGGCTACTTTAATCAGCAGCGGGTGGTCGGACTCATTGATAATCAAGTTGATGCCGGACAGGCGTATCACCTCATGCAGTTGGTTGCGCCGCTCATTGATATCCCCGAACTTGGGCATGAAGGTACGCGTCTCATAGCCATTGGCTTGAAACAACTCCGGCAACTGACGATTCAGCATACGAATGGGCGTCGGTTGGTCCAAAAACGGGTATATCTCTTGTGAGATAAACAAAATACGATTCGGCTCCTTCATACTCTATCTTTTGATGAAACATTTATTTTCGCTACAAAGGTACTAAAAAAAAACGATATTTCCATAAAAATTATGCTTTTTTTACTTTTTAGTACCCTCCTGTCCCCCACGTTCCATTCCTTTTTCGCATTATAGGGCATACGTTTTCCATGCCGGAAACAGGACGATATTGTATGTATGAGAAAAAAGTTGTACCTTTGCGGAAAATATCAAACATTTAATCTCTAAATTATGGCAGAAGAAAAGAAAGTACCGTCGCCCGAGAAGTTGAAAGCACTTCAGTTGGCAATGGCGAAGATTGATAAAGACTTTGGCAAGGGAGCCATCATGAAATTAGGCGACGACCGTATTGAGGATGTGCCCGTTATCTCCACAGGTTCTGTGGGGCTCAACCTGGCACTCGGCGTAGGCGGTTATCCGCGCGGGCGCGTGATTGAGATATACGGTCCTGAGTCCTCGGGTAAGACCACGCTTGCCATTCACGCAATGGCAGAGGTGCAACGTCAGGGCGGTATCGCAGCCATCATCGATGCCGAGCATGCTTTCGACCGTTTCTATGCGGAGAAACTGGGCGTGGATACCGACAACCTCCTCATTGCCCAGCCCGACTGCGGCGAACAGGCACTGGAGATTGCCGACGAACTGATACGTTCCGCAGCGGTGGACCTTGTAGTCATTGACTCGGTGGCAGCCCTCACACCCAAAGCCGAAATCGAAGGCGACATGGGGGACAACAAAGTAGGTCTGCAAGCCCGACTGATGTCGCAGGCACTCCGCAAACTGACCGCCACTATCAACAAGACACAGACTACCTGTATCTTTATCAACCAGTTGCGCGAGAAGATAGGTGTCATGTTCGGCAATCCCGAGACCACTACGGGTGGTAACGCCTTGAAGTTCTATGCCTCTGTGCGACTCGACATACGCAAGATAGGACAAATCAAGGACGGCGACGAGGTCATCGGCAATCAGGTACGCGTCAAGGTGGTGAAGAACAAGGTGGCACCTCCGTTCAAGAAAGCGGAGTTTGACCTGATGTTCAACGAGGGCATCTCGAAGGTGGGCGAACTGGTGGACCTCGGAGTGGAGAACGGTATCCTGCAGAAGTCGGGTTCGTGGTACAGTTACAACGACAAGAAACTCGCACAAGGTCGCGATGCTGCCAAGAACGTGCTCCGTGACAACCCCGACCTCGCCGATGAGATTGAGGCAAAAATTATGGAAGCCATCAAGGCAAAGAAGTGATATTAACTATTACTTATTACCTATTACTATTAACAACTCGTTGTTAGTTTGGACACTGTCGCCCCGCGAAGCCTACGAGGCAGAGGAGCGATACCGCATAGTCAAGCGGTCGGTAGATGCACGTCAGCGCGAACTGAAGGTGCATCTTACTCTTTTGGCAGACGACCAAGGGCGACCTCTTCCAAAAGATGCACCTGTCCCGCTGTATGCCCCGCCCGTATTCCAAGACGTGCATCACGCTGACCGTCAGGCATATATCATCGGTGCTGGACCTGCGGGTCTGTTTGCCGCACTCACCTTGTTGGAGCATGGTATCCGTCCCGTCATCTTCGAGCGCGGCAAGGATGTCAGTGCCCGCAAGGTGGATATCGCCACCCTTAACCGCAACTTGGGCTTGAATATCGAGTCCAACTACTGCTTTGGCGAGGGCGGTGCGGGTACGTTCTCGGACGGCAAACTATTCTCACGCAGCAAGAAACGCGGCAATATGCAGCGGGTGATGGAGTTGTTCCACTACTTTGGTGCCAACGACGGCGTGCTATACGAAGCCCATGCCCATATCGGCAGCGACCGCCTGCCTGCTATTATCCGTGCCATGCGCGAGTGCATACTGGAGCATGGCGGCGAAATCCACTTCAACACCTGCGTGGATGAAGAGTTATACCATTCACTGAGAGCCCCCTCTTTGAGGGGGTTGGGGGAGTCGGAGTGCGTGCCTGTTATCCTTGCTATCGGTCATTCCGCTCACGACACCTATCGTATGTTAGCCTCCGAGGGGGTGCTGTTGGAGCCCAAAGGCTTTGCCATGGGTGTACGTGTGGAGCACCCGCAAGCCCTTATCAATCGCCTGATGTACCACAACCCGTCGCCCGAGACGGTACAACTGGTGGGCAATGCGTCCTACTCGTTGGTCACACAAGTGCATGGGCGCGGGGTATATTCCTTCTGTATGTGCCCGGGCGGACACATAGTGCCTGCAGGCAGCAGTGCCGAGAGTTGTGTAGTGAATGGTATGTCCGCCAGCCACCGCAACTCACCATTCGCCAACTCCGGCATCGTGATAGAGATACGCCCCGAAGACCTTATCAATGCGCAATGCGTAATGCACAATGCACAATGCGTGATGCGTAATGGGGAATGTATTTCTACGTTGGAATTTCAGGAATGGTTGGAGCATGAGGCATTCTTGCACGGAGCACCTGCGTCTGTGGCACCTGCCCAACGCCTGCGTGACTTTGTAGAGGGACGAGAGAGCCGCAACCTCCCCCCATGCAGTTACCTGCCGGGGATACGCAGCAGCCGATTGGATGAGTGGTTGCCACCTATGATTGGCGCACGCCTGCAGCAGGGTTTCCGTGATTTCGACCGCAAGTATCGCGGTTTCCTCACCAACGAAGCCGTTATCCTTGGTGTGGAGAGCCGCAGCAGCAGTGCAGTCCGCATACCGCGCGACCCCGACACACTCCAGTCCGTCTCCACGCCCAACCTCTACCCGTGCGGTGAGGGTGCAGGCTATGCCGGCGGCATCACCTCGTCCGCCCTTGACGGCATCAATGCCGCCCTTGCCATTGCGCAGCAATAAGCACGATAAACGTACGACATTCTCGCGGATTACATTAAGCATTAGCGAGGATTAATGAACGGACGGCTACGTCGTTTTTCAATGCACAATGCGTAATGCACAATGCGTAATGCAAAACTGCAAATAGTCTCTATGGGATTTGAACGGACGGCTACGCCGTATTGTCATAAATTCCATATCCAAGATAATATCGAACTGACGTTGCTTAAGAGTCCTTCTGCTATGGATTATAAACCAGCGTATTGTGCGGAAAAGAGCATAAAGTATGCATTATTGGTACTACTTTACCAACAAAAAGTGCGGAAATGCAGTATCTTTGCACCGTGATTCGAGGTGTCGAATCC
>DJSG01000077.1:0-19884 GCA_002440265.1 Bacteroidales bacterium UBA6340 | reverse complement strand
CCGTGTTCTTTGACGTATGAAACCAACTTCATGGACTCCCTCCAACTCCCCCTTCAAGGGGGGGGGGAAGAGAGAATACAGGGGATGTGAATGCGGGGATGGTTCGTTGACAATGCGAGCCGCGTCGTCCCCCCCCAAAAAAAAAGAGGTCGCCCAAACTTGTCAGGCAACCCCTTTTATATGTCAGTCTATCTGTGTTTTACTCAATGACTTGTCCGATGGTATTGTAGCGGATGCCATCGCGGATGATGATGAGTTGACCGTTCTCGATGGTCTTATTCGTTACTTGGTGCTTAACCACCGTTTCCACAAGGGTAGTCGTACCCTGCTTGTAGAAATAGACATTGTCTATCACACAGGTGGCAGGCATATCCGCCCACTTGAGTTGGTAGATATTGGCAAGATTGATACCTGCAAAGTCTTTGGCAAGGTCAATGTCTATGGTGTTCCAACCTGCCTTCAGGCTATAGTTTTTGAGAGACTCTTTACCCCAAATAGGTGTAAAGTTAATGGTAGCGGCAACCTCTACGTAGATGTCCATAGAAAGGAACGGATAGGCAGTAACATCTATCGGTTGGTTTCCGTTGATTTCCCAGCCCATATAGGTAGCCGTTGTGCAAACGAATGCGTGTTCGTTTTCTGCAATCAGACCATCGGTACCTACTGTGGACTGTCCCCATTGACCAAAAGCCCAAGGCACTGCTGCTGTGTATGCGTCAGAGTAAAGGGAGAACACCTTGCCGGCTTCGCGTGCAGGAGCAGGAGCCGCCGAGAGGGCAAGGGTATTGATAGTGGCAGCCACTGCCTCAGCCTTGTTGCCCTTAGCGTCAGAAGCCACCACGGTGTAGTTGTACTGCGTGGCAGGAGTAAGACCTGTAACGGGAATAGTAACTTCGGCACCCGACATACCGGAGGCAGTGGCAACGACTGCATCACCGTTCATTACGCTGTAGGTAACGAGACCGGAATTGTCGGTGGCACTAACGGCAATGTTAGCGGAGATATAACTCGGCGTTACGACAGCCTTCACATCCTTCGGGGCTTCCGCATCGTCCTCAAGAGCAGCGTTCTCTATAACCGAGATGTCACTGATAGTAATCTGTGTGCCTTCGCCTGCCCAACCGAAATCAAAGACCATAATTTGGTTGTTGCCGGCAACACCTACCACATTCTCTTTGGTGTAGGTATAGACTTCATTGGCTTTCAGATTGATAGTTTGATTCTCCAATACCATACCCGTATTGTCATCTATCTTCAGGGTTACACCACCACACTCCTTATTGGAAAGGAACTTGACGGATACGTTATAGGTCTTGTCTGCCTTGAAAGTCATACCGTGTTTGAACTTCACTTGGGACTGCCATTGTCCACGGAACGTACTCTTGAGGTCCACAGAGATAGCACCTTTGGCAGCATCGTAGGTGGCAGTACTATTGGTTTCCACTACCCAATTAGGAGCGAAGTAGGTGCTTTCGATACTGCCCTTGGCAGGGTCAAATAACTCTGTACCTGCCGCAGACAGGGCAGTGGATACACTCAGCAACAGGGCTGCAAAAAGATAAGTTTTCTTCATTGTTTTGTTGTTTTATGGTGAATACTATATAAATATACAACCCCGCTACTCATAGCAGTGGGATTGTATATAGTTGTACTTATTGGATTTGTACGCCTTGAGCGTTGTAGCGGATGCCATCGCGGATGATGACGAGTTGACCGTCGATGATGGTCTTTTGTGTGGTAACCGGATATGTCGTTTCTACGACACTGGTCGGCGTAGTGCTATCTATATGACCATAGACTTGGAACTCAAATATCTTCATACCCCATTCAGTAGCAGCCTTAGTGCTATAGAAACGCACATAGCGCACTTTCTCATTGTTAGTCAAGTTGTCACCAAAGATATTTGCGTAGAGGTTGTTAATGCCACTCACTCCTACATAGTTGTATGAAAGATTCCAATCCTTGTTGTTAGCCGAGAAATCAATGTGGTATTCCTGTGAGCAGGCCCCTTCGAAATGAATGGAAACGAGGTCGATATTGTACACAGCACCCAAATCAAGGACAAACCAAGAGTCGAAAGTACGTGATGCCTCATCTGCTGCTGTACCATTCGTGGTAGAACCTTGCCATACGCTACCATCATTACCATCAACTGCTGCGAATGCATCGCCATCCTTTTCTCCTTTTTCAGATTGTTCAATCACTTTATTGTCTGAGTCGATATTGGTGCTGTATGCGAGATTTTCGCCATCAAAGCCCATAATCTCAACGGATTGCGTAAGTTCACCAACGGTTGCGGTGATGGTTGCAACACCTATCTTAGCAGCCGTGTACACATTGTTCTCCACAGTGCCTGCGTCTGCCGGCGATACGGTATAGGTAACTTCACCTGCGTCAATAATGGCGTCATATTGGTCTTTGGCAGTCAGAGAGAGAGCCACATTATTGCCAACTTTGCAGATGTTAGATGCTGAAGAAAGCGAGATAGATTGCAGTTTGCTGTCCGAGACATACGAAATCTGAATTTGCTTGATGATATTACCATAGCCAGCACCACGCTCCTTCAAATCCAATTTGATATAGCGTGCAAATGTAGTGGCTACACGATTGTTTTGCTCGAAAGGCTCTGTCAGAGTAGCCTCTATAGAAGAGAGTGTTATCCAGTCTTCACCATCACAGGAGGCAAGGATGTCATATTTTTTGCTATAATTACTGCCCCAATTAAGCAAGATATGGTTCAGTTGGCACACCTTACCAAGGTCCACTTGGAACCACTGAGGATCAATGTCCCAAACAGATTCCCATTGTCCGTCAGCCACCAAAGCATTAGCAGCCACATTGTCAGTATGACCTTTTTCGTCGCAAACAGAAGATGCCGTAGCCGTAACACCATCCATAGCCACATAGTTTTCGTCTGCTACGAAATGAACAGGAGCACCATCGCCCACCTTATAGTAGATGATATTCGCATCGGTAAGGGAGACATTCTCGGAGGTCATCTCGTTGCCGTCAATTTCATCTGTGCTATACAGGAAACGAATACCGAGAGCCTCGCCTGCGGTAAGTCCGGTCTGTGTGTAAGTACCTACGCCACCGGAGATAGTGGCAGGATAGTTACCCTTGGTAGTTTGTATTTCAAGGAAGTCAATCTTCTTATCGTTCAGTCCTCTTACCGTATAAGTTACGCTGGTTCCGTCGGATTCGATAGCGTACTGAATGCGCTTTGGCATATTGGGAGCAAAGTGTCCACAATAGCCATAGCACTGACTCTGACGCAAAGCCGTTTTTGCACTTACGAACATGGAATTGTCAGAGACGTTGCCCGCTGCGTCTTTGGCAAAAATAGTGAAGTTGTAGTCTGTGTTGTCGGTAAGTCCGGTAATAGTGATTACACCGTCCACAGCAGCAAACTCGCCTATCAGTTGTTCACCGTTCTTGACAACATATTTGACAACCTTCACATTGTCCGTAGCCTCAACTGCGATAACCGCCTTCATATCCGTAACGGATTGCAAAGTTGCAGATACCATAACCGGTTTCTCGGTGTCAGACGAAGCACCACATTCCTGTGAAGCATCAATATCGGTGATGGTGCCACCAATAATATCACTACCGCCATTTGCTTGGCTGCGTCTTGCTACAAAGTGAATCTGAATAGCAGATGTAGGATAGGTTTCCCATGTGATGTCGAACGACAACACATTATCCACTGGAGTGATATCTTGCTCCTTGGGATATGTTGGGGTTGTTCCTCCACCTGTAACTTGTATCGCAATTTGGTACACTCCTGTCAGAGTAGATGTGGTACTCGTTGCTTCAAAGTGAGTGGTGTTATCATCACTCTTGCAAATAGAAACCAACATAGTTTGGTTCGTTTGTTCACCAGCATTCAGCGTAATTGGTGTATTCTTGTACACCGTTGCAGCGGAGGCTGTCCATGCACATAGCAACAGGGTTGCGATGGCAAAGAATCGAATAGATAATCTTTTCATAAGACTTAATTTTTATGGTTAATAAATTAGTTTGTTTGTTGTTTGTATTATGATGTATTCTTGTAGCACCATACTATTACTTTAGTTGGGAGCCCAAGGCGTTGTAGTAGATGCCGTCGCGGAGAATGACAAGTTGTCCGTTGAGAACCATCTTGCGGGTATGCGCAGCAGAGTTCGCCACAACATCCACCGTTGTGGTGGTCTCGGAGCACAACTGCGAAGCCTTGACATCAAACGGGTTTGTAACCCACTGACCGTCACCTAAATCAGGTGTATGCCAAAAGACATTGCAAGAGAAATCCAAACTGCTCAGTCCATCAAAAACAAGTTCACCGGTAACAGCAGTACCTGCAGTCTTATCTCCCAACTCCTTGACTACGCCGTTAATCTCTACATGAAGCCAATCAATCACAGCATCACTATTGGCTTTGACACTGACGCTGACCGAGGTGTCGCTTTTCTTGGCAATAGTAAGCAGGATACGCCCTGCAGGGTTGCCAAAGTCAGCATCTCCGAGATGCCCTGTGGGGAAAGCGCAATAGGTGAGATTCTCGGTAGTGAAAGAGACCTCTTTGTAGTTCTCGGAGAGCAAGCCCGTGGTTTTGAGGGCATATATACGCAGTGTGTATCGAGTGCTGTTGGTCAGTCCTGTGACAGTGATTTGTCCGTCTTGGGGAATGAAAGAGCCTAACTTGGTGTCCGCATTCATCACCTGATACATGGCAATGCTGTCCGCGGGCGTAGCGGAAACGGCAATGACAGCACTATTGTGGGTTGCGCTGACGAAGGTTGCACTCTCCATCACGGGAGCCTTGGTGTCCACGGGAGCATCACCGCAAGTGCCCCATTCAATGTCCTTTATCTCGCCGAAATTAACCTCAGCGGGCATCATGACATACAAAGGCGTATAGAACTGAGGTTCCGACTCTGCCGCAATGGTGCAGACAATCTTGGCTGGTGTGTTGGTGGTGATTGTGGAACGGACATCCACTTCGCCCGGGTTGAAGAACGTACCCCCAAAGCCCGCCAAGTTTTCGCCTTCGATGGTCATGCGATAGTTGCCGACAGACAGTTTCTCGCAGGAGAGGTAAATGGAGTAGTCTCCACTTTTGAGTTCTTCGTGGCAGTACGTTTTGGCTGTAGCCAGCACCGTACAAGATAATGCTACTATGAGCATTAGCGATTTGAGTAAAGTTTTTTTCATCATCGTATTATTAAATTTGTTTGTTTATATTCTTGCTGTATCGGTTGCCTATCCCTTGCGCATCCCTTGCTTATGGGTTGCTGTTTGACACGAGGGGGATGCGAGGGTGGCAGGGGGATATTTTTGCATTATCTTAACATATTCGTCATCATTATAGGAGGGTGAATTTGACAGGTGTGCCTTCGGAGGAGGAGGGGGCTATCCAGAGGTGGAAGTCGCCCGGTTCGGCAGAGCGGGTGTAGGCACCATCGGCTCCGAGGGTGATGCCTGGGGCGAGGTGCCAGTAGGCGAGGTCGTCCTCGGTGAGTGTGAACGAGATGTCGCGGCTTTCGCCTGCGGGGATAGCGATACGATTGAAGCCTTTGAGTTCGCGGACAGGGCGTGTGAGCGAACCGACGAGGTCGCGGATATAGAGTTGCGGCACAGCGACGGCATCGGTATTGCCCGTGTTGCGGATGGTGCAAGTGGCGGTAAGAGCCTGCGGTTTGCCCATGTGCAGAACAGTGTCGGAGAGGACGACGGGGCTGTATTCAAAGGTGGTGTAGGTGAGTCCGTAGCCAAAGGGGAAGAGCGGTTGGTCGCCATACTCGAGCCAGTAACTGGATTCGCCGAGGGAGAACTGCGGTGCACCGATGGGTATCTGGTCGATAAGGACAGGGTGTGAGGTGGGGCGGCCGGTGTTCTTCTTGTTGTAGTACATCGGGATTTGCCCGACGGCTTGCGGGAAAGTCATCGGCAGGCGTCCGGAGGGTGCGACTACGCCCGTGAGGAGGTTTGCCAATGCGGGACCTTGCATGGTGCCACCATGGAAAGCATAGAGGACAGCGTCTGCAAGAGCGGTTTCCTCACCGATACAGAGCGGACGCCCTGCCATAACGGTGAGGACGAGGGGTTTGCCTGTGGCTTTGAGGGCACGGAGTTGCTCGGTCTGGTCGCCGGGGAGGTTGAGATGGGCACGGCAGCGTGCTTCGCCGGATAGGATACTCTCCTCACCTCCGAAATAAAGAATGATGTCGGCTTGCTTTGCCTTTTGGACTAACTCTTTTATGTTGCTCGGACTGACCTCACGCGACCAGTGTTTGCCGGTCTGCTCAATGAGGCGTATTTTGCCCTCTTTTGCCAATGCACGGAAAGCCATCAGCGGAGTGATAGTCATCGAATCGACCTTGTCGAAGCACCAAGTGCCGTTCTGGTCGTGCTGAGAATTAGCGAGAGGACCGCAGATGAGGATAGTTGAGCGTTGAGTGTTGAGTGTTGAGTGCAGTTGAGAGTTGGGAGTTGAGAGAGGAAGGATGCCGTTGTTTTTCAAGAGGACGGCGGATTCTTCGGCGGCACGTTGGGCGGCGGAGAGGGCAGCGGGGGTGAAACAGGCGGGAGTATCAACCGCGCAATAGGGGTTGTCGAACAAGCCGAGACGGAACTTGAGACGGAGGATATCGCGCACGCAGGCATTGATTTGCTCCTCGCTGACCTTGCCGCTTTCGACAAGTTCTTTGAGATGCCACGGATAGCCGTGCCCCTCCATATCCATCTCCATTTGGGCATTGATACTGAGGAGCGTAGCCTCTTTGAGGTCGGCACAGTTGCCGTGGGCAATCATATTCGCCGACGACGCCCAGTCGGACACAAGCATACCATCGTAGTGCCACTCGTTGCGGAGGATGTCCACATTGAGATGACGGTTCGCCGACGCGGGTACGCCGTTGATGTCGTTGAAAGAACACATGATAGTGGCACTACCCGCATCAATGGCTGCTTTGAAAGGCGGGAGATAGGTCTCACGGAGTTGCACCTCGGGAATCCATGTGGTGTTGTAGTCGCGTCCACCCTCGGAAGCCGCATACCCTGCGAAGTGCTTGACGCAGGCGGCAAGGCGGATTTGGTCGCTTGTGCTGTCGGAATACTGGTAACCACGGACACAAGCGGCACCCATAACCGAGGTGAGATACGTGTCCTCGCCATAGCCCTCGGCGACACGTCCCCAGCGTGGGTCGCGCGAGACATCAACCATAGGGGAGAACGTCCAGCGAAGACCTGCCTGAATAGCCTCGTCGGCAGTGAGACGGGCAGCCTCTTCCACCAAAGCGGGGTCGAAAGTAGCCGCTTGACCGAGGGGAATGGGATAGATAGTATGGAAGCCGTGAATGATGTCGCGTGCAAAGACCATAGGGATACCGAGGCGGGTCTCCTCGACGGCGATACGCTGGTAGTGGTTCGCCTCCGCACCCACGCTATTGAGCATAGAACCTGCGCCATTGCGCACCTGATTCTCAAGGTCATCGGATATCCAACCACCGCAGACCTGGGTCATCTGACCTATCTTCTCATCGAGGGTCATCTGCGAAAGGAGACGGTCGATTTGCTGCTCGGTGGGGTCTTTGGGTTGGCAGGACAATAAGAAGAGAGCGGAGAGACTTAGTAGTAGTAATACTAATTTATAGGACTTCATAGTATATCATTATTTCTTGATGTTAACGATTACTTGTTTGATTTGGTTGTCGCGAGCGAAGATGTGACGGGATATGCAATGCGTAATGCACAATGCGCAATGCGCCGTTTCGCCGTTGGTCATCTCGATGTCGATACCGTCGTGGTCGGATAGGTGATATACGAAAGGTGTTTGGCAATAGGTGAAACGCAGTTCGCCACGGAGGAACTCCTCGGGGCGGAGCATCGCTGTTTGGATATGTATCTCACCATTGATGACGTGCAGACCAAGTTCAAAGAAACGGGAGATGATGTCCTCTTTGACTTGTCCTGTCATTCCCGGTTGTTGGCACCCCATCATTGTAGGTGTGTGCGAGTATGCGTCAAAGGGGAAGGAACCGTATTCGGCAGGGGACTTGTGGGCTCCGATACCCTCCTGCACGGCGGCATAGTGGGCTTTGAGGCGGGCAATGGTGGCTGCGTCAGTATGGGTGTCAAGGGCGGTTTGGATATTCTCGCCGATAGCAACAAGGAGTTTGCTGACCATATGCCAGTAGATACACCCCAAGCCCTCGTATTTGTAGAACGTACCGGAACGACCTGTGAAGGCGTGGTGGTTGAACATACGCTCGTAGAGGTCAAGCAGTTGACGGCGTTCTTCCGCACTGATGGTCTCCTGCGAAGCGTCGATAGCACGGGCAAGGAAGTCGGCATTGTTGAAACCTGCATTGAAGTGCACCCCACCCTCGCAGTCCTGAACAAGGATGTCCGTAGCGTGGTCAGCCAAGAGACGTTGTACTACGGGCAAGGTCAGAGCGTCCGCGGGGAGGTTGTTCTTCTCCAAGAACGAGGGACGACGACGGTTCGGGTAAAGCATATAACTGCGTTGGTCAGGGCGGTAGAGAGCCGACTGACGCATTGCGTCAAGGAGGTCTGCCGCCTCGGCAGGCAACAGGATGCCTGCGGAGAGGACTGCCACCTGACCTTCGAGCATCTCGTAGAGATGAGAGACTTGGACAGTTGAGTGCTGAGAGTTGAGAGTTGAGTGCAGCGGATAGTTGAAAGATACAAGATTATAGGCGTGGTAGAGTCCGTCGGGGCGCTTGTTGATGGCGATGGAGGTGTCTATATAGGTCTGTACTTTGGCAAGGAACTGGAGCAGGAGGTCTGTGCTTAACTCTACTTTTTCGCCTGAATGACCGGCATAGACGGCATTGCGGTAGGTCTCGCCGGCACGACCTACGGTGTCGATAAAGGTGCGGCGGGTCTCGTCTGTGAACGACAAGGGGTTGCCTGCACACTCTATGTCGTGAGCGGCAAAGGCACCCAATATATCACGCAGGAAGACAACGACCTCTTTGGAGAGTGCATACGAAGCGTCCACACCGGTATATAGTTGCTGCAAGAAAGCCACGAAACGACGTATATAACAGAGCGTTACCATAGAAGTACCATAGCCGACAAGGGCGTTGTTGGCATCGTTCCACTCGGGGCGGAGGGTGTTCATCCATATACCCGCCTCGGGAATGAAGTTGCTCATTTTGGTAAGCAAGGTGATGAGAATCTTCTCTGTGAATGTAACCAACAAGGGTTGGTTGTGCTTTCTATCCAGCACAAGGCGTGCGTCCTGTCCGTAGGTAGGCAGGAGAGCGAGTATGTGCTTGTGCAGGTTGGTGTCGAAACAGATAGAGTCTTTGGGGTTTGCCACTATCTCATCGTAAGAACGGAAGCGGTAGGGCACGTTGGCAAAAGCAAACTCGCGGTTGCCAAGCATACCGCGCAATGCCTCGGGGTCGTGTGCGAAACTGAGTTCGAGAAGGCGACAGAGATAGATGATTTGGTGGTCGCCCCAATAGCCGATGTTCGACCACGGGTTTTCGGGTTCGATAACCTCCCAGTCGATGCCCTCGGAGGTTACTTTGTAGGGGTTGTAGCCGTCCACGGTGGTGGCATTGAGGAACTTGGCAATGATACCATTGACATAGTCGGGATAGGAGAGCGAGAGTGCTTCCCAATTCTGGAAGATGTCGCGCCAGTTGCCCTGATAGGAGATGAGACGCTTGCCGTCTTTGTCATTGACACGAATATCAAACATATTCCATGGTCGGCTCGGGTCTCCGTGTCGGCGGGAGAAAGTGAGCGGCAAGTACTCCATAAAGAGACGGTGCAACTGATGATCCTGCTGCGCAAGCACGAGTTCCTCAAGTCGGCTGTACGAGACTTTTTCGGGAAGCCCGTTGAGAAAGCCGCGGTATTGCTCTGCCAGAGCGTTGTTGAAGGTAGCGACATGCTTGGCAAACGCCCGTGTGTCAATCGTATAGTTGTCGCAATAGAAGCCACCACGCATGGTATTAAAAAGCGTGTTGGCGAAATGGCGTGCCATACCCGCTTCGTCGGCGGTCTGCTGGATACCGTCGTTCTGCCCGACGATAGCACGGAGGGTGTCGGTGGCTTGGGCTATGGCATTTTCTATCTGTGCGGTAGCGTCCGGCTGCCGCATAAAACGCAGACTGCTACGCACCTGCGCCGCATCCTGCATGACATCGCAGATGTTGTACCATGTATGGGAGTCACCTGCATTGAGGGTTTGTTTGTTGGTATGGGCAAAGATTGCGCCGCGCACACCTTTGGACTCGGGTTCGGCTGCTATGGGTTCGCCTTTGCGGAAGGCATCCAGTTGGCGGGAGGAGGTGAGGTATTCGGCGTTGTGCAAGCCTAAAGTGTATATACTGTTGCAACGGAGGGACTCACTCGGTTCGGCTCTATCGACAAGGATGGCTTCCATGCGGAACAAGACCATACCCGTGCCTGCCACCTGTTCGGTTTTCTTGTAGGCATCGACAAGGGTGGAGAACACGTTCTGTGTTTTCTGCTCCACGCCTGACGGCATCACGTTCTGCAAGCCGTCCAACATCTCTATCTCTATGGGTTGGTCGGTGTCGTTGTGGAGCATCGCGCGGCGTACCCAACCGAAACGGTCGGCTGCCGTCCACAGGTAGGAGAAAGTCAGTCCGAGGTCGAGGTTCTGCTCGATAAAGAGCAACTTGTTGCCTGTGACGGATTTGGCAATGCTGCGACGGAGAGAGTATAGCCCCATGTAGCGGTCGGAGAAGGGTTCCCAAGGGACTCCCCCCAGCCCCCTCTTCGGAGAGGGGGAGGTTGCAGTATCGGACATAGATGCTATTCTGATGAGGGTTTTGGCGCCGGTGTGCTCGTAGTTCTCGGTGACTTTGTCGTCGGTGTAGTAGGGGAAGAGGACTTGCTCGGGGTTACGGCGACCACAGGTGAGACCGCCCGTGGAGGATATGTACATCCAGAGGTCGGTATCACTGGCAAGACTGATAAAGAACGGCTGCATTTGGTCGTAGTTCTCTATCAGGTAGTACTTCTCACCGTTGATAGTCAGGTAGCGTCCTGCTACACTCGTATTTTCTGTTGCATTCATTGCTAATGTAGTTTCTGTTTCAGTATTACTCTTTGACGATGCGAGACGCGTCGTGTCCATACTGTTTCTTTTTACCGCGGGCGGTGCGCCCGCGTCCCCGGAGGGTATTCACTCGGTATTCTATCGGTATTCTATCGGGAATAACCCGTTAATAACCCGTTAATAACCCGTTAATAACCCGATGAAGTAAGCACGAAGGTATTACTCTGCGGCACGTCGTTCCTCCAAGTCCTTTTTCATAATGGCAAGTGTCGGTTTGTCGATATTGTAGAAAGCGAGGAGGATAGCACACGAAGCATAGAGGACACCGGGGACTATACCGAAGAGGAAATGGATAGCGGACATAATCTCGGGAACCGCCTGTATCTCGGAAGTGGTCATAGTAGCCGGATCAAAGCCGACGCGGCTCATAATAGCCCCGAGAATGGCTGCACCAATAGACCAACCTATCTTCTGTGCAAAGACCGCGGCAGAGAGACAAAGCCCCGTGGTGCGGCGGTTGAATTTCCAGTCGCCATAGTCCGCCGCATCGGCAAGCATAGTCCAGAGGAGCGAGATAGCGGGGGCGTAGGAGATTTTGGCAAGGCAGTTGAAGACATTGACCAGCACAAAATCGGTGCCTGCGAAGAAAAGCATACAGAAGAAGAACCCCGACAAGAGCGAGCAGAGGATATAGAGGTTACGCCCGCCATAGCGTGCAACAAGGGGCTTGGTGAACGGAATGGCGATGATAAGCGCCACAGTACCCAAGAGGTTGAACAACTGGCTTTTGGACTCGGCATCACAGAAATACTTGAAATAGTAGGTGGCGGAGATGTTCTGGATAGCGAACATAATAAACGAGACGATGCCTACCAGCGTAAGAATCACCCACGGGCGGTTTTGGAAAAGCGAGCCAAAATCACGGAAGAGGTTGGCATCCTGCTTGGCAGCGGGAGCGACACGCTCGCGCGTGGAGAAGAACGTAAAAAACAACAGCACCACGCTAATCAAACCAAAGATAGCCACGAGACAACGGAAACCGTAGCGGTAGGCACTGCTGACCAAAGCGGCATTACCGGCAGAAGTCTCGGCAAAGAGTTTGCGTGCTTCGTCGTTTGCCATAGTGGAATAGTCAATACCCGAGACACACAATGTACCAAGGTAATAGACGCCATAGAGCGCAAGCCCCGAGACGATAAGTTGCCCGATATTCGCCGCCACAAAACGGTAGGAGTTGAGACCTGCACGCTCGATAGAGTCGTTGGTCATCACCGCACCGAGAGACGAATAAGGGATATTGACGATAGCATAGATGACACGGAGCATGACAAACGTTACCAACACGTAGGCTATCTGCGCATTGCCCGTGAACGACGGTCCCCAGAAAGCGAGAAGAGCGCAAAGCGCAAAAGGAACGGCACCGAAGAGAATGAACGGACGGAACTTGCCCCAACGGGTATTGGTACGATCCGCCCAGATACCGACGATAGGATCCATAACGGCATCCATAATCGTACCGAGGATAGCGATGGAAGTTGCCCAACCGATACTGATACCCGCCACGTCGGTGTAGTAGAAAATCAACCAGAAATTGACCATATCCCACACAAAGTGGGAGGCGGTGTCGCCAAGGCTGTAGCCTAATTTTTCTTTGACGGAGAGGTGCATTTTTGGGGGATTTTAGAGGTTCTAGAAAATCTAGTAGAACTAGTGGGATCTAGGATCTTTAGGGGTTATTTGTTTTCTTTATAGACACGGATGTAATCCACGTACATCTTGACGGGGGTGCCATCGGTAGGAAGGGCGGTGATTTGGCGGAAGTTGGGGTCGCCCGCTGTAACGATTTCGGGGTACTTGGGGGTAGTTGGCAAGCCCGTGAAGTAACCGCCCACGGCAAGATTTAGCACAAGATAGAATGGCTTGTTGAAATAATGTCCTGGCTCGTTGATGTCTTTGTTGCGGAGCGAGAGGGCAAAATAGGGGGCGACATCGGGGTATTGGTCGAGGTCGAGATACATAGCGAGGGTGTCCGCCGTCCAGATGACCGTAAAGAGATGGAAACCGCCCTGGACAGGGTATGGGGCTTCGCACACACCCGTTTTGTTGGAGTACTTGCCGTTGTTGACGGTTTCGCCCCAGTGGGCTGCGCCATTGAAATAGCGGTCTTGGAGTCCTTTGTCGATACCGTCTTTGTGTCCCATCTCGACGATGTCGATTTCTCCGCAGCGCGGCCAAACACAGCGTCCCTGGCGGGCGAGTTCGGCTGCGCGGGTGTCCACGTCGTCGTTGTTGCCGAGGTCGGTGGCAAGGTCGTTGCCGAGCATCCAGAAGGCAGGCCAGAGACCGTTGGCGGTGTGCGGGAAAGCGATGCGGGCTTCGATTTTGCCATATTGAACTGTCACCTTGTCCTGCGTATTCATACGCACCGAAGTGGCAGGACGGTTGCGGTAGTCCTCGCGCTTGGCGTTGAGCACAAGGCAGGTCTCGCCAGTTACGGGGTGCCGCTCGATAGTGGCATTGCGGGGGGTGTAGTACTGCATCTCGGCATTGCCGCCGCCGCGTGCGTTGTCCTCGAGGTTCCAGTAGGCGGTGTTGATGGTGTCGGCATCGAAATTGTCCTCCCAAACGAGGGTGTAGGTGTCTTTGGGTGTACACGACGAAAGGAAGACAATGAACAAGGAACAAAGAACCAAGAACGAATATGTGCGTGTGTATTGCATATTATTTACTTTTTGCTCCGTTTAAGGGCGTTATAATTCTCCATTAAAGACCATTAAAGAACCATTAAAATTCTCCGTTAATTGACGTTAATTATTCGTTAATTTTCTCACCGAGGAGGTTGTACTCGGAACCATTGTAGAAGATATGGATTTCGCCGTTGCGGAGGACTTTGCGAGCCGGGTCTTTTACAGAAGGATTCTGAATACCCGTGGCATCCTCTATCGGTTCGGAAGCAACCTTTGATTGGAATGTCTCGCCGACATCGCCACGCTGATAGATACGCAGATAGTCCACATACATCTTGCGCGGACCGCCAGCCAGAGCGGTGATGCCGTTGATGTCCCATATACCCGGGAAGTTACCGCCGATGGCGAGGTTGAAGATGATGAAGTTAGGGCGGCTCCATATCAGTTGGCGGTTGTAATCATCGTTGTCGTCGGGTTCCAACTTGGTGGAGAAATACGGTTTGGCATCGGGATAGATGTCCTTGTCCACGAACATCTCCACACTCGTGGGCGTCCACTCGCAGGAGACAGTATGGAAGCCGTCCTCTACGGAATAGTCGTAGGTAACGGATTTTGCATCGCTCCACACTGCATCCCAACGGGAACCCACGTGCATAGCCCCATTGAAATAGCGGTCCTGCGTGCCTGCCTTGATACCGTCCCGGTGTCCGAGTTCGATGATGTCCAACTCACCGCAACGCGGCCAGCCGACCTCGCTATAGTTGTTGCCCATCATCCAAAACGCCGGCCACAAGCCGTTGGCTGTCTGCGGGAAACGGATACGCGCCTCCACCTTGCCATAGGTAAAGAAGACCTTGCCGAGGGTGTTCACACGCCCTGATGTGCAGGTCTTGCCCAGGTAGTTCTCTTTGGTGGCGGTGAGAATGAGGCAGTGTTTGCCCGTAACGGGTTCCACACCAAGGCTGACCCCTTTCTCGCAATAGTACTGCAACTCGTTGTTGCCGCCGCCGTCGCCGTTCACCTCTATATTGAACGCATCCGAGTTGAGCGATGCGCCCGTGAAATCCATATTCCAAACGAGTTGATAATCACCCGCAGCACTCGCATTATCGGCTGATGTGCTTGCGTTGGCACCCAACGCAAGCATCAGCACTAAACCAATCAACAAAACCTTTTTCATATCTTCTATCTTCATATTTCTTTATTTACACATAAACCAATGCAGCAATGCGTTGCCCGATTGGTTGGTTATTCTCAGCACATGTTCCCCCGCCGCCACAGGCATCGCCACCGACATCGTATGCCACTCATCGTCTTGCGTGCGGGGCAACTCTATGGTATAGTCCTGCCCGTCCAACGACACCTGCAAAGTTGTCTTCATATATGCCCGATAGCATACAGAAAACTGTTTGCACACTTTGGGTACAGATATATGATATTCGGCATACTGCCCCGATATGATCTGCATATACAGCGAGCCGTACGCGTCCCCGCGCGGGTAGAAATGCGGCGAAGCCACAGGCTCTGTGTCTGCCCATGTACTGATGTCTGCACACGTGTTCGCCAACACCGGATTGGTGGCTTCTATGTACTCTCCGGAGAACGATGACAGCCCCGTATATACCAGCCCCTGCTCTGACAAACCAACCGGCTCTTCGTCCGTAACCAACTGGTTGAAAGGCATCTTATTGAGCAGCCCATTGCCCCTCACCAAGAACCATGCATACCGTTCCACACGCGGGTCTTTCTCCATCATCAGCACCGCCTCCGACATATAGTTGATCTGTGCCATAGCCGATGACACCGACTGCTCCCACGCGCAAAACTCCGTCATCCATATAGGCTTGCCATACTTGTCAAAGCGGTCTATAAACGATTTCATCGCCCCCGCACTGCCCATATAGCAATGCAAAGAGATGGCACACACATCGTCTATCGACACCCCCGGTTGCGCAAAGAACTCGTCCAACCATTTCACAGGGTCGGAATACCCTGCCAATGTGCCGTAGTTCATAGCGGGCGACACTATCTTCAATCCCAGTCCGCGGGCAAAAGCCACCAACTCGCCCCAGCCTTCCGCCGCCTCTTGCGGGGTCATATTCGCCTGGTCGGTCAGGTTGGGTTCGTTGTATGCCAGCAGGTACTTGCACTCGGGGTGCGCCTGCACGTAGGCAGTTATCGCCTCTTTGTTGTACGCCTTGTTCCACGCCATCGGACAGAAATCCATACCCGTCTCGTCAAACGATGTCAGTGCCGTTCCCGTCAGCGCAGGTCCCCAATTGTAGCCCCACGACACGGCGGGTGCCAACAGATACACATCCTCTTTCATAAAGGGCGAACCAAAGCCCACACCGCGTTTCATACTCTTGCCCACACGCACCTGCGAGCGCGACAGGCTCATATTGGGCGACACGGAATCCACAGTCTCTGCACCGCGCACAATCACCACGCACTCTGCCGACGCCTTGCCTACCCTTGCCACAACCTTGGTTTGCCCCTCGCTGCGTCCCGTTACGATGCCATTGAACACCGTAGCCACCACAGTATCTTCCGCCAGCCACATCACATCTGCTGCCAAGGCGACAGGACTGACCGACACCGTCAGCATACACGGCTCCCCCACCTGCAACTGCACCACCTGCGGCGACACACGCAGTTCCTCCACCTCTGTCTCATGCGTACAGGCGCAAAACGCTCCTGCCAACGCACACAGCCCTATTATCCAACGCCGCATCATAGTTAATTCACGAACTGTTTCTCATACACCCGCACCCAGTCCACTTTCATCAGTATCGGCGAGGCGAATATATCATTATCAATGCTTCCACCCATACTTCCGCCCAAAGCAAGGTTCAGTATAATGTAGAACTTATTATTATAGTCCGACTGGTTGAAGAACGGCCACTGCTCTATGTCGCGGGTATCCGTCGGCTCCATAATAGTGGCAGACTCCTTGCCGTCCACATAGAACCGCAGCACATCGCGCCCGTATTGGTAATACTCCAGCCACTCCAAGCCATACACGTGCCACGAGCCCTCGACTTCCACGCCGGTCAACTGACTATGCCAGTTATTCCCAAGCAACCCGTGCTTTGCCTGCGTATGAACGGCAAACGACACCATTGTCGGGTTCGACCCCACATGCTCCATAATATCTATCTCCCCGCACGAAGGCCAACCGCTTTTTGTACCCAGCATCCAGAACGCCGGCCACGTGCCGCGCCCCGAAGGCAGCCATATACGTGCCTCGGCTTTGCAGTACGCAAACTGGTTCTTGCCCTTGGTATTGATACGCGCCGATGTATATTCCTTGCCCAAATAGTTCTCTTTCCGAGCCTCTATCACGAGGCTTCCATCCTCTACACGCAGGTTCTCGGAGCGAGCGGTATAGTACTGCTTCTCACCGTTGCCGCCACCGCCGCCGGTTACCTCTATATTCCACTGCGTGGTATCCAATGCCGTTCCCTCGAACTCGTCCGACCATACCAGCACATACTCCCCGCGATAACTGCCGCCCGGCTGTATCACTGTAACCACGCACTGCGCTTCACCCTCGTCGCAGGTAGCCGTTATCGTTGTGCGCCCGTCGTTCACACCCGTTACCAATCCGTTCTGGTCCACACTCGCCACTGCGGGGTTTGCCGATGCCCATACCAACTGACTATGCTCTCCTTGCACGCTCAGTTGCAGTGTCTTTTTCACCTCTATCTGCCGGCTGCTCACATTCATCGGCAGTTGCGGCTTGCTCACCACATACACCATACATTCCGCAGACACCTTTCCTATGGTCGCACTCACTACTGCCGCACCTTTGCTGCGAGCCTTTACAATGCCATTCCACACCGTAGCCACCGTGGTGTCCGTTGATGTCCACACCACAGTCTCATTTGTCCCCTGTATCATCGGGTCTATCACCGCCGTCTGCCCCACGGTCAGCGTCAATGTAGCGGGCTCCAACGCTATACTAACCTCATTCGTCCGGCACGACACCAACAGCGCCACCAACACCAATATACCAAAATATACTCTTTTCATATCTCTTTGTTTATAGTCCAAGTAGGGGACAACCAAGCCCCTACAAGGAAATCCTATGCGGATTTATTTCGCTTTCTTGTAGATGAAGCAAGCATCAAACTGCAACTGCGTACCCGACACGCCGCCACTCAGGATGGACAGCACGTTGATACTAGCGGTGTTGTTTGTACTATATACCAAACCTTGTTTGGTGAAATAACTCAGCGGGATTTCAATCTCGCCCCAATCACCATTGCGGGTGAAATCGGTATAAGCAGGATACGTTGCACCATTATCATTGAAAGCCGCAGTACCAATACATACTGCACCTTTGGTATTATTAGCACCATTCAGGATAAGCAGATGCGATGCATTGTCGGTGGACTTCATAGCAATATGAAAATAGTAGTCATCCGGAGCGTCCATAATAGCCGCCAACTTGTTGAGGTCATTCATTGCTTCTGTTTGCTCAGCCTCTTTGCCTGCCGGAGTAGGATTAGTACCTCCCCAACCGCAAGAGTAACCCATACCGGACCAACCTACACTTGTAACCGTCATTGATACCCAGCCTTCACCGGTTACACCGTAGAAGTTCTTGCCCTGTGTAGCACCTGCTGCGTAAGTACTTTCCCATACATACAAGTTCTTGCTACCTGTCTGGTCGCCAGTATTCTGTGAGAAACTTGCAATCATCTTGCCACCAATTTGGGTCACCTCTTTCTCACCCAATTGGATAACAAAGTAATCGCTACCCTGCAGCGACACATGGTTAATCTGCTCATCACCACCCGTCGGGTCGGTAACTTTCACAGCACAAACAGCCTCAACATCGCCGACAGCGGCTTTGATATTAGCAGAACCTTTTGCTACTGCAGTAACCACACCGTCTTTCACGGTAGCCACCGCCTCGTTGTCAGACGACCATACCAGTTCCGATGCCTTGTCTGCGGGCTCCACGGTAGCCTTCAGTGTCTCGCTGCTACCTTTTACCAGACTCAAAGAAGGTTTATCCAAAGTTACCACGGTCTGCCCCTCCTCGAATACCGTTACAGAGCACATACCCGTTTTGCCGCCTGCCGTAGCGGTGATATACGCCTCACCTTTGGCTACTGCCGTAACCAAACCTTTGTCATCCACCGTAGCAACGACGGGATTGGAAGATGCCCATGTTACCGTACCGGCACCTTCTGGAGTAACCGTTGCAGTAAGTTGCTTGGTGTCATTGACTTTGATAGTAGCCACTGCGGGGTCTATTACCACTTTTTCTACTGTAACTTCATTGGTGTTAGGGTTACATGCTACCAATGACAACATGGCAATCGCCAATGCGAATAATTTGTTTGTTTTCATAACATGATACATTAAAAGTTAATTGTTAATTTTTTATCTATTTCTTTGTCGTTTCCGCTTCGTTTTACCCTCGTGTCAAACAGCAAGGGATAAGCAACCCATAAGCAAGGGATACGCTACCCTTATGCCACTCATTTCATATAACGAAATTAATGATTAATTCGTGGTTAATTACATGTTCTTTTACAATTAACGGTTCATTAACGGCAATTAACGGAGGTTTTAATGGTCCTTTAATGGGCTTTAATGGAGTCCCTCAAATACCACATTAGCGGCTCGTTAATGGAGCAATCGTACATCGTAAATTCGTAAATCGTACACGGCTTAGTACCCGTGGTTCTGTTCCAACTCCGGATCCAAGGTTATCTCGTCATACGGAATAGGGAATATCTCATGTTTGCCCTCCTCAAACGTAGCCAGATGCCCGCGCACCTCCTCACTTTCCGTAGCCTGATAAGCCTCGATATGTGCCTTTGTGCCACCCCAACGGACAAGGTCAAACCACCTGTGTCCCTCCATAGCCAACTCCATACGGCGCTCGTGGCGCAACGCCTGCTCCGTGGTAGGCATTATCGAATCCGCCCCGTTCAGACTAATCTTGTAGGTTCCCACTTCGCCCAAGCCGACACGCGCACGCACCTTGTTGATATATGTCTTTGCCGCACCTTCATCACCGGTACCCAAACAAGCCTCCGCATACATCAGCAGCACATCGGCATAGCGTATCTGCTTGTTGTTGATAGGACCGCGGCTGGCATGCAGTGCCCACTGACCGTACCCCCC
>DJSG01000068.1:43664-68329 GCA_002440265.1 Bacteroidales bacterium UBA6340 | reverse complement strand
CGAAATACTCATACCCCGTTATGTCTGATACATAAAACAACCTGCCTGTCTCCGAGTCATATTCGTAAGTAACATCGTATTGAGGGTAACGCGGATAATGAACCGCCGTAAGGTGGCTAAAGTCGTACTCATAAGTAGTCTCCTCGCCATTATCCAATTGTACTTGAGTGGCAGAAGCGATAAGGTTGTCTGCATTATCATACGTCCAGATGGTTATACCTGCATCGGGGTGATTACGTTCAGTCCTGCGACCAAAACCATCGTAGATATGTATAGTGGTCAATCCATCGGGATCGGTGGATTGCAACAGTTGCCCAAGGGCATCGTACTCAAAATAGGTGGTGGCACCGTCAGGAGCGATGGTAGTGGTATTCCAACCCTGCGGAGAGGTGTATTGCTGCCATTCGTTGCCGTTCTCATCATAGCGGTATTGCAGCAGACGTTTATATCCTAAGGCATCTTCCCCTATATCGTAAGAAGCAAAAGACGTGACCCCGTCAGCCCATGAGGTAGATGTCAGGCGGTCCATTACATCGTATTCGTTTTGAGCGAGCACTTGAAGATTGTCAGCGCAATAAGTCTGCGGCATATAGTCGTGTTTCCACAGATTGTTGTACGTAGTTATGGTGCGTCCGAAGCAGTCGCGGGCTATACGGTTGCTGACAATGCCGTCTATACCACGTTGGTCAAAACGCTGCACCATATCTCCACGCGAATCACAGAAGGTACGGTGGAAAGCAACATCGCCTTCACTACACATAGATACATCCACGTAGTACAGATTGTTGCGCTGCCTAACATACCCGTAACGGATAGTATCACTCTCATTCGGAGCCACAATTAAAACGATACGCCCGAACTTGTCATACCCGTATTGTATCGTCTGCCCTGCTACATCAGTAGTGGCTGTAGGCAGTTGCCAATAGCGGTGGTACGAGGTGGATGATGTATGCCCCCATTGGTTGGTAACACGCGCGGGCAACGATTGCGAGTAACCATCATATTCAATCGTGTAACTTGCCCGCTGACCATTGATATTCTCCGGTAGTGTTATATCCTCAACCATACCATACTGATTGTAAGTATAGTCAGTAGTGCGTACCATATCATCTGCCGATTGCTTATATTGCGTCAGGCTACCTTTCTCATCGTAGGCAGCGGTGTCTTTCCGTATTTTGGTTTGGTTGGCAGATATGGTCACTCCTGTCGGCAACGACACGAGGTTATTGGTGAGATTTGTTCCCAATGTAGCGTCCCGATACGTGATAGTCGCGGAGAGGTCATCGTCGCCGATATGGATATCACCCAAGTTGCGATACGTAACCACATTATGATAGCGGTCGTAGTCGTATTGCTTAGCCGTCACGATACTATCCTGCCCGCCCTCAAAGTAGGTGGTGATATGCGATTCTTTTCCCACACGGATAGTAATATCCTGACACAGGTTGTCCGTAACACCCGTCGAATCGTGGTACAATATATCCAACTTATACTCCGTATATCGGTTGCCCTGTGCGTCCGTCAGTGCATCATACAGCAGTTTGCCGTGCTCCACAAAGTCCGAGTTCTGATAGCGGCGTATATGGCGGCGATAGAGGGTATGCGGTTGCTCCATCGTGTTGATGTCATGCGTCTCCACCACCCCGTAGCCGAGAGGTGTCCGCTCCGCGGCATCATAGTGCGGGTCGGCATAAGCAAAACGGCGGGTGACAGTGTCGCACGAGAGAGCATCGGTATGGGCTATCACATCGTCCACCTGTGTAAGCAGCCATTGGCGGCCGCGTTGCTCCGTATTCGGCGCGGACAAGGTGTAATGCAGGTGGAACTGCTGCCCTGTGGGATTGGTGATGGTTCGCAGCAGGTTGCGTTTGCCCATTTGGTTGTAGCGCACATGGATATTCCCCTCGTTGTCCGTCCATACCAAGTCCGGCAGACCGTCGCCGTTCATATCTGTCAAGTCCGCATGCGTGCGGGACACCGACTGACCGTAAGAACCGCGACCACCGATATTCAACTTCCAGAATACGAAAGTAACGCCGGCGGTAGCCGCAGCATTGATATTCCAATTGAGGGATTTACGGAATTGTGACAAATGGTTAGCCACCGTTGCAGTTGCCTCCGAACCGCTTGGTGTCATCAGACCAATTACAATATCATTCCCCTTTTGCAGCACCAAGTCCGGTAGTCCGTCACCATCCATATCAGTCAGACGTACCATAGTGCTGTCATACGACCAACCTATATCCCCTCCAAAAGAAAGACTCATCTGGAACTTATTTGTGCCTTTTGCTACCTTGGAACCAATGACCTTATAGACCTCACCAAGGGTTTTCTCCCAATTACCATCAACTCCCGCACCAATGTCGTGATATGCACTGATACTTTTGTTGATAGCAGATAATCCATGCAGCGTATCTTCACGGGCAAACCCATAACCGATATTGAGACTTGCCAGTACCACACCGTCACGCTGCACAATCTTGTCAGGCAACCCGTCGCCATTGATGTCTATATAAGCGATAACAGCCTCACTCTCGGATCTCGTATTGCTATTGCTCAATGCTCCGCCTGCACGTATGGAGAATTTGCCATCCCGTGCATTAGCACTCGGTTCTTTTACCGTCCCAGCGTAGTTACCCGAAGCCGACGCACCATTGGTCACGGAATGGTTGGTATATACGTCCGTCGTGGTCTTGCGCACTGCCCCCAATCCTCCCCACGGCTGCGTGAATTGGATAGACGTAGGACGTACTATATCGGGATAACGGTCCCCATTCATATCCAAAAAGTCGGTTGTAACCGTATAGTCAGCCTCCGAATGGGTGAAGCCTGCCCCTGAAACAAAAGAACTTACTCCCGCATTGACATTCCACGATTCTGTCCTTGAGGTCTTGCGCACCGTAGTCACCCGTTGCCCGTTGGACGAGACGGGAACCTCACTGTCATAGTCGGGAATATCCTCGTCGTCATCCTCTATGGTTGCCCCAGTAGTGGTAGCCAGTGATGTGCGCTGTGTACGCGTATCGCGGGTATTGGATTGCAGGTTCCGTCCTATACGTGCCACTCTGCCGTATGCCTCCCAACGTTGGTGCTCGGCATCTGCCGTCATCTCTATCCAGGCATGATCCAACGGGTTGTAGAGGTCTGCCGACTGCATCTGTTGGTTAAAACCCTCCATGGAGGTCAGTTGGCTCGTATCAATGCCCGTAATTCTATCGGTAAACCCTGTGGTATCGGGATGATTTATCACATACCGCTTGGCAGTATTGGATAAGGACGACAGCGGAATGTTTGTCACTGCCGCTGTGGTGTTGTTGTACGCAAACTGCCCCCAACCGCGGTAGAGCGGTCCGAACAAATCGTAGTACGCGGAATCCAATGCCACCTCGGGAGTGAACCGCAGGCGTGGGGCAATCCATGTAATGGTCGTATCGTTGGTTCCCGCGCGTACAAAGGTAAGACGTGCACGAATATCTGTCTGCCCGAGATTGCCTGTCACAGGAGACAATTCCATATACACCGGCGTGTTGGCAGAAAGTTCCGAGAAAGTATCAATAGAATAGGTCTTGGACGAGTCTATAGCGAGGGTAACATTTCTATCACCGCACACAATGCGCAGTGATGCTTCCGTACCTGTATGGCAGTTGGTCTGAATATCCAATTTGACCGTACCCTCTGTGTCTGTCTGGAACATACGACCGTCTGCACACGTATAATCGGCATTGGAATCGTACTGCCTGTTATTATCGGAGTAGGTAATCACCTGTTGCCAATCCACATTGTCGAAATAGTGTGTGCGAACCGACATCAGGCGGAAGAAGAAAACATCCCCTTTATTGACACGGATAGAAGAATGTGTCGTATGATGTGCGGTATAGTCATTTGCTGCAATACTCACATCGCCTATCTTTGTGCTCTTTGAGGAACGCAGAGTACCATTGCTTGCATTTGCCGTCACCGACTGTTCGTGCTGGATGATACAGCGCACTCCGTCCACGGTGCGCGACTGCTGGCGGGAAAGACCTGCATCCTCTATGAGTTGCACGGTACTATTGATGGAGACCGTACCACTGCGAGGTGCCACCCACACGCGAACCGCCTCGATATTCGGGTCCATCTGCCGGGGGCAGACAGTACGACGTTGATGAGCATAGTATCGGTTGCCGTCTTCTACAATATAGACATTGCTATATTGGCGCTTTATACGCTCTACCCATGCATTATAATCATCCCATGCCGATGCCCGGCACGCGCTTTGATACGCTTCAGTGTCGTCATAATGGCAATGGCGGTTCACACAAGCAAAACAGCGTTCTGGTTCATTGTGACATATTTCTGCGCATTGGTCACAATAAAGACCTTGGTCTATCAAACATTCATTACAGGTACTATAGTCATCTGTATCGTCTGCTTCAAGACATGTCTGCGCACACTCACTATTACTATCAATAGCACCCACACAGTTGTAATCCAGTTTGCATTGATTGCATTGCATAGGGTCGCCTCCTGCACAATCATTTATACAGTCCCAACAGACGAAACAGGTCGGGTTACTGTCTATGCACTTCCTGCAACTGTCAATATCATCTATACATATCTCACGGCATTCTTCACACGGGTTTTCCATTCCTTGTAACATCCCATTCAGGCAATACGTGTCCGCACAAGCGAGATACTCATCTACATTGCCGTCCCGCAAATGGTTGTAGCACTCTGAACAAATGGAGCGGCATCCATTGTCCCGCATGCAGTCTTTGTATCCCTGTTTAAGGTCTGTATCTTCCGGATTTTGCAGATATACTTCATACTCACTCCAACATTCATCACAGACAAGTTCATAGCCGCAGTTTTGCAGGCAATCTATCACCGTCTGCTCCAAGTCCTTCTCTTCTGCTATGGCTCCTTCGTCTTCACGTTGCTGTAAAGCACGCTGTAGATTTTGGGGCGTTAGTTGGGAATGTAAGTCTATACTTTGTATATAATCCCGAATAGCATCTTGACAATCTTCACAATCTTGGTAACTTGGATCCGGCTTCACAATAATATCAGGCTCTCCGCAATACCCTAACGAACAATCAGGTTCTTGCATAACGTATGTTGCAACGATAGTGTCTGTTTCATAACATTCGGGAATAATTTCCACCTCACCGTCATAATAGAAATTCGTTGTACATTGTGCAGAGTCTGTTTTGACCACCTTTTCACCTGTATGCTGACGAAAATCACTATGAGCATTGAGACGGTTGAAATACACCACCCCATCGCTCACGTAATCGGGCAGACCATCCCCGTTGATGTCTGCGAAATAACTGTCCGTGTAGGTATTGGTGAAGGACTGCCCGCCACTGATATTGGCATTCACAACACCTGTCTCCACGCCCGCCTGTGCACCCCACGTATGTGTCTTGCTGATTTCGTGTGACAGCCCTTTGGCAGGAATCTCAGTATTTACTTCGTCATCAAATGCAATATCATCCCCCTCTTGCCGTTGCAGCCGGTAGTGTATCTTGTCGTCTTTCACATACACCATATCCGCCAAACCGTCACCATTCATGTCCATAAACATGGATGTGGTGTAACCGCGGGACTGCGAGTAGTTGTAGTTGCCTCCCGCACCAAAGTTGGTATTCCACACCTGTGTGCCCAATCCGACACCGAGTGTACCGCCTACGCTCCAGTTGCGGCTGCGAGATTCATTGAGAGAATTATGTTTCTTCTCTTCATCGTTACGAATCACCACCTCCTGCACACTGAAAATACTATCTAATGACGGATTGAAATAATTAAATTCTACAATGCTGTTTATGCAACCTGCATCTATATCAATATAACAATCATTATACCAAAAATATCTTCCTGCACACGGCACATTGTAATCGCTGATTTTGGATAAAATCAGCGGTCCGGTATATGCCCGAGAGTTATATCCGCCATGATAGTACTCCAATTGGTATGCTGTGACAACTTCGTATTCTTCATATTCATTGATATAAGCCACTCTTATTCGGCACACTGCTCGGTCTGTTGTCTGCACGAATCCTAATCGACCATTGGTAATAACATCATCACGCCAGTCGTTATAGTTGATATGAATATAATAGGTCGGCTTTAGGTCTATCGTGCCTTGGGTATTGCGGTGCCCCGTGTAATAAATATCGGTCATGTAGATATCATTTCCCTCACTGACCGAGTATTCATACCGCATATAGTTACCATAGAGGTCCACGACCTCTGCCAATGCCCAATGGGCGATATTGCCGTTGGCGTCTTTGAGCACACAATCGGGGTTGGTATTTCTGTCCGAGGCATACTTGCCATAGTAGTACGTAGTACCGCTCCTGTCAGTCACCGTCCAGTAGTAGTCTTTCGGACTGTTGCCGTGGCGGATGATACGGTCGGCATTCTTCGGGTCACGGGCGATAAACAGCACATCGCCTCTTCGGCGGTTGATTTGCGTATTGGTCTGGTAAGGCAGACGCAAATCGGGGTTGCCGTCTTTCTGTACCAACTGGAGACCGTTGAGGGTGTATATCTCTGTCTCTTTGTTTGCATCGTATCGCGGTACGCCCCAGCGGGTGTCGAGGGTGATGGCAGGTTGGGAGAACGACCAGCCCACGCCCATGATACCGTTGCCACGGTCGCTGCTGTAGGACAAGGTCAGGTCGGGTTGCAAGCCGTTGCGCCCCGCGGGAATGTCAATAGGGTACGTGACAGAGGCGGTGCCGTAGGTGTTGGCTTCGGGGGCGGCTATCATAGGTACACGTGCCAGCGGATGCGGGTCTTCCATATCCGCCAGGGTCGTGGGCACAAAGGCATTCACCTCGGGCATATCGGGGGTGCGTATCACAGCATTGATGAAGTCCGTGAAGTGGGTGGTCTCGGAGATGACGATATGGCGCACGGTGTCTATCGATAGGCGGCGCAGTGGCTGCCACCGGCGGGTCTGCTCGTCGAAATAGTAGGTGTGTATGTCCTGCGGTTTGAAGCCGTGCGGGACAGACAGCGGCTCGTAGGCAAGTTCGATACGGGCGGGATTGTCGGCACGGAAGTGTTCCCCGTGGGGCAACAGGCGATAGGCGTGGCTGCCTGCCGTCACGGACAGCATATTGCTTGCCAAGGGTTGTGTCTCGGAGCGGGCAATGGTGCTCACGGAGAAAGTAACATCGTGCATCAGGCTGCCGCTATCGGCAACCAAGCATAAGCCCGACAAAGAGAGGTTTACGGGTTGTGATTGGGGGTAGGGCTCGGATATTGTGTATTGGGTAAATGTGGTGTTCAGGGCATCATTGCGAGTGCGCTGCGTTGTATCCGTGTGCTGTATAACAGGGGCATTATCGGTTTCTTGTGCTTGCGCCATTGCCCCAACAGAGAACAGGAGCATCAGTATGCAGGCGGATAAGGTCTGTAGTAGATGGAGCTTCATGGGCAATGGTTTTTTATTAGTTAGTGACTATTGGCGTTAGTACTATCGGGCTACTAATATACAAGCAGTTCGCGCGTGGTGAGCAGTTCTCCGTCCTGCCTGTAGAGGGAGAACAGATACATACCGGCAACAGGCAGAAAACCGCTGTGCCGGTAGTCGGTAGCACCTGTCATGGTCTGTCGGCTCAGGACTTTGCCTGTCGGGTCTTGGATAGTCAGTACAAGGTCCGTTTCCTGTGGCAGGGATATACTCAATACGTATTCGCCATGCGTAGGATTGGGCGAAAGACTGATAGCGCAGTCTCCGTAGTGGATGTAGTCTTCGTTGTTTTCGTTGTTTCTGTTTTTATTGTCTTTGCCGTTATTATTGTTTCCTTTGTTGTTCTTTTGTACTTGATGGCGAGGAGTCTCATTGTCAGTAGTCAGGAAAGAGAACCATGTATGCGTAGCAGGGTTCGGGATTGTGTAGCATACTTGATTTGCCACATTCGTGGAATCGGGATAGACGGTTTGGGTAATGTCGCCGTCTGTATTGAGGAGTATCAGTGCAAGGGTATCGGGGGCATCGGGGAGGAGGTCTTTATTCAGAGCAATACAGATGTTAGGTAGTGTGCCTGTGGTTTGCAACAGCCATGTGCGTTGCAGCAGGGCATAGCCGTTTTCGTAAGGTGACCAACCTACAGGCACATCGTCATCGCCTATGAGGGCATAAGCGTTGATAGGCAGTGCATTGGGCGTGAAGATACGCAATAGTGAATCCTCTAATGAGGTGCTGTGTGTGGCATGGAGGTGATAGACGGTGTCGGTGCCTATACCCTGCAGGCGGTGGTAGTAGGTCTTATCCGCCTTAGGGTGCCATAGTGTATCGCCACGGGTAGAAAGGTAGGGAGCGTTATCCAATGTGATGCCGTGCCTGATTGCCAAGTACGTCTGGAACATCAGCGATTGGCGTTTGGTCAAACGGCTGTCGAAATAAGCGACCTCGTAGAGGGCTATCCGGCTACTGTCGGAAGCGGTGGCACCTGTATGCAGTTGGTATATGCCCTGATAGGCGGTATCGGGACGCAAGGTGTGCTGAAGAGTGTAGATTGTGGGAGTGGTACGCGATGGATGGTTGCGGGCAGAGGGCTGTATGCGCTCGGTGGATAGTCCGTGGGTGGTGATGGCATAGAAGGTACTATCCGTTCTGCTGATACGCCATAGTTGCTGGGGCGTGGCGGGCTGCAAGGTCTGATATACCATCATCATCGTGTAAGAGGTCGGTGGCGCAATGGTATCAGTAAACGAGGGGGAGATAATGGCAGTATCGGATTGGTGCCAAAGAGTCGGCAGGACAGGCTGTTGGTTTTTGCTGGCTATAGGTCGTGCAGTGGTGTTCTGTCTATGTGGTGCGGCAGTGGCATCCATAAACGGAGCACCCCAAGCGGCAACTTGTAGGCACACGAAAGAGACGATACACAAGGCGTATTTCAAGAGCAGATGCACATCTCTCATATTGCATGGATTTTATGGGTTTATCACTACGCGGTGTACACTATGGCAACCATACGAGTTCAACCGTGTGCAAAGGTAATATATCCTTTTGATATACACAACACTTTGAGAAGAAAATATGAAAATTATTGCAAAATAGCATTATTTCTGCATATATTTCTGTTATAAAACATAGTTTTGTCTGCCACAGACAACTATTCTCTGTTTTTCGCACTACCTTTGTGCCGCGACTTTATTTGGAAGGTCGCGGTACTTTTATTATTCATCGTTTAATTTTCTCTATCATGAAAAATCAAACTACCCATTCTATCTTGCAACAATGGCAGGATAACACAACCCAAATGCGCAACCTCTTGGAGCAGCAAGAGCGTATCATCACTGACCTAATCAGCAAACACAACGCCTTACAGGCTTCTATTCAAACGGGCAATGCTTTCTTTGTTAAAGACGACTACCCGCGCATCGTCATTGAAATCGAAGCCCACAAGCATATCGGACAAACATGGCCATGCAAATGGAGCAGCATGGCAATGCTTGCCGATGCACTCACACCGATTGTAGGCTGGCTTGTCTCGCCCAATAGTTTGTCACATGCTTTCAGTAAAGTCAGAAAATACGAAGAAGATATTCGCCGCAGAACACTATTTTTGAGAAAATAAGCCCGAAAAAGCACAGAAAATGACATTATTGTTGTGCTCTATGTAATTGATATATCTTATTTTCGATCAAATGATTAACCACAAAATTTGGACAGTTGTCCACAACATCACCAAAATTTCATGGACAACTATCCTTGCAAAACGCCCATTTCCGCCTTATCTTTGCACCGTCTTTCGAAAGTCACAGGGCTCCCGCAAGCATAGTGCAGAGGGATGTCTCACAGGTCAAGCCACCGCCTCAGAAAGGTGACATCTAATACTCGCCCACAAGGGGCGTTCATTTTCAAATTTACAAATCCTTAATTGTTTCATCAGCCCCTTAGGGCGTCAGTGTACATCGTACATTGATAAATCGTAAATCATTTTATGTCTAAGTACATCCCTATGGACTTGGTAAAGTCCCTTTCTGGCAAAGTATGCCAGCACTCCGACACCTATTTCGCAATGCGTAACGGCACCCTCTACACAGGCAAAATCTGCAATCCGAGTACCACTGACCCGACAGCACAACAAGTCGCGCAACGTAATCGTTTTGCCCAAACTCGTGCCGCTATCAAGGCTCTTTCAGCACAAGACATTGCCGCCTATGCTGCCGCTTTCAAGTCCAACCCCGGCAAGTACCGCACCCTCAATGGCTACATCTTCGCCAAAGAAATGGCTAAGTTGTCAGCGTAATCTCGAGTGGAGTGTTTAGAGTGGAGCGTTTAGTGCAGTTTAGAGTAGAGGCGTAAGAAGGATTGGTTATTTTACAGTAACAGGAAGTATAGGGAAATACCCCAATCACGCGGCACAGCCGCCAATCGTACATAAATCGTACATCGTAAATAATCAAATCGTAAATAACTTTGGCTGCTCTAAACACTCAACAACTAATAAACTATTTCAACTTCTTTCAACTATCAACTACAAACTATCAACTTCTAAACTCATCAACTACAATGGCAAAAATCACATTCATCGATCCCGTCAAATCCGTCTCTGGCAAATTGTCAAAGGCAAGTACCGTAACTTTTATGCGCCGTCAGGCAGCCACCTCCAATGCGGCAATGTTGGCTAATCCCAACTACACCCACATCATGGGCAAGCGCAAGTCCTCACCCTCGCAATCCGAGGTTACCTACCGCACTCGTTTCGGGGCTATCTGTGCGGCTACGCATCTTCGTCTCAACGACCCCAACAAGAAGAACGCTGACATGGCAGCCTTCAAGTCGCAAACGCAGTACCGCACCCTTCGTCAGTACGTTTGGCACCAATGTGCCGACGAAGTAGCATAACGTAATGTACGATGTGCAAAATTTACGATGTACGATTTATTTGGCTATTGGAATGGATTGGGTCATTTGCCTCCCTTGCCATACTCGATAATGAAAATCGTACATTCGCCCGCAGGGCAAAATAGTACATCAATCGTACATCGTAAATAATAAAATCGTAAATAATATGATGACGCATTTGCAACTTATTCTCGCTACCGCGATGTGCACCTTCGGGTGCGCATTGCTGGTCGCAGGAATAGCCCTGCCACCCGCAGGCGAGATTCACTCCTCTGTCCTCGTAGCCTTTGGCGAAATCCTTACTTTCTCAGGCTCTATCGTCGGCATTGACTACCGCTACAAGTATCGAGGTTGAAATCTAAGGATAGGCAGAAATTAATGGTTAATTATATGGTAATTAATGTTTTAATAACAAATTATAGTTACTGCGGAGTACCCGATAATGCCATTAACGACAAATTAACGGTCATTGGCGGAGAACATTCCCCCTCTTATGGGGACTATGGGAAGTCTTTAATGGTCCTTTATATGGACTGCATGGAGAATTACACCCTGATAATGGAAAATCGTACATTCGCCCGCAGGGCAAATCGTACATAAATTCGTAAATCGTACATAACTAAATCGTAAATATCTTTATGTTACTGAAACTTATACGGAAACAGCCGCAAGGCAACGCCATCTGTGGCGAACTACTTATTGACAACCGTTGGTTCTGCTCCACCTTGGAGCGCACCGATGTCGCTATCCCCGCAGGTTTCTACCCTGTCACGCTTACTATGTCTCCCCGATTCGGTGAGGTATTGCCCCTCATCGGCAACGTGGTCGGACGCACAAGCATTCGCATTCACGCAGGCAACTATCCCCGTGATACGGCAGGCTGTATCTTGGTCGGTGTGGCAGACCTGCTCTATCCGCCTTTGGGCTCTACCGAACCGCCACAGCCGCGCCTGCTGTCTTCCCGCCGCACGCTCAACAAACTGTGTGATATTCTGCTAACCAACTACAACGACCGCAAAACCAAACGTTATGAACCTGTCTATATTGAGATTATCAACCCTGACCCGTATCCTTTGTATGATGTGCCTTGTCCTTTGGAGCAACGCATGCACTACATCGAGGCACAGCGTGCCGCCCGCGAATACGACCTCGCACACCCTGACGAACACGCAGCAGCATGACAGCACCTATCATCGCGATAGCATCTATATCCGTGAATACATCCGCGGCGATACCGTCTATCTCGACCGCTGGCGGGATAGGTGGCGTGAAAGGGTTGTAATAAGATCCGACACCGTTTACCAAGACAAGGAAATCATTGTTCATTCCCCACCCGAAAAGTACGTACCCAGCATAGTAAAATGGTTAGCCTATATCGGTGCTACTACAATGATTCTAATTTTGTTGTGCCTTCTCTGGAAAATTAATGGTTTAATTTATGGGAAATTACATGTTTAATCACGTGTCATTCTCTGTTTTAATGGTCTATTAACGGACATTAGCGGAGAATGATACAGGCAATGGGAGAGACACGAGTGAGACAAACGAAAGATGTTTTGCGGAAAAATGGATGGAGTGTTGCATAAATGTGTGGTTTTTTGTACTTTTGCAGCCAAATTCAAAAACAGGAATTTATGCGTTTTACATTTAGTGTACCATAGTAGAAAAAGAAATGCAGAAAACGGATTATATCATTGAGGTGAACCATGTCTCGAAACAGTTTGAGGACGGCAAGTTTGCCTTGGACGATGTAAGCCTCTCGGTAAAGAAAGGCGAGTTTGTAACCATCCTGGGGCCTTCGGGCTGCGGTAAGACCACGTTGCTGCGCTGCATAGCGGGCTTTCAGGTGGCGACCGACGGCGATATCCTGCTCAACGGCGAGGATGTGACCCAGATGCCCCCGCATCAGCGACCCGTGAATACGGTGTTCCAGAAGTACGCACTATTTCCCCATTTGAACGTGTATGACAACGTGGCTTTCGGTCTGAAGTTGAAGAAGTTGGACAAGAAAGTCATCGCCAAGAAAGTGAAGCAGGCGTTGAAGACGGTCGGCATGACGGACTATGAGTACCGCGATGTGGACAGCCTGAGCGGCGGTCAGCAACAGCGTGTGGCGATAGCGCGTGCTATCATCAACGAGCCCGAGGTGCTGCTGCTGGACGAACCGTTGGCGGCACTCGACCTGAAGATGCGCAAAGACATGCAGATGGAGTTGCGCGAGATGCACGACAAGTTGGGCATCACGTTTATCTACGTGACGCACGACCAGGAGGAGGCACTGACGCTGAGCGACCGCGTGGTGGTGATGCGCGAGGGCAAGATACAGCAGGTGGGTACGCCGACTGACGTCTATAACGAACCGCAGAACTGCTTTGTGGCGGACTTTATCGGGGAAAGCAACATATTGGACGCGACGATGGTACGCGATGAGGTGGTGAACTTCTGCGGACGCGACTTCGAGTGCGTGGACAAGGGCTTCGGGGAGAATCAGGAAGTGGATGTGGTGGTACGCCCCGAAGACCTGTATCTGGGCAAAGAGAAGCCCGAAGTGATAGGCACGGAGGACGACCCGTGGCAGTTGCATGCCGAGGTGAAGAGTTGTATCTTCAAGGGTGTGCACTACGAGATGACGGTGGAGACGGACAACGGCTACGAACTGATGATTCAGGACTACCACGCCTTTGAGCCGGGCAGCCGCGTGGGGCTGCTGGTGAAGCCCGAAGATATACAGGTGATGAAGAAAGAGCGGCTGTGCAATACCTTCGACGGCGAGATGCTGGAGGGGCACAAGGTGCAGTTCCTCGACGAGGAATGGGAGGTGCCGGAGCGTATGGCAGAGCGGTTCAGCGTGGGCGAGAAAGTGGAAGTGGAGGTGGATTTCAACCGCGTGAACCTGCAGGACGACGAGGAAGACGGCGTGCTGTGCGGGGAGGTGCACTTCATCCTGTACAAGGGCGACCACTACCACCTGACGGTGCGCACCGATGACGGCGACGACATCTATGTGGACACCAACGATGTATGGGACGACGGCGACCGCGTGGGTATCCGCGTGGCACCGAGTTATATACGACTCTATAAGGTGCCTGAGGCGCAGAGCGCAAAGGGGCAGGACGGCGATGAAAGCAAGTAACTGGAAGATGATGTTGCAGTCGCGCCGCACATGGGCGTGGCCTTACGCACTGTTTCTGGTGTGCCTGGTGCTGCTGCCGCTGGTGATGATTGCGGTGTACGCCTTCACCGACCCCGAAGGGCACTTCACGGTGATGAACTTTGTGAGTTTCTTCACCAAGTCGGAGGCGATAAACACGTTCATCTACTCGCTGGCTATTGCGCTGATAACCACGATAATATGCCTTGTGTTAGGCTATCCTGCCGCGTACATCATGGCGATGGCGGACTTTAAGACACCACAGGTGATGGCGATGCTGTTCATACTGCCGATGTGGATAAACTTCCTGCTGCGCACGATTGCCACGGTGGAGTTGTTTCACATGTTCGGACTGCCGTTAGGCGAAGGGGCGTTGCTGTTCGGTATGGTGTACGACTTCCTGCCGTTCATGATTTACCCCATCTACAACACGTTGCAGAAGATGGATATGAGTCTGATAGAGGCGGCGCAGGACCTGGGTGCGAACCGCAGTCAGGTTTTTATGAAGGTGACGCTGCCGCTGTCGATGCCGGGCATCTATTCGGGTATCGTGATGGTGTTTATGCCCACGGTTTCGACCTTTGCCATCTCGGAGTTGCTGACGCACAACAAGGTGACGCTGTTCGGTTCGCTGATACAGCGCAGTTTCGGCGAAGGCGGTATAGCAATGTGGAACTACGGAGCGGCGTTGTCGCTCATCATGCTGATAATCATAGGTGTAACCAGTTTCCTCGGCGGGGGCGACTCCGAGGATGACATCAACCGACTGCGATAAGTATGGAAGTATACAGAAAATCAAAAGTGGAGAAGCGCAGCCTCGGTTCGCGCATTGCAGGGCAGGCATACCTGTGGCTGCTGTTGGTGGTGCTGTATGCACCTATCCTGCTGATTATCATCTTCTCGTTCACGCAGAGCAAGGTGTTCGGCAACTGGGAGGGCTTCACCCTCGGGCTGTACAAGAACCTGTTCACGGGCTACGATGCCGCAGCGCAGGTGCGCGTGGACCCCAACCTATACCGCGCTATCTTCTACACGGTGGTGATTGCACTCACGGCAGCCACCATCTCCACCCTGCTCGGCACGCTGGCGGCGATAGGAATATACAACATGCGGTCGCGCGAGAGGAAGATAATGACGTTCCTCAACAGCATACCGATGATTAACCCCGACATACTGACGGGTATCAGTCTGTTCCTGCTGTTCGTATTCCTCGGTATCAGTCGCGGTTTCGGCACTGTGATAGCGGCGCATGTGGTGTTCTGCACGCCGTATGTGGTGCTGAGTGTGATGCCGCGTCTGACGAAGATGAACCCCAATATCTACGAGGCGGCACTCGACCTCGGGGCGACACCCTTCCAAGCCTTGCGCAAGGTGATGATGCCCGAGTTGTGGCCAGGCATGATTAGCGGATTCATACTGAGCCTGACGCTGAGTATCGACGACTTCGGAGTAACATTCTTCACCAAAGGCAGCAACGGATTGGAGACACTCTCCACGTTCATCTATGCCGACGCGCGCAAGGGCGGTCTGACACCCGAGTTGCGACCCCTGTTCTCACTGATATTCCTCACCATATTGGTGCTGCTGATAATCATGAATATACGTACTCATAAACAACAAAATAAAACAAAATGAAAAAGTTCTTATTTGCCGTAGTGCTGATGGCACTGCCTTGTTTCTTGGTGTCTAACATGAACGCTGCTGACCGCGAGCATACGCTCAAGGTCTATAACTGGGCGGACTACATTGACATGGAGAACGTGCTCAACACGTTCCCTGATTGGTACTATGAACAGACCGGTGAGAAGGTGGAGATACTCTACCAGACCTTCGATATCAACGAGTCGATGCTCACCGAGATTGAGAAAGGACACGAGGACTACGACGTGATTTGTCCGTCGGAGTATATCATCGAGCGTATGTTGCGTCAAGGGTTGCTGCTGCCTATCAACAAAGACTTCGGCAACACGCCCGACTACACCACCAACGTGGCACCGTTTGCCGTGGAGAAGTTCCAGGAGATGGCTCCCGCGGGGTCGGACATCAACGTGTCGGACTACACGGTGGGGTATATGTGGGGCACCACAGGTGTATTGTACAACACCAAATACGTGGATGCAGCCGACTTGCAGTCGTGGTCGTTTCTGACCAATCCTAAGTTTGCAGGTAAGATATTCATGAAAGATGCGTTCCGCGACATCTACTCGTGTGTGGTACTATATGCTTACCGCGACGAGATTGCCCGCGGCGAGGTAACGCGTGAAGACCTTGTGGCACATATCACACCCGAGCGTATTCAGCGTGTGGAGGATACGCTGAAACTGGCAAAGGATAATATAGCCGGCTGGGAAGTGGATTTCGGCAAGGAAGAGATGTGCAAAGGCAATACATGGATGAATGTATCATGGTCGGGTGATGCGCAATGGGCAATTGATGAAGCCGCAGAGGGTGTGGAACTGGCATACATCGTGCCCGAAGAGGGCAGCAACGTGTGGTTCGACGGCTGGTGTATCCCTAAGTATGCGGTGAACACCAAGGCGGCAAGTTATTTCATCAACTATATGTGCATGCCCGAGAACGCTATCCTCAATATGGAGGAGATAGGCTATGTGAGCGTCATCGCGTCGCCGGAGATACTGGACTGGGCGGACGATGAGGAGATTGCCGAGACTGCCGACCTGAGTTACATCTTCGGCGACGAGGCTACCGCCGTGCATGCCAACCAAGTGCTGTATCCCGACAAGAGCGTCATTGACCGTTGCGCCCTGATGCACGACTGCGGCGACGAGACCGAAGCCATGCTGGCTATGTGGTCGCGCGTGAAAGGCGACAACCTGAGCATGGGGCTGGTGATATTCATCATCGTGGTGCTCGTACTCGTGATTGCCTTTGCCGTATTCCAAACGATAACCAAGAAGCGTCAGCGCGATATGCAACGCAAGCGCAAAGACCACAGAAAGTGATATGAAAAAGCGATTGTTTCTGGCTCTTGCCCTGCTGCCGGTCTGCCTTGTGCAGGTCGGCGCGCAGGACTATGAAGCCGACTTCCTGCGGGTGAAGCAGGCATTTGAGGAACGCTCGTCAGTGGCACAGGCTGACCTCAAGACATACCTCAACACCTACCCCTACACCACCTACGCCGACGAGGTGCGTATGATGCAGGGCGTCCTGTACGTGGAGAAGCAGAAGTACAAACAGGCGGACAAAGCCTTCGACAAGGTCAATCCCAAGTACCTATCGCGTCAGGGCGAACCGATGTACTACTTCTACAAGGGCTATTCCAAGGTGCAGCAGAAGCAGTACAAGGAAGCAATCGCCTGCATGACACGCCTCAAGAACAAGCAGAACCCCTACACCACGCAGGCCAAGTACTACGCCGGCTACTGCTACTATTGCACGCAGGACTACTCCCACGCCATGGCGGAGTTCCTCGCCGTGGAGCAGACGGGCGCATTCCGCAAGATAGCACCCTACTACATCGTACAGATTTACTATGCGCAGCATCAGTACGACAAGGTCTATCAGCGTGCCGAGGACCTGCTCCGGCAGTACCCCGACAACGACTACAACGACGAGTTGCACCGTATGCTGGGCGAACTCTACTATCAGGATAGTGCCTACGTGGACGCAGTGCGCCACCTCAACGACTACCGCACACTACGCATGGCGAAGAAGCAGGAGTTGGTGCGCAACGATATGTACCTGCTCGGTATGGCGAACTACAAGACGGGCAACTACCAGGAGGCTATCGACAACCTCCGACAGGTCAAGCAGAAGCAGGACTCCATCTCCGAGAACACCTGTCTCCACCTCGGGCATAGTTACCTGCGTATCGGCGACCTCGAGAAAGCCAAACTGTCCTACTCGGCGGCTATGCAGTTCCGTCTCAACGACCGTCTGCGCGAGGAGGCGATGTACAACTACGTGCAAATCACCTACTTGCAAGGCTCTGCCCTCGGCGAGAGTATCACTGCGTTCCGCGACTTCTTGCGCGAGTACCCCAACACCGCCTATGCCAACAAGGTCTATGCCCTCATGGCGGACATGTACATGACCTCCCGCAACTACAAGGCGGCCCTCGAGTCGCTCTCTGCCATTCAGTCGCCCAACCCCAAGTTGCTGCAGACCATGCAGTATCTGCGCTACCAGATGGGCGTGGACGCGTTCTTGCAGGGCAATATGCCCGCGGCGGTGCAATGGCTCACCGAGGTCATCAATCGCGATGCACAGGCGAGTGCCTACAAGACCGATGCCTGGTACCTGCGTGCCGAAGCCGAGTACCGTCTGCAGCAGTACGATGCGTGCCTTGCCGACCTTGCCCTCTACGAGGCGCAACCCAATATCTCCGCATCCAAGAACCGCAATCTTGCCACCTATCTGCGGGGCTATGCCTATTTCAATACGGGCAGGATGGCGGAGGCGGAGCAGGTCTTCCGCGGCTATATCGCTGCCACAGACCCCAACGATGCCAACTACACCGATGCCCTCAACCGCATAGGCGACTGCCAATTCAACAACCGCTGGTTTGCACAGGCGTGCGACACCTATATGCAGGTGGTCAAAACGGGCAAGACGGGTGCCGACTATGCCCTCTACCAGTGTGGCTACGCGCAAGGTCTGCAGCACAAGTATGCCGACAAGATTCGCACCCTGCAAATCCTCATCACCGACTATCCGCGTTCCGACTATGCCGACGATGCCCTCTACGAGACGGCACGTGCCGAGTTGCAACTGGAGCATAACGACAACGCCATCAGTGCCTACACACGCCTGCTCGGGCAGTACCCCAACAGCGTCAAAGCGCCCAAAGCGTCCCTCGAATTGGGACTCACCTACCGCACCATGAAGCAGTACGACAAGGCCATCACCGCCTTCAAGACTACTATCGAGAAGTACGCGGGCGGTGAGGAGGCGTATGCTGCACTCGACGGACTGGAGCAGGTCTATGTCGAGACCAACAATGTCAGCGAGTACCTCGCCTACACCAAGAGCCTCACCAAGATGAATATCTCCTCGGCAAGCCGTGAGGACTCGCTCGTCTATGTCACGGGCGAACTGCAATATATCATGGGCAACTACGCCGAGGCGGCAGCAGGGCTCACCACCTATATCATGCGCTTCTGCCCGGGCGGACGCTACTGCACCAAGGCGCAGTACTATGCCGCCAACAGTTACTACCAACTTCGGCAGTTCGACAACGCCATCGACCAGTACAGTGCCCTCGCCGACATCCCGGGCAACCCCTATATGGAGGAGGCGTGCATGCGTGTAGCCGAACTCACCTACGACAAGCGCGAGTACCGCACTGCCCTCTACTATTTCCGCCGTATGGACGAGGTGGCATCGTCCTCCACCATGCACACCACCGCGCAACTCGGAATGTTGCGTTGCAGCCATTATCTCGGCGACAAGACAGCGGTCATTGAGGTGGCTACACGCCTGCTCGACCAAGCCGACCTGCAGGAGGACATACGCCGCGAGGCTCTCTACTGCCGCGCCAAGGCATACCTGCAGGACAACCAGTACGGACTGGCGGTAGTGGACCTCACACCCATCGCCAAAGAGGTGCGCACCGCCAACGGGGCGGAAGCCAAATACCTGTTGGCTGACTGCTACTTCCACCTCGGAGCCATGGATATGGCGGAGCAGGAAATCATGTCGTTCACACAAATGCAAACCTCGCAGCAGTACTGGCTCGCACGCAGCCTCATCTTGCTCTCCGACATCAACGTACAGCGCGGCGACCTCTTCCAGGCCAAACAGTATCTGCTGGCTTTGCAGACCAACTATCATCAGCAGGACGACATACAGACCATGCTCATCACCCGACTCGAGCATATCGCACAACAAGAGCAAACCGAACAAAAGGAGGATGAACTATGAAACGACTGACCTTATCCCTGTACCTCATGGCATCGGCACTCACGCTCAGCGCACAGACCACTGCCGATAGTACTATCACCCGCACCGTCACCGTTGAGCGCGACTATCAGCCTACTATCCAAATGGCGACCAAGCAGAACCAATCCCCCGCTATCATTCAGGAGGATATACCGCTCAACCCCGTAGTCTATTCCACCTATTCGGAGACGTTGCCCATTGGCTTCAATGTCCACGCACTGCCGGCTGCCGAGACCACATTCTCTTCTCAGGTACCGCCACAGGGAGTGTTTAGCAGCGCACTCGGACACCGCAACTACCATCTGGCTTTCGGCTACCATATCGCTGAGAAGAAGCGCGTGTCCCTTGACATCTTTGCAAACTATGATGCTATGTGGGGACGCCAAACGCTATCCGATGCACGGCTCGGCTTACAAGTAACGAGGCACTACTCTTCCTGCGAACTCTACTTCGGCGTGGACGGCAACAACGAGTATTTCTCCCGCTACGGACGTTACTATGACGGCAGCAATGGGCTGACCATCAAGTCTGCTTCTCTTTTGAAAGAAAGCGACTGGCAGAACTCGTGGCTTATCAACACGCGAATAGGTATCCGTTCTCGCGGCAATACTACCGTTCGCTACGACCTCAATACAGGCTATTCCGCTTATATACTGCCCAATGCCATCACCGAACATCAGGTACGCACACGCTTGGATGCCGTCTGGGTGCTATCCGACGAACACCACGCCGGACTCAATGCCTGCGTGCAGAACAACTTCTACAAAGCCTCCGACAGTCTCCGACTATCGCACTCCCTATTCGCCAACCGCCATGCCTTCCGCTTGGAGCCTTACTATCAGTACTTTGGCAACAAGTTCCGTATCCACGCGGGTATCAATTTCGACTTCAACCTCGGCACAGGGCGCATGATGAGCGGCGGCGACAACATCAGTTTCGCACCCTCGCCCAACCTGTCCTTCGACTGGTTCCTCATGAAGGACATCGTGGACCTCTACGGCAAAGCCAACGGCACCTTTGGCACAAGCACCCTGCTCGAATTCATGCAGACCAACCGCTACATGGACTACTCCGCGTGCTTCACCCGCAACCACGTGGACGACTACACGCCCGTCGATGCACAAATAGGCTTCAAGATACGCCCTATGGCAACCATGCTCTTCGACATCTACGCGGGCTATGCCTACCAAATCAACCAACTCCTGCTCATAGCCCCGTCCGTGTATTTCGCGCAGCACAACGACCAGTCATTCATTGATTTCTACTACTCCGACTGGCAACGCTGGAAAGTGGGTGCTACCCTGCAGTACCACTACCGCGACATCATTGATATCCACCTCTCGGGCAACTACTACCATTGGACGTGTCAGCGTATCGAAGCGAATGATATGCAAAAGGGTATCTACGACCGCCCTTCGTGGGACGCTGCGCTGCGGATTGATGCCCATATTGATAGCAAATGGACCATCTACTCCGACAACACCTTCGTCGGCTCACGCCGTGCCTTTACCATGGAGAAAGACAATGCCGCGAATGCCGTAGCCACCCTCCGACCCATCGTGTCTCTTAATCTGGGTGCCTCGTATGCTGTCAATCGTTGGCTCACCACTTATCTCCAACTCAACAACTACCTCAACCGCCACAACGACATCTACTACGGCTACCAATCCCAAGGTTTCCACTTCCTATTCGGCGTGAAATATCTGTTTTAACCTCGCACTAACGTGTTGATATACAACTGCAACGCGCCCCATGCCGACAGGCAGGAGACGCGTTGCAGTACATTGCGCATTATGCATTACGCATTGCGCATTGTCCACTCCGCTATCTGCACCGCATTCAGCGCGGCACCTTTGCGTATCTGGTCGCCTACACACCAGAATGTCAGGCCGTTAGGGTTAGCCAAATCACGCCGTACACGTCCTACATACACATCATCTGTCCCGCTCAGAAACAGCGGCATCGGGTAGGGGAACTCCCCTCCGTCGCGGCTATACTCCTCCATAGTCTTCGGCGCATGACCCACTTTCGTCAAATCGTCCGCCAACTGCACACCTTCCGTATGCGCAAACGCCTCCTTGGCTTGTTCGGGCGTAACAGGCTTCTCCGTCTCTATCCACACGGCCTCCGAGTGCGCCCTGAGCGACGGCACACGCACACACGTGGCAGACACCTCTATATCCGAGTGCATTATCTTCCGCGTCTCGTTGTACATCTTCAGTTCCTCCTTCGTGTAATCATCATCGCCGAACACGTCTATCTGCGGAATCATATTAAACGCCAACTGATACGCAAACCGCTCTACATCAGGCTCTTTCCCATTCAGCACTTGCCTGTACTGCTCTATCAACTCATTCATCGCCTGAGCCCCTGCACCCGACGCCGACTGGTACGACGCCACATGCACCCTGCGGATATGCGACAGCGGCTCTATGGCTTTCAGGCACATCGCCATCACTATCGTCGTGCAGTTCGGATTGGCAATAATCCGTTTCCCATGCTCACCAAACGCCATCAGCGAATCCGAAGCATTTATCTCGGGCACCACCAACGGCACCTGAGGGTCCATACGGAAAGCCGACGAGTTGTCTATCATCAGCGTGCCGTAACGGGTGATGTCATCCGCATACTCGCGCGACGTCCCGCCGCCTGCCGACACAAAGGCTATGTCCACCCCCCGAAACTGGTCACCATGACGCAACTCCTCCACCACATACTCCTTCCCGCCAAATTCATACCGTGTCCCCGCGCTGCGGGAAGACCCGAACAGCCGCAAGTCGTCCACCGGAAAATGCCTTTCCGCCAATATCCGCAGTAGTTCCTGCCCTACCGCACCCGATGCACCTACTATTGCTACCGTCATATCTTTGCAAACAACAGGCAGGCGTTATGCCCGCCGAAACCGAAATTATTGCTCAGCGCATAGTGTATCTCGCGTGGTTGTGCCTCGTTAAAGGTGAAATTCAGCCTGCTGTCAATAGCAGGGTCATCATCCCCCTCTGCATGGTTGATGGTCGGCGTAACCATCTGGTTCACAATCGACAGTATCGAAACCACCGCCTCCACGGCACCCGTACCGCCCAGTAGATGCCCCGTCATCGACTTCGACGACGTCAGGTTCATATCGTAGGCATGGTCGCCGAACACTTGCAGGATGGCTTTCGCCTCTGCGATGTCGCCTATCGGTGTCGATGTCCCGTGCGTATTGATATACTCTATATCTTTGGTACTCAGTCCTGCCTCCTGCACAGCCAGTGCCATTGCCTCGGCAGCCCCACGCCCCTCGGGGTCGGAAGCCACTATATGATAGGCGTCCGATGTCATTCCCGCACCCACTATCTCCGCATAGATATGTGCCCCGCGGGCTATCGCGTGCGAATACTCCTCTAATACCAGGCAGCCCGCACCTTCGCCCAACACAAACCCGTCCCGTGATGCCGAGAACGGACGACTGGCATGCTCCGGGTCGTCATTGCGGGTGGACAACGCCCGCACCGCATTAAAACCGCCTATCCCCGCGAACTCTATCGCGGCTTCGCTGCCACCCGTCAGCATCACATCTGCCATGCCGAAGCGGATATAGTTGTATGCCGTGGCTATCGCATGCGACGAACTCGCACAGGCGGAAACGGTGGCAAAGTTTATCCCACGGAAGCCGTAGCGTATTGCCAGCAAGCCCGCCGAGATGTTCGGTATAGCCATCGGGATGAAGAACGGACTGAAACGCGGTGTCCCGTCGCCTGCGGCAAACTCACCGATATTGGCATCCAACGCATGCACGCCCCCCATGCCGCTACCCATTATCACACCGCAGCGCAACGCATTCTCATTCTCCACCTTTACTCCCGCGTCGTGCATCGCCTCATCAGCGGCTACCATCGCAAGATGTGAATAGCGGTCATGCTTGCGAACCTCTTTCTGTTCCATCACATTCGAGGGGTCCAAGCCCTTCACTTCGCACGCAAAATGCGTCTTGAATTGCGATGCGTCAAAGTGGGTGATAGGTCCCGCACCGCTCTTCCCGTGCAGCAGGTTATCCCATGTCGTCTTCACGTCGTTTCCCAACGCCGTTACCACACCTAATCCCGTAACAACTACTCTCTTGGCTTCCATAGACATCTACCTATAAGCGACAAGCGAGTCTACGGTCTATCCGTAACTCGCCTATCCGTAAATCAATGTGGGGACAATCCTTTATCCCTTTATTTTCTTGATGTAGTCAATAGCGTCTTGTACGGTGCTAATCTTCTGGGTGTCCTCATCAGGAATTGTGATACCGAATTCCTTCTCGAACTCCATAATCAACTCTACCGTATCCAACGAGTCTGCATTCAGGTCGGCTGCAAAACTTGCCTGAGGCGTAACCTGCGATTCCTCCACCCCGAGTTTATCAACAATAATTGCTTTTACTTTCGATTCAATATCTGCCATAACTGTAATTTTAATGGTTTATATTATTTTTTACTCGCGAATTTTGCATTCAAAAATGCCAAATCGACTGCAAAGTAACTACTTTTTTTTGGAATACACAAATTTTCACACCCCCAATCTCATTTTGCCCTCATTTCCCTCTCATTTATACTCCATTTTTCCTTCATGTTGTGAGAGCAATGTCGTGGGGTGGGCAACATAATGTTGTGGGGACGACGCGGCTCGCGTCGTTATAAAAACTTCTTATTGTCTCGCGTCGTCAAAAGGCATATTAACCATTAACCATTACCTATTACTACTCTTAACTCGATGGAACATCGAGTTAAGAGTATG
>DJSG01000068.1:30724-43602 GCA_002440265.1 Bacteroidales bacterium UBA6340 | reverse complement strand
ATTAGTATGTGATTAAGCCGACTTCCTCGCAACATTACACATGCCAAGCCATAATTCCCCCATTCCCCCTTGCGGACTTGCTCTTTTTTATGTAATTTTGTGCCCCGAATGGGGGTGTATGTCTTGGCAACATTCGCCCCGACCGATAGCAGTAACTACAAATATAACAGCAATATCATGAAAGAATTTTTTGGCTCATTTGACATTTGGCAGGTCTTGTCCTCCTTCATCTTCATGTTCGCCATCATCGACCCGTTTGGCAACATCCCCGTGACGATGAACATGGAAAGCCGCGGCATCAAGATTCACCCCTTCAAGGTGTGCCTGGCGACTATCGTGATTCTCATCACCTTCCTGTTTGCGGGCGAGTGGGTGCTGAAACTGTTTGGCGTCAGGATTGAGTATTTCGCCATTGCGGGAGGCTTTGTGATTTTCCTGATGGCGTTGGAGATGGTGCTTGACGTTACCATTTTCCAGAACGACACACTCGGCGGCGAAGGGTCTATCGTGCCTTTGGCGTTCCCAATGTATGCGGGTCCGGGTGCGTTCACGGCGTTGCTCTCCATCACAGCGGAGTACAGCACTTTCAATCTGGTTTGCTCGGTGACGATGTGCACTATCGTACTCTACCTCGTGTTGAAAGGCACGCATTGGTTGTCGAAACACGTGGGGCAGACGACATTGTATATACTCCGTAAGTTCTTTGGTATCATCGTGTTAGCCATCTCGTGCAAACTGATGTTCGGTAATATCGCACTCGTTCTCAAAGAGGTATTCGCATCCTGATGAAACATCGCACCTTATATATATGTACCCTGCTGTTGGTTGCCCTTTGCGGTTGCCAACGCACGCCGCAGTTCGAAGTGTCGGGCAGTATCGCGAATGCCGACGGACAGATGCTCTATCTGGAGCAGACGGCGTTGATGTCCACCACGGTGGCGGACTCGTGCGAGTTGCGTGGCGACGGGGATTTCCGTATGCACGGCGCACGCCCTGCGTACCCCGAACTGTACCGCCTGCGGGTAGGCAAACGGACTTTGCTGTTGGCGGTGGACTCCACCGAGAGCATCTGCGTTACCACCCCCCTCGACAGCCTGCCCTATACCACCCGTATCCGCGGCAGCGAGACATCCTTGCAGATTGCCACTCTGCGCAATGCGGCACGGACTGCCACACGCGAGGAGTTGCGTGCCTTGTCGCAGCAGGTGATTATCCGCAATCCCCGCTCGATGGCTGCCTATTATGCCCTGTTCCTCAAGCAGAAGGGTGCGTATATCTGGGACATCAACGACCCCGCCGACCGGCGGATGTATCAGGCAGTAGCCACATCCTTCCACACGTGGATGCCTGATTATGAGCGCACCCGTGCGCTGTACGGGCAGGTGCTCGACGCCATCAATGCCGAGCGTGCGTTGCGCAACCAAGCCACGATGCAGCAGTTCATCGAGGAGTCGGAGAATGCTTTTCTCGACATCACCCTGCCCAATGAGTACGGCGATATGCAGACGCTGTCCGACTTCCGTGGTAAGGTCATCGTACTCGAGTTCTCGGCGATTGAGATGGAGCAGTCGAAGGGCTACATCTTTGAGTTGCGCGAACTCTACAACCGCTACCATGCACGCGGAATGGAGATATACTCCGTGTCGCTCGACCGCAACAAACTGCTGTGGGAGCAGTCGGTGGAAAACATACCTTGGACCACAGTCCGCGCCGACCAATCGGACTTCGCCACCACCATCGTGCCGTACAACGTGCAGAGCCTGCCGACGATGTTCCTCTTCGACCGCAAGGGGAATGTGCAGGGACGATATACCGACTTCAAGCAACTTGACGCCGACATACGCAAATATCTGTAGCCTTGCCCGCGAGGCAGGTTTTGACGCCTGCGGACTGGCACCCGTACATCGGTTGGACGAGGACGCGGCGTTTATGGATAGTTGGGTAGCCGCGGGGCTGCATGGCAACATGGATTACTTGGAGCGCAACTGCAACAAGCGCTATAATCCCGCCGACCTTGTGCCGGGGGCAAAGACGGTGGTCGTGTGCCTGCTCACGTACACGCACTCGGGGCGTGACTACCACCGCACGGTCAAGTCGCTGCTGTACAGTCTGCAAGCGCGATTGGTGGAGGAGTTCGGCGAAGACCTCGTCTCACCCGACCACCGGCATATCTTTTGCGATTCCGCGCCCGTGTTGGAACGTCGGTGGTGTGTAGAGGCGGGCTTGGGCTTCATCGGGCGCAACCGGCAGTTGATTCACCCAACCCTTGGCAGTATGGTGCATCCGGGGGAGTTGTTGCTCAATGTGGAGGTTCCCGCACCCCCGCGCCCTGTATTTGCGGGCTGTGGCGATTGCAGGCGTTGTCTCGACGCATGCCCAACCGGAGCCCTGCGCAACCCCGTATGGGACGCACGTGTGTGCATAGCCTACACCACCCATTATTGTCTGAATTGTCAAATCAATTGTCCTTATAATGAAACCGTTACGTGAATTGCATATCGCCCTTGCGTCCGACCACGCAGGCTATGCCCTCAAGCAGAAAGTGCACGCTTGGCTCACAGAGCAGGGCGCACAAGTTACCGACTATGGCTGCTACTCCACCGAGAGTTGCGACTACCCCGACTATGCCCACCCCATGGCGACTGCCATCGAAGAGGGCAAGGCGGATATGGGGGTCGCCATCTGCTCAACAGGCAACGGCATCTGCATGACGGCGAACAAGCATCAGGGTATCCGTGCCGCACTGTGCTGGGACGACCGCCTTGCCGAACTTGCCCGCCAACACAACAACGCCAATGTGCTTGGTCTGCCCGCCAATTTCATTAGTGAAGAAAAGGCGTTGAAGTTGGTACAGATATTCTTCTCCACGGATTTCGAGGGAGGTCGCCACGAGCGTCGTGTCAACAAGATACCTTGCAAGTAGAGCCTCTAACCAGTTGCGTTGTTGGTTCAGTTACGCCCTGTCCCTCGTTGGGGTGGTGCATGTGCGGCACATGCCCGCGTTTGTGAGTATCGAACCCGCCAACTTCTGCCAACTGCGCTGTCCCGAATGCCCGGTCGGACAAAGGGCTTCCCTGCCCGATACGCAGGACTCCATACAAACAAAGCGTCCGCGACAACTGTTGTCGCAGGATGCTTTTCGCACTATTCTCGCGCAGATACAATCCACGGCACATACCGTGCAGTTCTATTTTCAGGGGGAACCGTTGCTCAATCCCGCATTGCCCGACATGATTGCCCTTGCCCGCCGCGTGGGGATGTACACCATTGTCTCCACCAACGCGCAGGCACTTACGGCGGATATGGCGGAGCGTCTCGTGGCGTCGGGCTTGAACCGCATTATCGTTTCCATAGATGGTTTCACCCCTGAGTCCTACTCTGCCTATCGTGTAGGCGGACATCTGCCGTTGGCACTCGCAGGCTTGCGCTACCTCCGCGAGGCAAAACGGCGGCACCGCTCGCATATCCGCATAGAGTTGCAGGTACTCCGCCTGTCCACCAACCAATCCGAATGGGCATGGATACGCCGCCACTACCGTACCTTGGGCGCGTCATGCCTTACTTTCAAGACAGCGCAACTCTATGATTATGAGCACGGTCACCCGTTCATGCCCTCTTCTCCCCGCTACAGCCGCTACCGCTTGGGAGCAGACGGGTTGTATCATCTTCATCGTCCCCGCCGCCGTTCCTGTTACCGTCTCTGGTCCGGCTGCGTCATCACCGCTGACGGCACCGTACTCCCCTGCTGCTACGACAAATCTTCTTCTCACCCATTCGGCAACTGCCTCACCACCCCGCTGCATACCCTCTACCACTCCCCCGCCGCCAATACTTTCCGCACTACCATACTACAAAAAAATAGCACCCCGGCCATCTGCCGCGAGTGCTATTATTAGTGAATATGAAAGAGGTGCTACCAGCAAAAGGCTATAGTGGCTCCGAGACCGCTTTGCCCTGCCATTTTGAGTTTCATATCATAGTCACTCGTATCGTAGAAGTTGAAATCGTATGTGTAGTGAATACCTACATTGAACGCAAAGTCTGCCCCTACGGGAATGGCGAACTCAGCCCCGACGGTCAATGGCACCGCAAAGAGCATACTATTGCTTTCTGATGTAAAGGAGAACGGCGACAGCATCATACCGGCTGTGATACGCGGTATCAGGTAGTACTTACCCAATTGGATAGGCACTTGCGCACCCATCGTAACACCTAAGTACAGCGATGCCTTACTCGTCATTATGGTATCTGCGGGCGCATTCGCATCGTTCTCGTCATGTTGCACTTCCTGTACCTGTTCCCATCTGCCACCGATATGACCACCTGCCGTTGCGTATGAGAAGTTGCGTACATACACGCCCTCTACTATCTGATTGGGAGACAAGAAGTTTGTGTATCCCACACGCACAGCATTGGTTATCGGATAGTCATTATCCACGCCGTAAGTAGCACCTTTGCGCGCATTGGTGCCCTTTTTCATACTATGCGATTTGCCATTGGCAGACTTGCCCGTTACAGACTTTGCAGCGGCTCCTGAACGGTCTTCTTCATCATCTTCGCTATTGGAAGAGTCTGCTGCCTTACTCTCACCCATTGCCATTGCGTCAAGGATATAAGCCATATCCGTAGTCTTCAGTTTACCGCTGGTGATACCGTCGGCAATTTCTCTGTTCTCTGCAAAATGCTGTGCAGCCACACTCCTGCGCGGGTTCCACGACTGATTGGTGTACAGCAGCACTGCCGTTTCCTCCCCGCTCTTGAGCAGATAGTGACGTACCATTATGGGCATACCGTTGGTACTCGTCACCATACCGTACAACTCGCCGGTCTTCCCGCTGATGGCATAATAGTCTCCCACTTGCAACACCGCACCCCACTCGCTGGCGTGCTCTAACAGGCAGATACGTGTCTGCACACCATTGCCTCTTTCTATCTGTAGCGGATAAAGGTGTCCTACTTGGTCGGGGTGGTTCTCATGCCACAAAGCAATAGAGAAAATACCTTCTACCGGCAACTTCTCTCGTTCCTTGTGCTTCGGGTCATTGGTCACAGTGATGGTCTTGGCGTTAGGTGAGGGAATGGCTATCCCCACGTAAGTCACGCTCTCACCGTTACGGTAGTTGATGGTCCCGGGGAAGAAAGCCAACTTGGCTGCTGATGCCCAAGCGGGCATTACTGCGATTAACAGAATGAGTAGTTGTTTCTTCATACGCATAAATAAAAGGTGAATATATGTGGTTAACTATTTGCGGATACGTTTGGTGGCCTGTATGTACTGTCTCTTGGTCAGTTCGGGGTAGGTCAGAGCCACTATCTGGCGTCTCCCCTGCACATCACCCCACACTATATCAAAACGGGCACCCTCACCTCCCGCCATGGCAAAGCGCATGGCATCAAATGCCCACGTCAGGCGCAGAATATCCAATGCGTCCACGCGGTCCATATCGTACAGATTCTTCTGATTCGTATAGCCCATTATCTCGAATACCGCGTCCCAGTCTTCGGCACTGCGGCTCATCAGGTAATCCACGGACAACGCTTCTGATGCCAATACATAGTCTTCACGTATCAGGCGGTTCCACTCTTCGGTACGCTCTGCGTCTGTCTTGCTCTCTTGTTCGTTGCCGTTTGCTAAGAAGTGCCGTATCGCATCCTGCGGAATGGCAATGCCAACCCCATCGCGATAGCCCGCTTTCCATGTGTTGATGCCAACAATAACGTAATCTTCGGCATCTGTTTTGCGTAGCAGCGGACCACCCGAACTGCCCGCATCTATTGGCGCAGTGTGTTGGATAGCAGCCTGTTGCTTTCCCAATAGTTCCTCTCTGTATAGTTCACCGTTGCTCACAACGCCCTGCGTCACTTGCCACGAGGGTTCGCCACCCAAACCGGGGAAACCCGCTGCCCATACCTCATCCGCATCGTTCAGCGCACTGTCCGACAATGGCAGCGGAACGAGACCCGATGAATCAGGCAAAGCCACCATAGCCATATCTGTCAACGGGCTGATAGCCACCACCGGACAATGTTTCAAGCCCCTTATGCGCTTGCCTTCCTGTACACGAACTGTCACAGTGTGTGCCGGTCCCACTACATGGCGGTTTGTCAGCAGCACCAACGAGTCCCCTCGTTGCACCACTACGCCGCTACCTGACACACCATTGTTGTATGCCATCATTGTTCGAGACTCCCAACGGAAGCCGTATCGCGAAAGGGGGAGCGCATACGAGGAAAAGAACTCGCTCATCTCCTCGTATTCAGGCTCTACCAATACGACACTCTTCTTCAAATCTGCTGCCATGCATACCGAACACAGCAAACACATTATCAGTGCGATAGGGTATCTTTTCAGTAACATTCTCATGGTTGTATTGATATGACTTGCTTATCTGCCTGCCTGCATCTGTTTGGGCATAAACGTTGCCCGAATGAGATGTTTAAGCAATAAGTACACCGCAAAATTATACAAAATATCGCAACTATGCAACATCCCGACATACTTTTCTCCACCGCCACCTTGTCATCCTGCTGCCTTTCTGCTGTCTGTATGCTGTTAATTACGGCAACGACAGCCGACTATCTCGTACCTTTGTGTATGTACTGACGAACTACCAGTTAATCACAAACCCGGCGTGTACGTTGATACCGGCTTGGGCATAGTACCATGGCCAGCAGGCTGTACCGTCCTCAAAGTAAGAGCAGTCGCTACCACCGTTGCTGGCATACTTGGCATCGAAGATATTGTTCAGTTGGCATAGCAGACGTATCTGCGGCACATCTGCACGCTTGCACCACTTGTTCATCGGCAGTTGGTACTGGAGGTTCACATTGGTAGTGGTGAACGCCTTGAGGGCTGCCGTCTCGTTTTGCAGGTTATCGAGGTATTGCTTGCTTGTTACGTTGGTCTGAATAGTTGCCAGGAAACCTGCTACATCAAACGTAAAGAGCGACATTGCGGTAATCATCGGCGAGAAAGCGATAGTGGTCTCTTTGAGTTCCACCTCCTCTTCGCCCAACCAGTTATAGTCGGCATCGTAGCGTGTGATGACATCAGTGTAGTTGAGTATCTTGTTGCGCGAGAGGACAAAGTTACCATCCCAACGGAACCAATCGAGTATCTTCACACCCGCAGTAATCTCTGCGCCCATACGGTAGGAGTCCTTCACATTCTTTGTGGATTGCGCACCTACATCGTTGATACGCCCTGTGAGCACCAACTGGTTGTCATAGTCCATGAAATAGAGATTGGCACCGATGGTGAAACGCGGGTGCGAGTAGGTGTAGCCCAACTCATAGTCATAGAGCCGTTCAGGCTTGGGCATATCACCTTTCAGGGTTTGCGTGGTAGCATCGTACCATACGTTCTCAGTGTAGTTGTTGCGGCTCGGCTCACGGTTAGCCATAGCAAAAGAGCCATACAGCAAGTGCCCGCCGTTTTGGTAGGTAAGTCCTGCCTTCGGGTTGAAGAAATGATAGTCAACCGTCAGGGGCAGTTCCTGCATATCCTCGGAATTGATACCGCTCATTGTATAGTGAATATAACGGTATTGCAGGTCGGCATAGAGACTCAGTTTCTCCTGTGCGCGGTTGATGATACGCCAGTTAGCCTTGGCATATACATTCGCGTCCACCTTGTTGCTCTTCGAGCGGTAGTATTCATAGTTGGGGTCCAACTTGGGCGCATAGACCGAGTCGTGCATATAAATGATTGTCCCGTAGTGGTTGCCGATATAGTCATTAGCCGCCATACCTATTTGCGCATCCACATCTTCCGATACGTATTTGGTAGAAAGCACTATACCCGCGAAATGGTTATCCAAGAACTTGCGATAGATAGTATTGGCTTTCTTCACAGCCACGGTATCCGTCATGCCTGTTTCTCCATTATACACATATACATCGTATGGCGACAAACCGAAGTAGGAGAATTTCTTATTCTTCATCTGTTCGTAGTAACCGCCACCGTGAGTGTAATGCAGTGTGGTATTCAAACTCCAATTCGGATTGAAACGGTGGTTGACAGACAACTGTGCATGCTGTTGTGCATAGTTATCGGTCTGATTGTCATAGTATTTGGTCTCGCCGTTATCGTCGGTATATTCGCCTGCGGGATTGTAGCGACGGTCTGCACCATTCAAGCCGTACGCCACATCTTGGGTTACACCGTCCCAGCCCATACCGGTTTTTTCCTTACCACCGAAGAAACGCCCTACGACCTGTGTCTGTTTGCCATACCAGCCGAGGTCTCCATAGTAGGAATAGAGGTCTGAACCGGCACGATACAGGAAGCCATCGGAATTGACCTTGCTGAAACGCGCATTGGCACGCCAGTTGTTGGGTAGCACCACGTGTGCCGATGCCATCTCGCGAAATGTGTTGTACATACCGCCGTTGAAACTCAGCGTGTAGTGGCTAACAGTATCATTATCACCTGTTTGCATATTGAGCGAAGCACCAAACGAAGCCGAGCCGTTGGTGGACGTACCCACACCGCGCTGCACGTCGATGCTCAACATAGAGGCTGCCATATCCGTCATATTCACCCAGAAGACGGTCTGGCTCTCCTGGTCGTTGAGCGGTACATCATTGACGGTCATGTTGATGCGCGTATGGTCAGTGCCGCGCACGCGGAAATAGGTGTAGCCTACACCCAATCCGTCATCACTCGTTACCTGCAACGCAGGTATCGTGGAGAGCAGATAGGGCAGATTTTGCCCCGTGTTCTCCCGATTGAGGGTCTCATGAGAGATCACCTCGTGGTTGGTAGTGGTTTGTTGAACTCGTTGTGCCACGACTTGCACTTCGTCCAAGTGTTGGTCTTGCACAATCATTAACGTGTCGGCAGCGTAGCCTTGTACGCCGCCCCAAAGGAGTGCTGCGTATCCGCAGCATACTCGCAAAAAGTGATTTGTTTTCATTTCCCTCTACAGAATTACCTGTGCAGGTTCCACGGGTTTAATCTCAGCCGAAGCACCCCGAACGAATCTGAACGAAAGTTCTATGTAAGTGAATTATAGTCTATATACAAACGTTACCATCCAGCCCCACTCATTCAACTTCTGCGTAGGCACTACGGGTGTCCGCAGCAAGTTGTTCAGACCGAAATCGTATCCCGACTGCAAGCGGTACTTATCCCACTCCAAGCCGCCACCAAGCCCGAACTGAATGTTGGTACGGTAGAGTTGCTTGTCTGCATATCGGTCGTGGTTGGTCAACGGCACTTCTTGTTCTTGCAGCCAGTCGGTAGTGGGCGCAGAGGTGTTGTTGGTCATAAGGTCGTAACTGGTCAAACCTATTTGCAACTGCGGACCCGCATAAAAGAACAGGCGCAACTGCTTCCAAAGAGTGATGGTATAGTAGGCACGCACGGGAATAGTGAGTTCCAACTGCACAATGTCATGCCTAAGAACCTCTATCTGTGCGCTCTCTGCGGTCATAGAACGCCAATGCTGGTTCTGATAACCATACGTGAGTGATGCCATAGCACCCGTCTGAATACTGAAATGGTAGGGGAGCAGGAAATCCACAGTACCGCCAAAGCGCAGACCGTGCAGATACATCGCCACGGAGTCATTCTGACGTTGCTGCCACTGTACAAAGCCCGTCTCTATGCGCCACTCCATGCCGAACTTGTACTCCTCTGCCGCTTCCTTGCGTGTCGGGTCAAAGAAGTCAGGCTCTGCCGTCTGCAAATCGGGCATTGACTTGGTGTCTTGTGCCCGCAAACCACTGCTGAGGAGCAGACCTCCCAACACCATACACCATATATATATATACGACTTCTTCATCATCTTTCCTGCCCGCAAAGGTACTACATTCTTCCCGAATACACAATTTTTACGAGAAAAATATGCTTTTTTCTCACAATAATTTGCACAATTCAAAAAGTAGCAGTACCTTTGCAGCCGATTTCCGCCTGTGCGGTCTTTTATGTGTGTTGATAGCACGTTGCGCAAAGCATGGTGATGGTCCATTCGTCTATCGGTTAGGACGAGAGATTTTCATTCTCTAAAGAGCAGTTCGACTCTGCTATGGACTACAAATTAAACAGATTAAAGAACTAAAAAATTAACTGACAGAATAAGATGGCAAATCATAAATCATCTTTGAAGCGTATCCGCCAAACGGCTGCCCGTAAGGCACACAACCATTACTATGCTAAGACCACCCGCAATGCTATCCGCGTATTGCGTGCTACCACTGACAAGGTTGCTGCAGAGCAGCTCCTGCCGAAGGTAAGTTCGATGTTGGACAAGTTGGCTAAGCGCAACATCATCCACCGCAACAAGGCTGCCAACCTCAAGTCGGGCTTGGCTCTGCATACCAACAAACTCGCCTAAGCGATTGTTCATTAATTCCCTATATAGCAGGGGGCTACCGCAAGGTAGTCCCCTTTGTTGCATAGCGTCCTCTCTTTGGGGTGTTGCTTACGTATACTCCGCTCTGTAGTGCTCTCGTTGTGTGTCTGATATTTGCGATTGGAAAAATCCGCTTATGCAACAGGAGCACTGCACAAACAAAAACCGCAGGCAACTTGCTGATATATAGCAGTCATCTGCGGTTTTGCGGTGCGGACGAGACTCGAACTCGCGACCTACGGCGTGACAGGCCGGTATTCTAACCAACTGAACTACCGCACCGGGTAGTGTGCTTTACTTCTGAAATCCGTATCGTTTGCGCGATACATCTCTCTGAAAGCGGCTGCAAAGGTACTGCTTTTTTCGCAACCCACCAAATGTTTCTGAAAAAAAATGCATTTTTGTGCATTTTTTACTGCACAGGAGAGCAAAAACAAGGCTATACACCCCGAATCCTCACTCATTCTGTGGTCTTCTTATCTTCCAGACACACCATATATACCACCGCAGCAGCGCACTTTTCACCCGTGTCACCACCGACCATGCCGTGCTGGCTTGTGGCACATCTGTCAGGAAGGCGTCAATATCCGGACCACCTGTCTGCTGTTCTGGGTAAACCACCATATAATTATTGTCCGCAAAAAACTGCTCCAGCACCTGCGGTATCTGCTCAAACAGCGGGTTGTAACTGGCGGTCGCCTTGCGCGACGACAGCAGCACGGGCATATCGTCGTCCTGCATATCCTTCGCAATCATCAGCACATCTTCCCAGTCGTCCATCTCTCTGAATGTCGCCCGTAGCGTCTTCCCGGGGCGGCGGCACATCGCACGCAGCACCACCTGTGTGTCAGCATTCGCATAGAACACCACCTTGGCACCCAACTCCCCTGCCAACCGGCGCATCAGCCCGAAGCAAGTGATAAAATCCCTCTCCTTTTCCGCATACCGAGGCACTGCCACCAGCAGCCTGCTTATCGTATTCATCGGCTGGCTCTCGTGGTACACCAGCACCGATTTGCTGATGTGCTCTATCGAACGCTGCACCTCGCTCCAGTCTGTTGATTCTGTAATCTCCGTGTTCTTCAGCGAAGCCATCACTGCCAACTCCCGCAGTTGCGTTCGCAAATCCTTCCCCACCGATGTCAGCAACCAATAGTCCTCCTCGTGGTCACTCACCAGCCGTGCCCCCTCCTGCAATGCCAACTGCTTGGCGGCGTGCTCCGTGATGAAACCCGAAATAGTGCATAGCACCAGTATCATCAGCACGGCACCGTTCAGCACTTCCGATGAAAACACCCCCATCTGATAACCTATCGTCGCAATCGCCAGCGTGCCCGCGGCGGAGGCCTGTGTCAAACCGAATACCAACTGACGCTCCATCGGCGAGAAACCGAAGGTCCACTGACCGAACCATGCCGCTAACGACTTCCCTGACAATTTCGATGCCACCATCACCACCGCTATCAGCAGAGTCGTCCAGCCGCTCCAGAACACCCGCACATCTATCATCAGGCCCACGCTTATCAGAAACAGCGGCACAAATATACTGTTACCTACAAACGTGATACGCCGCATCAGGGGCGAGTGGTTGGGCAGCAGCCTGTTCAGCGATACACCGCACAAGAAAGCACCCAAGATACCTTCCAAACCTGCCACTTTTGCCAATAATGCCGACAACACCAGCAGCAGCATCACCAGCATAAACCCGAACACGGGGTCCTGATACCGTTTGAAAAGCCATCTCGCCGCTCTCGGAAAAGCCCACAGCACGCACCCTAAGAACAACCCAATCAGTGCCGCTGTCTTCAGACTGCCTGTCACACCTTGCGCATCGCCCTCCGTCGCCTCGATGCCTGCCAGCACTACGAGCGACAACGTGATGGCCCACATCGTACCGCCCACCGTGATATTCACCGACCGGTTCTTCTGTATGCCGTACCGGCTCACTATCGGGTACGTCATCAGTGTATGGCTGCCGTACATCGCACCCAGCAGCACACTCGTCACCCAACCGAACCCCAACAGGTAGCGGGACGTCAGCAACCCAAATACAAAAGGGAAAAAGAACGTGTACAATCCGAACAGCAACGCATGGTAACGGTATTGCTTGAAGTCGTTGATGTCTATCTCGCTGCCCGATTGAAACATAATGTACAGCATACCTATGGCACCCAACGACTGGATGGCGGCATTATCGCCCACCCAATGCAGCACCGACGGACCAATCGCCATACCTGCTAATATAAACCCCACTATGGCAGGAATGTGTATTTTGCGGCATATCACAGGCACCAATAGTATTATACCAAGCACCAAAGCCGTCAGCAACAGCGAGTTGGTTATCATTTTTGTGTGATTTATTTCTTCCGCAAAAGTACTGCTAAATCTTCATATTTCCAAACACTTCCCTGCTTTTTCATACTTTCCGCCTGTGCTTTTCTTCGCACATTAACTATTAACCATTAACTATTACTACTCTTAACCCGACTCAAAGTCGGGTTAAGAGTATGTGATTAGTAT
>DJSG01000068.1:17976-30689 GCA_002440265.1 Bacteroidales bacterium UBA6340 | reverse complement strand
TGATATTAGTATGTGATTAAGCAGTCAATGTCGGAACGGACAGCAGAAGGTGCCTGCACCATATCAGAACAAATACTTCCCGTTTCCCTCTCTTTATTCATCATTTCCAGTCACCGCACGCAGAGAATTTGTGTGTAAAAACAACAATATATTTGCGCAAGTTAATTATTTGTTGTACCTTTGCAGCCCAAACAAATTTTATAATAATACAAACTCAAGATTAACTCCGAATATGATTCAAAAGAGAAATCTCGTCATTCTAATAGCCCTGTTGCTGCTGAGTTCTTGCGTCTCAAGAAAGCAATTGGCTATCCTTCAGCCGATTACGGCGGAGAGCGCAGAAGAGATTAACAAACAGATGAAGGCACAACCCGAACCTTGCGTGAAGATAAACGATGCCTTGATTATCACGGTTACAGCCCTTGACCCCGAGGCTGTCCTTCCTTATAACTTGCCCAACGTGGCGTATGCTTCGCCTACCAGCAGTTCCGTCCCCACAACGTCTAATTATCAGTACTATACTGTGGACGGGAACGGCGATATTGACTTCCCCGTATTGGGCAAGTTGCATGTGGTTGGTTTGACCCAATCGCAGGTAATCACCATGATTCAGGACAAGTTGAAAGGGCAGTTGGTCGAACCCATCGTAACAATGCGCTTCCTGAATGCCAGAGTCTCCGTCTTGGGCGAGGTCAAGAACCCCGGTACTTACCAACTCAACAACGGACGTATGACGCTCTTCGAGGCACTCAGTGCTGCAGGAGACCTCACACAATACGGACGGCGTGACAACGTCCTTATTATGCGCGAGAATGACGGACAACTGGAGTTCACGCGACTCAACCTCACTACCGACGAGGTCTTCTACTCTCCGTATTTCTACCTGCAGCAGAACGATGTGGTGGTTGTTTCCCCCAACCAGGCACGTTCTACCAGCAACCAGACCATCAGTCTCTGGCTCAGTATGGTCAGCACCGTCTCCAGTGCTGCCACGGTTGTGGTATCCGTATTATCCGCATCTGGCGTATTGTAAAATCATTTATAGCAAGAATTTGAACAGTATTATAGTATGGCACAAAACAGGAATGATGAAATAGATTTGCGTGCGTGGTGTATTCGTATTCTTAAGAATTGGTATTGGATAGTTTTATCGTGCGCATTGTGTGGAGCATTGGGGATATATTATTATGTCTCCCATACCAAGAAATTCAAAGTGGACGCTAATATCATGATTCGCACATCCGAAGATGGTGCACTGCCCCAGAACGAGATACTTACCATAATGGGCATGAGTTCCACCAAGAAGACGGAAGACGAAGTCGCTATCCTCACTTCTCGCGACATCATGGCACAGGTAATCAAAGACCTTGACCTGCAAACCGAGTACCGCAAGAAAGACGGACTCAAGTGGATAGGGCAATACCCCAAGCACGACCTGACCGTGGTTTATCAACCTATGTTCCTGGATACCACTACCACAGGTGCATCTATAGATATTAATGTGCGCAAGAGTGACTACGTGGTCAAAGTCAAAACCAAACGTTTCCACACCAGCACCCACAAGGTAACAGACCTGACGCAGCCTATCCAAACCTGCGCAGGTGAGATTCGTTTTGTGCTCAACAAGCAGTTGGAAAAGGGCGACCGCTATCATATCTCCACATCTTCCCGCTTGCCGTTGATAGACAGGTATAATAAAGAAATCACGGCTTCACTCATGAAGAAAGAGTCAAACATCATCGTCATCACTACCACAACGGATATGCCGCGGAGGGCTGTGGACTTCATAAACAAGGAGATTGAACTCTACAATATGGACGCTGTGGTGGATAAGAACATCATGGCAAGCAACACGGCTACCTTTATCAACGAGCGTCTGCAACTGATTAAGGGCGAATTGGCAACAGCAGAGGCAGAGGTGGAACGCTACAAAGAGAAGCATGGCATTGTGGACCTCCCGAGTGAAGCGGAACTGTACTTGACCGAGAGCACCGAATACCGCAAGCGTGCCGCTGAGATAGAGACACAACTCAACTTGGTGCAGTATATCAGCGAGTTCGTAGAGGACGACACCAAGAAGAATAGCCTGATACCTGCCAACCTCGGTATCAGTGATGATGCGCTTGTAACGCTCATCTCCGAGTACAACACACAACTGCTGCAACGCATGCGTGTGCAGCGCACCGCCACGGAAAGCAACCCCGTCATCGACCAGATGACCATGCAATTGGACATGCTGCGCGACAATATCATCACCAGTATCGCCAGCGTGAGAAAGAGCCTCGCGATTTCCAAGCAGGACTTGGAGGCGCGTTTCAACAAGGCAGAGTCTCAACGCTACAGTGTCCCCAGCCAGGAGAGACAATATGTCGAGATTGAACGCCAGCGCCAACTCACAGAGGAGTTGTATCTCTTCCTCTACCAAAAACGCGAGGAGAACGCGCTGACACTGGCTTCCACCGTAGTCCCTGCCAAAATCATCGCAGCACCGCAGATGAACCCTATTCCTGTGGCTCCGCGACTCAAGATAATAGGTCTGATATGCCTTGTCTTTGGTCTTGCCTTCCCTATCGGAATCATCTATTTGGCAGACTTGCTAAACAACAAAATCTCGGACGACACACGTGAGTTTGAACGCAAAATCACTGTCCCCTTTGGCGGCTCCCTTGTCCGCAACCACCATGGCGGACATATCGCCGTGCGCGAAGGCGAGAACTCCGTATCTGCCGAGTTGTTCCGCTCCTTGCGAACCAACATACGCTTCATCTTGCCACCCGATGTAGAGAATCCTGTTATCCTTGTCACGTCCAGTGTCAATGGCGAAGGTAAGTCCTATGTGGCTAGCAACTTGGCAATATCTCTTGCACTGCTGCAAAAGAAAGTGGCATTGGTGGGATTGGATATCCGCAAACCGATGTTGGCTACCTATTTCTCGTTGAACAACAAAGGCTGCCTGACCAGTTACCTGTCCGATTCGGCATATACCGTGGACGATACTATCGTGCATTCCGGCATACCTGGCTTGGACATCCTGCCGGCTGGTATTGTTCCTCCTAACCCCAATGAGTTGCTGCAAAGCAATCGGTTGGACAAACTCTTCAAAGAACTCCGCAAACGCTATGACTATATTGTGATTGACTCGGCACCTGTTGCCATGGTCAGTGACACCCTGCAGTTGGCACGTGTCAGCGATATGACCATATATGTCTCCCGTGCTCACTATACCACTACGGATTTGATTGATTATCTGAATAGTGTGGCAGAGAAAGAGCAACTCCCGAATATCGTCAGTGTCCTCAACGGCGTGCGCGCGGATGTCGCAGGCTATGGATATGGGTACGGCTACGGATATGGGTACGGGCAGCAGAAGAAACACCGCAAGTGGTGGCAGAAATTGCTCCACATCCATCGCTCGTAAGATGTGTGTCTTAGCGTAGAAGACTGACAATGATTCTGTGTGTCGCAGAAAAACCGTCCGTCGGACGTGATATTGCTCGCGTGCTGGGTGCCAACACCCGGCACGACGGTTATATGGAGGGCAATGGTTACTGCGTCACATGGACCTTCGGACACCTTTGCGCACTCTTGGACCCCGGCGAGTACAACGAACAATGGCGCGGTTGGAACCTCTCCTCTCTCCCTATGATTCCTACCCGTTTTGGCATCAAAGTCAGCGGGGACGAGGGCGTACAGAAGCAGTTCAACATCATCAAAACGCTTATTTCCCAAGCCGACGAGGTCATCAATTGCGGTGATGCCGGGCAGGAAGGAGAACTCATCCAACGCTGGGTCTATCAGAAAGCAGGCTGCCATGTACCCGTCAAACGTCTTTGGATATCCTCGCTTACCGAGGATGCCATCCGTGCAGGGTTCCAAGACCTCAAGAGCCAGAACGCCTACCAACGCCTTTACGAGGCGGGGCTGATGCGTGCCATAGGCGACTGGCTGCTCGGCATGAACGCCACACGCGCCTATACCCTCCGTTTCGCGCAAGGCACCGGACGCGACAGGCAAGTGCTGAGCATCGGACGTGTACAGACACCCACGTTGGCATTGATTGTCAAGCGGCAGAACGAGATTGAGCACTTCATTCCGCGTACCTATTGGGAACTGAAAACCACCTACCGCAACACCCTCTTCAGCGCACAACTCACCAAGGCGGACGATGACGACTATGCCATCACCACGCTCGCACAGGGGCAGGCTCTCGTAGATAGCATCAAAGACCTCCCGCTGACTATCACAAGCGTCGAGAAGAAGAAAGGCATCGAATATGCCCCGCGTCTCTTCGACCTCACGAGCCTCCAAGTCGAGTGCAACAAACTCTACAGTTTCTCTGCCGACGAGACGTTGCGCCTTATCCAGAGCCTCTACGAGAAGCATGTCACCACCTATCCGCGTGTGGACACCACCTACCTCAGCGAAGACATCTACCCCAAAGTGCCCGCTACCCTGCAGGGTATCAAGGATTTCTATCCGCAAATCACCCCGTTGCTCACGCTCAAAGCCGATGGGGGAAAGGACGCTAACAGCCTGCCCAAGTCGAAAAAAGTCTTCGACAACAAGAAGGTCACCGACCACCATGCCATCATACCCACAGGTCAGCGTCCCGACAACCTCACAGAGCAGGAACGCAAAGTCTTCGATTTGGTCGCTCTTCGCTTCATCGCTGCCTTCTATCCCGACTGCGAAGTGGCGAACACCACCGTCCTTGCCCAAGCGGGGGACATCGGTTTCAAGGTGACAGGACGCCAGATTCTTAAGCCCGGATGGCGAGATGTCTTCGCAAAAGCCAAAATAGAGGACGATGACATCGCCGATGAGCAGAAGACCCTTCCCGCTTTCACCCGTGGCGAATCCGGACCGCACGAGCCTCAACTCAAAGAGAAAACCACCACACCGCCCAAGTACTACACCGAAGCCTCCCTCCTGCGGGCTATGGAGACGGCGGGCAAAACCGTGGACAACGAAGAACTGCGCGATGCCATGAAGGAGAACGGTATCGGACGTCCTTCCACGCGTGCCGCCATCATCGAGAAACTCTTCCAACGGAAATACATCGTCCGCGAGAAGAAAAATATCCGTGCTACACCGCTGGGTATCAACCTGATAGGCACTGTCATATCCCCTCTACTCAAGTCTGCCGAACTGACGGGCTTGTGGGAGAAGAAACTACGCGAGATTGAGCGTGGCGACTACACCGCACAGCAGTTCCTCGGCGAACTCAAGCAGATGACCTCCGAAGTGGTACGCGAAGTCAAGGCGGACAAGTCAGGTATGCGCTGCCCTGTTTGTGGGCGCGGCGTAATTATCCGTGGGAAAACGCGTTACGGTTGTTCTCGTTGGCGCGAAGGATGCACCTACGCCGAACCCTTCTGAGCATAACCGCCCCGCATAGCCAACCGGATTATTTATTATTCTTAAACAACGCCCCAAATACCCCTCCGAAAAGGGCATTTTTTGCACCGAAAAAACAGCGGTATTTCTCGGGCTATCACCGAGAGAATACCGAGCGTTTTCAACTTTTTTAATCGAACGTTTCTCCGCACCGGTCGTATGCATTAGTGACATGAGGATTTTTCACCGGCATATCGCACTCTCTTCCCGCTCCGACGAGCAACTGATGGCTCTCGTCCGGACGGGCGATGAAAAGGCATTCAACGTCCTGTTCGCGCGTTATGCGGATACGGTGCAGTCGTTCTTCAGCCGGCGTCTGAACGGGGATGAGGAGGTGGCGGCTGACCTCACACAGGATATCTTCCTCGTGCTGTGGAGCAAAAGCCAATCCTACCGGCAGGGGCAACAAGTGCGACCATGGCTATTCTCCATCGCCTACAACCGCCTTCGCGACCACTACAAGAGTGTGGATTATCAATTGCTCTATGCCGAAGAAGCATTGCAGACTGGTGAAGAGGCTGCGGAAGATATGACGAGTCTCCGCATGGACGAAAGGCGATTTGACGAGGTGCTCAGGCAAGTGTTGGCGCAACTGTCCGAAGCGGAACAGGTATTGTTTGACCTGCGCTTCTGGGAGGAATTGTCCGTGGCAGAGATAGCCGAAATCGTAGGTGTACCCGAAGGCACAATAAAATCACGATTATATGCCCTGACACAGAAATTACGGACACGCATGAAACCTTATGAATATAGATAAATATACGAATATGAACAGGTTAGATATGAATAAAGAAACCTTTGAGAACCAATTGCAGTCCTCTGTAAGGCGCAGAAAACAAGCGGAAAAGCAGACTATGCCACGCATAAAAGCGCAGAATCCGATAGCAAAATCCCGACAAACACCCCGCCTGACCTCCCACAGGGTATGGCGAAGCGTAGCGGGAGTGGCAGTGGTGGTAGTGTTGGGCTTGGCGATAGTGCAGCCATGGAGACGCGAACCCGTAGCACCCGCTGTGGAGATGCAACCCATAACGAAAACGGTAACGCAGGTACCCGATACTGCAATACCCATGAAATCGTTCCGCCAGTTGTACGAGGAGTATGCCCGATATATGGCAATGCTACGGGCACAGCAGAAAAGTGGGATTGAGACCCCCAAAACAATGAATGAGCAAGCGGCTGATTTTCAACGCTTCTTATCTATGAGTGAGTAGAATAAGAAAACAATAATAAATCGTAATAAAGAAAGGAAAAATCGTTATGAAAAAGGTAATGTTTGTACTATTGAGTGCAGTTGTTTTGTCAATGTGCTGTGTGTCGTGTGCGAAAAAATCGCCTTTGGCAGGGCGGATATTCGTGCAATATAATAAAGTCGGTGATATAAACGCAATTGTGTCATTTGGGGAGGATGGGCAGTTTGTGGCAGGTGCTTGGCTTGTCGGAGGAGGAAAGTACGAATTGGGCAGGGCAGACAATGGCAAAGATACTATCAAATTGGTTAATGCACGTACAGGGGAAGATATGACAGCGGATATGTGGTATATGGAATATGACCCTGAAAAGGATGAGTTGTGTGAGTTTGAACATCGAGATGGAGAGCGAAATCTCTTTACAGAACTAAAGTGAGACAGCGATGAGATTGTGTAGATATAAGTGTAATCTCCCCGCCTACCTCTCGTAAAACTTCACTTTATGCTCGCGCACAGCCTTATCATACAGGGCTGTGCGTTCTTGTTCCAAGAACTCCACTTGCCGTTGGTTGAGCAATATCTTCTCGATTTCGGGCGTGGCATAATCAATGGGCATCGGTTCTCCTGCCGCATATATGTCAGTTACTTGCAGCAGGTAGGTGCTTATACTGTCCTGTAATTCAATCTGTTTCTTATGGCGTAGTTGCTTCTGGAAGTCGTCCTCCTTAAAGGGCATGCGCATAAGGATTTGGTTGGCGGTCTTCCATTCATCGAGGAAGAGTTCGTAGCCAATGGCATATTGGTAGGCGTACTTCTCGATAAGTTCGATGTTCTCTTCCTCGGCGGGTGACAGCAGCCACTGCTTGAGTTTATCCATATTCGGGGCACCATTCGGCACTACCACCAGCACACCTCGCAGAATGGTCTCGCGAAGTATGAAGTGCTGCGTATGGGTGCTGTAGAATTGCTCTACAAGGGTGTCTTCCACCTGCTTGGGCATACGTTGCGCAATCAATCGTTCCTCATAGTCATGGATATACAGCGAGTGGCGATAGTCCTCCACCAGTTGCTCTATATCCTTGTTAGGCACATCTTTCGCCTTATCGTACTCTATGAGGGCGATTGCCCATTGGCGGATATAAGCGTCGGCAACACGCGCACTATCCTCGGAGGGCAGCCCCGCAGTGATGTAACGAATGTCGGACTGCGTGAGTGTTTGCCCATCGTATTCGGCAATGACACCATTGCTGCGTTTGCCGAAAGATGTACACGCACTGAGAGCCAACAAGGCACATAGGAGTGTGATTATGTGGTGATTAGCAGACATTACTTGCAATACTATTTGGTATTTACATAGCGACGAATAGCCACCAGATGGTGGGTCAGTTCGCCGTTGGGGAGGTGAATGCCGTCGGGGGTGATGGTGTCGATGTGCACGCAGCCCGAGCAGTGCATGATATGCGCGGGGTCGAGCAGTATGCCGACATGCGAGACGGAGGTCTGTTGCGGGCTACGGTCGGCGTGGTCGAAGAACGCCAAGTCGCCGAGGTGTGCGTCAGCCAATGCGGGAACGGTCTCCCCCTGTGTGATTTGCTCGCGTGCATTGCGTAGCAGCGATACACCGAACAGCGCGTAGAACACTTGCGTGAAGCCCGAACAGTCGATGCCCAATGCGCCCTTGCCTCCCCAGAGATACGGGGCGTTCTGCAACGACATCAGCACCTGCTCTATCTTCTCCAACTCAAAGGGCAGGGGTTGCACGGCTGCGTGTTGCGGCAAGAGTTCATACTGCTTGTCCAGCACCGAGAAGAAGCCGTCGTGGTAGTCGGACAGGCGTGTGCCCATAGTCAGCGGCATACGCTCTTTGGGGCTTTGGCACGATACCGCCAAGGTGTATGGCTCCGTGACGACAGCCGTGGGATGGTTGTACTCAGGCAGTTGCTCCACAGGGGTGACCATCTTGAAGTCCACCCAGCCTTCCTGTCCGTCAAGCAAGGAATGTACCTTGGTCCACCGCGGCAGACGGTCGAGCACCGTGCATTGTTCACCCAACAGCAGTTGGGTAAGTTGTTCACTCTCCTCGGCAGGCTCTCGCCGCACGGGGACTATCGAGGCATTGGCAATAGCGTATTTTACCATACTTCCTGTGTGTTGTTATTGGGGTTCTTTGGGTAATCGATGGTGTAGTGCAGCCCGCGCGACTCTTTGCGCTCCAAGGCTTGCCGCGTGATGAGATAGCCGACGTTAATCATGTTGCGCAGTTCGCATATCTCGCGTGTGGCTTTGACGCGCTTGAAGAGGTCTTCAGTCTCCTCGTAGAGCAGGTCGAGTCGCTCCCAAGCACGGCGCAGACGCAGGTTGCTGCGCACGATACCCACGTAGGTGGACATCACCTGCCCCACCTCGCGCATATCCTGTGATATGAGGACGTGCTCTTCGTTGGTCATGGTGCCTTCGTCGTTCCAGTCGGGTACTTGCTCGTTGAATCTGTAGTTCTCTATCACGCTCAGGCTGTGGCGTGCAGCAGCGTCGGCATATACCACCGCCTCGATGAGGGAGTTGCTCGCCAGACGGTTGCCGCCGTGCAGACCTGTGCAACTACATTCGCCCACGGCATACAGGCGTTGGATAGAGGATTGTGCGTCCAAATTCACCTTGATGCCGCCGCACATATAGTGGGCGCATGGCGCAACGGGAATATAGTCCTTGGTGATGTCAATGCCGATGCTCAGGCATTTGGCATAGATATTCGGGAAGTGGTGTTTGGTCTCCTCGGGGTCTTTGTGCGTCACGTCGAGGCAGACGTGGTCGAGTCCATGTATCTTCATCTCGTTGTCGATAGCACGTGCCACGATGTCGCGCGGTGCAAGCGACAGACGGGGGTCGTATTTCTGCATAAACTCCTCACCGTCAGGCAGTCGCAAGATGCCTCCGTACCCGCGCATCGCCTCGGTGATGAGGTAGGCTGGGTGCGTCTCGCCAGGGTGGAAGAGTGCGGTGGGGTGGAACTGCACGAACTCCATGTCCTTCACCTGCCCTTTGGCGCGATAGACCATGGCAATGCCGTCGCCCGTAGCGATATTGGGATTGGTGGTGGTGGCATAGACAGCCCCCGTGCCACCGGTTGCCATAAGGGTGATGCGGCTCAGGTAGGTCTCTATCTTGCCACTGTTGGGGTCGAGGATATAGGCTCCGTAGCACTCTATGTCGGGTGTACGGCGGGTGACGCGCACGCCCAAGTGGTGCTGGGTGATTATCTCCACGGCAAAGTGGTTCTCCAGTACATCTATATACGGATTCGCGCGCACGGCAGCCATGAGTCCGCGTTGTATCTCGGCTCCCGTATCGTCAGCGTGGTGCAGAATACGGAACTCGGAGTGCCCGCCCTCGCGATGGAGGTCGAACTCGCCGTCGGGTTTCTTGTCGAAGTTCACGCCCCAGTGTACCAGTTCCTCTATCTGTTTGGGCGCGTTGCGTACCACTTGCTCTACGGCAGCGGGGTCGCTGAGCCAGTCACCCGCCACCATGGTGTCGTGGATATGCTTCTCGAAGTCGTCCACCAGCAGGTTGGTCACACTGGCGATGCCGCCTTGTGCCTTCGAGGTGTTGGTCTCTTCGAGGGTGGTCTTGCAGCAGAGCGCAATGCGATACTTCTGTGCGCGTGCCACTTTGAGGGCGAAACTCATACCGGCAACACCGCCGCCGATAATCAGAAAGTCATACTTTTTCATTGTCTATTTCTCGTCATGGGGGCTTGTTGTGTCCCCGTTGTTGGCTATTTTCATCAGATATGCCTTGGCTGCCTCGTACTCGTTGGGTATGATTCCGTCGAGTATGGCATCCTTGATGGCACTTTTCAGTTCGCCCACGCGCGCGCAGGGCTCCAAGTGGAGGAGCGACATGATTTCCTCACCCCGCACGGGTGGTTGGAAGTTGCGTATGCGGTCCCGCTCTTCCAACTCCACCATCTTCTGCCGCACCAGTTGGTAGTTGTTGTGGAACCGCTTCACTTTCTCCTCGTTGCGTGAGGTGATGTCAGCGTCGCAGAGCAGCATCAGGTCGTCGATGTCATCGCCTGCCTCAAACAGAAGCCTGCGCACGGCAGAGTCGGTGACGGTGTCTTCTATCAGGTTGATAGGGCGCATGTGCAGGTCCACCATCTTCATCACGTAGTCCATCTTCTCGTTTTGCGGCAGTTTCATCGCCTTGAAGATACGCGGAATCATCCTCGCACCTATATAATTATGGTTGCGGAATGTCCATCCCGCCTGCGGGTCCCATGCTTTGGACTTGGGTTTGCCGATGTCATGGAACAGTGCTGCCCAGCGCAGCCACAGGTTATCGGACTTGGCCGACAGGTTGTCCAGCACTTGCAGCGTGTGCAGGAATACGTCTTTATGCCCCTTGCCTTCCTTGGTCTCCACGCCTTTCAGGGCTGCCACCTCGGGGCAGATGAGCGGCAGCAAGCCCGTCTTATCCAGCAGTATCCACCCCACGGACGGGCGTCGTGAGAGCATTATCTTGTTCAGTTCGTCCGCTATCCTCTCGCGGGTGATGATTCTGATACGGTCGCGGTTGCGCTCGATGGCGTCGAACGTCTCGCGGTCGAGGTAGAAGCCCAACTGCGTGGCAAAGCGTATGGCGCGCATCATACGCAGGGGGTCGTCGGAGAAGGTGATGTCGGGGTCGAGAGGGGTACGGATGGTGCACTCGTTGAGGTCGTGAATACCTCCGAAGGGGTCCAATAACTCGCCGTAACGGTCGTGGTTGAGGCATATTGCCATCGCGTTGATGGTGAAGTCGCGGCGGTTCTGGTCGTCCTCAAGGGTGCCGTCTTCCACGTGCGGGTTGCGCGAGTCGTGCTGGTAACTCTCGCGGCGGGCCCCCACGAACTCCAGTTCGGTGTCGCCTTTCTTCACCTGTGCCGTCCCGTAGGTGCGGAAGACACTCAGGTGCGCCCCCCGTCCGAGACGCTTTGCCACCGCCTCAGCCAGCGTGATACCGCTGCCGACCACCACTATATCGATGTCGGTACTCGGGCGGTGGAGAAAGAGGTCCCTCACCCAACCGCCTATCACGTAGCACTCCAGCCCCAACTTGTCCGCCTCCTCGCCCACGAGGTGCAGCACGGGCAACTCTATTTTCTCATCACAAATCTTCATGTCTAATTGGCACGCGAGGTTGTCTAACATCGCGTTAGGCAACCTCGTGAAGTCGTTAATCGTCGTGCAGCAATGCTTAGCGGACGCGCTCGCAGTAACTGCCGTCGCGTGTATCCACGCGGATAACCTCGCCCTCGTTGATGAACAACGGCACGCGAATCTCTGCGCCGGTCTCCAGTTTGGCAGGCTTCAGGGTGTTGGTAGCGGTATCACCCTTCAGACCGGGCTCCGTGTAAGCCACCTGCAACTCTACCTTGGTCGGCAGTTCGGCAAACAGGATGGTGTCGGTCGATGCGTCGGAAACCACGTCACATACAAAGCCCTCTTTCAGGAAGTCCACACCGGTGATAAGGTCGTGAGCGATAGGCACTTGCTCGTAGGTCTCCTGGTTCATGAAGATGTACTCCTCACCCTCTTTGTAGAGGTACTGGTAGGGGCGGCGCTCCACGCGCACGTCTTCCAGTTTCTCGCCGATATTGAAGCGGCGCTCCAACACGCGGCCATCAACTACATCTTTGAATTTAACACGCATAATGGTGTTGCCTTTCCCTGGTTTCACGTGCAGGAACTCAATCACGAAATACAGACGGCCGTCCATACGGATACATACGCCGTTCTTGATGTCTTGCGAATTTATCATATACTCTTATTGTTGTTTTATTCCACAATACTATATTTGTCAACCACTAATCTTTAATCCATCCCTCACTCTTTGGGCAGCGAAGAAACCTGCTACGCACAAATTGCGCACAAAGGTACACAAAAAAACGCACATACGCAAATCAACTGCACTTTTGCCCTCTCAACCGTCCCAATATAAGATAACATCGTCACACTGCTTTTAGATTTCGAGTCCCCATCCTTCTGTAGCGAAGGAAACACCGCCTTATCGCATATTAACTATTAACCATTAACTATTACTACTATTAACCCGACTCATTGTCGGGTTAATAGTATGTGATTA
>DJSG01000068.1:11268-17934 GCA_002440265.1 Bacteroidales bacterium UBA6340 | reverse complement strand
ATTAGTATGTGATTAAGCCGCCAATATGCTATCGGACAGCAGGCGGGAAAGACCTTAGTATATATAGACTGACAATACGTGTGCCATAATGACAGCCCATGTCACAATTGGTATGGTTTTTGTAGTTGTTCTTGCAACTGCGTAAGCAGAACTAACAAACGAAAGGAGATTTAACATGAACACAAACACAAACAACAACCAACAACAGCAGAACGAGAACCTGCAGAAGTTCGCTATCAATCTTTGCGAGCGGGCGAGAGCGGGAAAACTCGACCCTGTTATCGGGCGTGACGAGGAGATTCGTCGTGTGCTGCAGATCCTTAGTCGGCGTACCAAGAACAACCCTATTCTGATTGGTGAACCGGGTGTCGGTAAAACCGCTATCGTCGAGGGGTTGGCGCACCGTATTGTGCGCGGCGATGTCCCCGAGAACCTGAAGAAGAAACAAATCTACTCCCTTGATATGGGTGCCCTGATTGCAGGTGCCAAGTACCAGGGCGAGTTCGAGGAGCGTCTCAAAGGCGTTATCAACGAGGTCGTTGCCGCCGCAGGCGAGATAATCCTGTTCATCGATGAGATTCACACCCTCGTGGGTGCGGGCAAGTCAAGCGGTGCAATGGACGCTGCCAATATATTGAAACCGGCTCTGGCGCGTGGTGAACTGCGGGCTATCGGTGCCACCACTCTGGACGAATACCAGAAGTATTTCGAAGAGGATAAAGCGTTGGAACGCCGTTTCCAGGTCGTAATGGTGGATGAACCCGACGAGGCTGCCACTATATCTATCCTACGTGGCTTGAAGGAACGCTACGAGACGCACCACAAAGTGCGTATCAAGGATGATGCCCTCATCGCTGCCGTAACGCTCTCGACACGTTATATCACTGACCGTTATCTGCCGGACAAGGCTATCGACCTCGTGGACGAAGCCGCTGCCAAACTGCGTTTGGAGGTGGATTCCAAACCGGAAGAGTTGGATAACCTCGACCGTCAAATCAAGCAACTTGAGATAGAGCGCGAGGCTATCAAGCGTGAGAACGACACTGAGAAACTGAAAGGCATTGAGGAGCAACTCAAGACGCTGAAGGCACAGTCGTCCGAGATGGAAGCCCGTTGGGACAAGGAGAAAGGCTATGTAGCCACTATCCAGAACGAGAAAGCCCATATCGAGGAGATGAAGCACGAAGCCGAAGTGGCGGAGCGCGAGGGCAACTATGGCAAGGTAGCCGAGATTCGCTACGGCAAGATTCAGCAAGCCGAGGCGAACATCAAAGCCGCACAGGACGCACTTCATTCTATGTCAGGCGAGAGCATGATTAAGGAGGAAGTGGACGAAGACGATATCGCCGAGGTAGTAGCACGTTGGACAGGCATACCCGTAACCAAGATGATGCAGTCCGAGCGCGACAAACTGCTCCACTTGGAGGAGGAACTCCATAAACGTGTGGTTGGTCAGGACGAAGCCATCGAGGCGGTCAGCGACGCTATCCGTCGTAGCCGTGCGGGCTTGCAAGACCCCAAACGTCCTATCGGTTCATTCTTGTTCCTCGGTACTACGGGTGTAGGTAAGACCGAGTTGGCGAAAGCCCTTGCCGACTATCTCTTCGACGACGAGAATATGATGACCCGTATCGATATGTCGGAGTACCAAGAGAAATTCAGTGCGACACGACTCATCGGTGCGCCTCCCGGATACGTAGGCTACGATGAGGGTGGGCAGTTGACCGAAGCCATTCGGCACAAACCATACAGCGTGGTGCTGTTTGATGAAATCGAAAAGGCACACCCTGATGTCTTCAATGTCCTCCTGCAAGTACTGGACGATGGTCGTCTTACTGACAACAAAGGGCGGACGGTTAATTTCAAGAACACCTTGATTATTTTCACCTCCAACCTCGGTTCGCAACTCATACGAGACAACGAAGAGAAAGGTATCGATCAGGACACTACAAAGAAACAGGTAATGGAGTTGCTGCGTCAGACCATACGTCCCGAGTTCTTGAACCGTATTGATGAAATCATTATGTTCAAGCCGCTCAACGAGAAGGAGATACGCGAGATTGTGGGCTTGCAGATTGAGGGTATCCACAAGATGTTGCTCAAGAACGGTGTGGACTTGCGCGTAACCGACGATGCTATCGACTATATCGCCAAAGAGGGCTACGACCCGCAGTTCGGTGCACGACCTGTCAAGCGTGCTTTGCAACGCCTTGTTCTCAACGAACTCAGCAAGCAAATCATCGCCGGCAAGGTGGACAACCATCGCCCTGTCATCGTCGAACTCCGCGACGGCGAACTCCACTTCAAGAACTAAGGATATCCCCTCTCAAAAGAGACTGGTAGAGAATATCCAAAAAAGGGACCGCTCAACGTATGTCGGGCGGTCTCTTTTTGTGTATCTATATTCATAAACAGATTAGTTTTCCGTTATAGTATCGGCAGAAGAGACATTTCCATTATCTTCTTGCGTAGGAGTTGCTGTATTGTGGACGGCGTGTTCGTCTTCTTTGAAATTCCTGATGGATTTCAAGAACTCCTTTTTGAATGAACACATTCCAGTTAGTATATGGTTCCCAAATTCAACGTTTGCCATAAGTTCATCTCTTTGCGCTTTTGTTTTATATGCACCACCACCTAACGCGGCTGTCATATCTACGCCAAATTGTACGCGCGTGGCTTTACAATTAACTTCAGTTCCATATGAGAAATAGATATTCGCATTATATTTGTACACGCATACTCGTTGCCCATTCTTGTTAGTTACATAGATAAAATTTTCATTAGATGCATTGGAGAACCAGTTTTGTAATATATTTGCTGATTGTTGTACTTCCTCTTTATTTTGCCCCAAATATAGCAAAACACAATAAGCGTCTCCTGATAAATTATATTTAGAACAATCATAATCCCATATTTTGAAATAATAGCCGTCTCCATACCATCGGATGTTACTTGCTTCTTCTCTATACTCAGACATTGTCTTTGTCTGACCGCTACTCTCGATCTGCAATTGCCCAAACACAGGCATCGTGAGAAATGCCAACAATGAACTCATTAATATTGTCTTTTTCATAATACTCTGCAATTAGCCTATACATTGCGAGGTCTTAATTAGTTAAATGATAATTTATTGAATTGGATAATTCGTTCACACCATATTCCTCATAGATATAAAAAAGCGCAGACTAACTTTAGTAGTACTGCGGTATTAGGAGACCTCATAAAGGATAAAGTTAGTCTGTGCGTACACAGACATTAACTCTACATATCTCCTTTATGATTTGAAAGTTCCTAATTTTCAGTACTCAGAAGATGTAGGCTAACGCTACATTAAAATTATGTCGTGACGTTCTCAAACGCCGTTTTTATTCCATAGGCGGACGATTTTTGCTGTTTGTTATTATTTTAATCCAGTTGTCTAAACATTCCGCTGCAAAGGTAATACAAAATCCGTGAATATGCAAACAAAATGCGCAAAATTTTATAGATGTTGCAAATGACGTCCATTGCGCTAATTCTGGGATACCGAATTTATGCCTAATGTGTGATAGTACGGCGTAGCCGTCCGTTCTACATGACCGACCTAGTAATGCCTATTCGTATCTATTACCCATTGCTGTTACTATGCCGTTATCTGTTGTTTTGTTGTTGAATAGTTGTTGTCAGTTGTTGACCGGCAAAGTCCCCTTCTGCCGTCATATCAAACCCACTAAATAAGCAACTATTTGCAACTGTATCACCCCCACCATCAAACACAAAAACAGACTGCCCGACAACCTGTCGGGCAGTCTGTTTTGTTTGTTAAGCACCTTATTAATGCCTGCGGTCGAGACGGGCACCGTCTGCCTCAGGGTCACGACGGGGACGCTCATCGCGATGCTCCGGGCGGGGACCACGACGCTCCGGACGTGCTCCACGGTCGCCACGGGGTGCACGTGCAGGACGCTCAGGCTCCACATAGTCTGCGGGTTTCTCCTTCAGTGCCTTGGCACTCAGGCGGAACTTGCCCGTCTTCTCGTCCACCTCCATCAACTTAATCATAATCTTGTCGCCCTCCTGGATACCCGTTTGCTCCATCGTGTCGTAGCGTTTCCAGTCAATCTCCGAGATATGGAGCAGACCTTCCTTGCCCGGCATAAACTCCACGAAGCAACCGTATGGCATAATCGACTTCACAGTAGCCTCATACACCTCGCCTACCTCGGGCAGAGCCACGATAGCCTTAATCTTGGCAACAGCAGCGTCCATAGCCTCTTTGTTGTTCGATGCTACCTCTACCTTGCCGCCTTCCTCTATCTCATCGATGCTAACCACAGCACCGGTCTCTGCCTGAATACCTTGGATAATCTTCCCGCCGGGGCCAATCACAGCACCAATCATATCCTTCGGAATCAGGAACGACACGATACGCGGAGCCTGCGGCTTCAGGTCTTTGCGCGGTTCGGGCATCGTCTCCAGCAACTTGTCCATGATATGCATACGTGCCTGATGTGCCTGTGCCAAAGCGGCTTCCAGCACCTCGTAACTCAGACCGTCCACCTTGATATCCATCTGGCAGGCGGTCAGACCGTCGCGCGTACCCGTGGTCTTGAAGTCCATATCGCCGAGGTGGTCCTCATCGCCGAGGATATCGCTCAGTATCTTATAGTTGAGTTTACCGTCCACCAACTCCGAAATCATACCCATCGCAATACCGCTGACGGGCTTCTTGATAGGCACACCGGCATCCATCAGTGCCAGCGTACCTGCGCAAACGGTAGCCATAGACGACGAACCGTTGGACTCCAGAATATCGCTCACCACGCGGATGCAATACGGGAAATCGGCAGGCACCATGTTCTTCAGCGCACGGCATGCCAGGTTGCCGTGACCTATCTCACGACGACCTACACCGCGTTGAGCCTTAGCCTCGCCCGTGGCAAACGGCGGGAAGTTGTAGTGAAGCAGGAAGCGGTCGGTACCCTGTATCAGAGCCTCGTCCACCAACTTCTCATCGCGGCTGGTTCCCAGCGTTACGGTAGCCAGAGCCTGCGTCTCACCACGTGTAAATATCGAAGACCCGTGAGGCCCGGGCAGCGGACTCACCTCGCACCAGATAGGACGGATGTCGGTGGTCTTGCGACCGTCCAGACGCTTGCCCTCGTCGAGCACGGCACGGCGCATCGCCTCTTTCTCCACATCGTGGTAGTAACGCTCCACCATAGCGGCAATCTCTTCTACGTCGATACCGAGAGCCTCGGCACGCTGTGCCATATAGTCAGCCTTGTCGGTCTTGAAGTCCTCGCAAATCTGCGCAAACATCTCCTCGCGGTGGTGTTTGTCGGTGTCGGCAGCAGTAGCCTGCGCGTACGCACGTGCGTAACTGTAATCGTGTACTGCCTGTTTCAACTCGTCATCGTTCACCTCGTGGCAGTACTCGCGCTTGGTCTCCTTGCCGTAAGCCTTCATCATCTCGTTGATAGCCAGGCATTCGGGCTTGATAGCCTCATGAGCCGCCTTGATAGCCTCCAGCATCACCGACTCGGGCACCTCTTTCATCTCGCCCTCCACCATCATGATGTTGTCGTACGTGGCAGCCACCATCAGTTCAAGGTCAGCCTTCTCGCACTGCTCAAAGGTCGGGTTGATGACCATCTTGCCGTCCACGCGTGCCACACGCACCTCCGACACGGGACCCTCAAAAGGTATATCCGAGCATGCCAATGCTGCACCGGCAGCCAAACCGGCTATCGACTCCGGCATATCCACGCCGTCTGCCGAATACATTGTAACGTTCACAAAGGTCTCTGCGTGATAGTTGGCGGGGAACAATGGGCGCAACGCACGGTCAATCAGGCGGGCAATCAGGATTTCGTAGTCCGATGCCTTGCCCTCGCGACGGGTGAAACCACCCGGGAAACGACCTGCACTGGCAAATTTCTCTTTGTACTCCACGGTCAGCGGCATGAAATCCGTACCGGGAACAGCGTCTTTCGCGCTGCATACTGTGGCAAGCACCATAGTGTTGCCGATGGTCGCCATCACTGCGCCGTCCGCCTGTTTGGCAAGTTTGCCGGTCTCAAGCGTGATGACACGACCGTCCGGGAGAGTAATCTCCTTTCTTACTATATTCATTATGTATTTTTGTTTGTGGGATGCCGTTTGCACCCCGTGATACTTTGGAATGCCGTATTGCACTCCGATTTCTTATGACCACAAAGTCGCTGCAAAATTACTGCTTTTCTGCGAAATATACAAATTTTATTCAACTTTACACAGCAACCACCCAAAAACAATGCCCAAACAATCTCTCTTCGGGGCTGCAGACGTCAATCTCGGGGACGCGGACGCCCCCGTCCGCGGTCGGTTTGGCACAAACCGTCTGACGATGCTTTGCTTTGGGGACGATGCTTGGGGGACGACGCTTGGGGGACGTGAAGCGTAAGGCAGGTGCGCTTAAGCGCACTGAGTGCCGTAGCGAAGCGAAAGCCTGTGGCTTGAGCAGAACTCCTTATCGGCTCGCGTCGTCAATTTCAGTGTCAGACATATCTCATTTTACCGCTGAATGTTATGAATACTTTGTGATATACGGCGTAGCCGCCCGTTTATTAAGCGCAAACCTCCCGTAATCATTGCGCATTATGCATTACGCATTGTGCATTGTTTCTCGGGTTAAGTGTATGACAT
>DJSG01000068.1:0-11216 GCA_002440265.1 Bacteroidales bacterium UBA6340 | reverse complement strand
TGATTAGTATGATATTAAGCCGACATTGCCGCAAGGATATCAAACCCTTTTTTTGACTTTCAGGAAAAAATACTACCTTTGTCCGCACTACACATATTTGGTTTATGACCCTGCACGACTACATCACCCTGACCATCCTCCCGCGCTACGACACCTTTGACCGCGGGCATCAGCGCGACCATGCGGAGAGTGTCATTGCCGAGAGCCTCAGGCTGGCGCGCGAGTACTATGCCGACGAGGACATGGCGTACACCATTGCCGCCTACCACGACCTCGGCTTGTCCGTGGACCGCGAGTTCCACCATATCCATTCGGGCGAAATCCTCATGGCGGACACCAACCTCCGCCAATGGTTCACTGAGGAGCAACTCCTCACCATGCGCGATGCCGTCGAGGACCATCGTGCCGGTGCCAAACGCCCGCCACGAACCATCTACGGGGCTATCGTGGCAGAGGCGGACCGCCAAATCGACCCCGATACCATACTCCGCCGCACCCTCCAATACGGCATAAAGCAGAACCCGACGGCGGATTTCGACTGGCACTTCGAGCGTGCCTATGCCCACATGCTGGACAAGTACGCCGAAGGCGGATACCTCCGTCTCTGGCTCAACAGCGAGCGCAACGTCTATGGGCTCACCCGCCTGCGTGCTATCATCAACGACAAAGACCACATGAAGGAAATATGCCGGCACATCTACGAAAATCTCTAAATCTCTCCAAATCACCAAATAAATCGTACATCGTAAATTCGTAAATCGTACATTGTCCCATCCCCTTCGTCACATGCCATTCTTAATTTTTAATTCTTAATTTTTCATTGCAATGCTTCAGCGTCTTGCCCAAACTTTTGCCCGCGAAGTCGGCTCCTCCCTGCCGCAATACACTTTTGTCTTCCCCAACCATCGTGCGGGGCTTTTCTTCCGCAAGTACCTCTCGCAGGCGGTGGACAAGCCCGTCTTCTCGCCCGAAATCCTGACCATCAACGAGTGCTTTGCCCAACTCACTGACCTCCGTCTCGCCGACCAACTAACCCTTCTCGTGCGTCTCTACGACCTCTACCGCCACTTGCGACCCGACGCCGAGCCCATCGAGCAGTTCCTTTATTGGGGCAAGATGATGCTCTCCGACTTCTCCGAGATAGACAACCACCTCATTCCCAACGTGGAAGCCCTTTTCTATGCCGTACGCGACCTGCATGACATCGACGACCGTTTCCGCTACCTCACCGACAACCAGCGCGATGCCATTCATCGTTTCTGGGGCGAGTTCCTCACCTCCGAGGCACACCACCCCGACAGCACCATGCACCCCCACTTCCTACGCACGTGGCAGTTGCTATACCCCCTCTACACCTCCCTGCGGCAGAACCTCCTCTCCGACGGACTGGCGTACGACGGCTTGCTCCACCGCGAGGTGATAGAGCACCTTGACTCTATAGACCCCCAACGGCTGAAACAGCACTATGTCTTTGTCGGTTTCAATGCCCTCACCGAGTCCGAGCGCCAACTCATGCTTCACCTCCAGGCACTCGGACGCGCGGATTTCTATTTCGATTACGAGAACTATCGGCTCCGTGACCCCGAGAACCGCGCCTCCCTCTTCATGGAGGACAACAGGCGTCTCTTCCAATCGCGCTACACCTTGCCTGCCTCCGACAATACGCAGGACCCCGAATGTCGGCTCATCTCCGTACCCTCCACCATCAGCGAGGCGCACGAGGTCTATCATATCCTACGCGAACTCTACACCGATACCCCGAACCCCGACTACACACGCACTGCCGTTGTCCTGCCCGACGAACAACTGCTCATACCCCTCCTCGGTTGCTTCCCGCCCGAAGTGGAGAAAATCAACGTCACCATGGGCTACCCCCTCCGTGCCACATCCCTCTATATGCCCGTGGCGTACCCCGAACAGTTCCTGTCCCCCATGCCCGCATCGGCACAGGACTACATCGCGCAGATACGCGACTTGCTGACCTCCATGCGAACCGACGAGAACGCCGAAGGCGTCTATCAACTGCTCAAAGTCTTGGACAAGATGACCTCCGTCCTTACCCGTTACCCCGATGTGCCTTTCTCTGTCGAAGCGGCGCAACAGGTACTCCGTATGCTCACTATGGAAGCGTCCATTCCCTACGTGGGCGAACCGCTCAACGGACTGCAGGTGATGGGCGTGCTTGAGACACGCGCCTTGGACTTCGACAACCTGATTATCACAGGCTTCAACGACGACCTCTATCCGGGTCGCACACGCAGCAACAGTTTTGTGCCTTATATTCTCAGAAAGGGCTTCGGACTTCCCACACCCGAAAGGCAGGATGCTATCTTTGCATACAACTTCTATCGCATGCTCTCCTACGCCAAACGCGTGTGGTTTATCACCAACTCCACGGCGGACGAGCAGCACTCCGGCGAAGTATCGCGCTATTTCTACCAACTCCAATGGCAATACCACGTACCCGTTCAGCACGAGACCGTCGTCAGTCCGCTCAACACACCCGCTACCGACAGCCGTGCGGAAGTACCCAAAACGGAAGAGATGCTGCAGACTTTCCGCGACTATGTCAGCAAAGGTATCTCACCTTCTGCACTCAACAAGTACCTGCGCTGCCAGAAGCAGTTCTATTATCGGTATGTCCTGCGCATACACGAACCCGAGCAGGACGAAGAAATATCCGTAACCGACCTTACTCTCGGCACGGTCCTTCACGATACCATACAGCACCTCTATCAGCCCTATGAGGGCAAGACACTGACCGCATCCGTTATCGAAACCCTGCGTGCCGGCTTTGCCGCCAATGCGGCTAACGACGGACTTCTTGATGCCCTCAAAGGGGATATACTTGCCGAGCAGGTGGTGCGCAGTTACGTCCGCAATATCTTGGACTTCGACCTCACGCAGGTCCCGCTCCGTTATGTGGCAGCCGAGTATCCCTGTTCCCGCACCTTGTCGGTACCTGGTGTAGGCGATGTGCGTTTCTATGGGAAAATCGACCGTATTGACGAGCGGCAGGGCATCACCCGTATCATCGACTACAAGACGGGCAAAACCGACCTCGAGTTCCGGGATATGGCACAGGTCTTCGACCGCAAGCAGAACAAGTCGCAAGTCCTCCAGACCCTCTTCTATTGCTGGCTCACAGGCAACGGCGACACCTCCCCGCACATCTACCCTGTCCGCCGCATGGCATCTATCAACGCTGCGACCGTTCCCGCGAAGGACAATACATCTTCAGGCACCCCTAATGGCAACACAGTCTCTGGCACTCCTGCCGACAGCGCAACCCCTTCCCCTACCGCCATACACCGGCAAGGTGAGGATATGTTGTTCTTCCGTGATGTAGAGTCCGACTTCTTGGAAGCCTTGCAGACCCTCTTGCAAGAAATCTTCGACCCCGCACAGCCCTTCCTCCCCACCACTGTCACCCGCACCTGCGACTCCTGCCCCTTCCTCGCCCTATGTAAATAAACCCTGTGTAAATAAACCCTGTGTAAATACCTCCCCGTGTAGATAAACAACATCGGGTTATGAAGTATAATGTTTGTGGACACGATGTTTGTGGACGCGACATTTGTGGACACGATGCTTGTGAATCCGATGCTTGGGAGACAACGCGGCCCGCGTCGTTATCGGCTTCGCCGAACTATATATAACGTCAGTTGCGCTAACTTGAGCGTATATAATTTGTGTCTAATGTGTGACAATACGGCGTAGCCGTCCGTTCAAATAAACCCTGATAACGACCTATTGTCTGCGCGAGGATTATAGGGAGATGCAATAGGGATATACATAATTCTTATGTTTGTTTTTTTATGCTCCAAAATTTGGATAACACGTAAATTTATAGTACTTTTGCACGCAGAATTGCAAATCACAGGAATGAATGATTGCAAATCACAGGAATAGAAAGTTGCAAATCCAAGGAATATGTATAAGAAACGGCTGGTAGAAGACGTGATTGCCCTCAAACTGCGGACATCAGCATAACTATGGCGTGGCTAATTGCTGACTCTACGGCGTAGCCGTCCGTTCATTTCTTAAGCACTCCCCCCTACAATCAACACGCATTGTGCATTCTCGGGGACGCGGGCGCCTGCGGGGTCCCCGCAAGTCCGTGGACGTAGCGGGGTACTCTCCCAACCCGCGGTCGGTTTGGCACAAACCGAATGAATTTACTGTGCTTATGGAGACTCCATAGCATATTGTTTCTTAGCAGGGCGATACTATCGCCCGCCTTGCTGAATCAAGACCTATTAGCCCTATCCGCCTTATTGGACCTATTTGCCCCATTAGCCTTATGAGCCTAATTACCCTACATAAAATGCACGCACATCTTTTTACCATTATTGCGTAATTCTACAAAAAGTATTACCTTTGCAGCGGAATGTTACAGGACATCTCCCTAATGAATAAATAGCAACCAACTAAAACCCTCTCCGCCTATGGCATAACCGCGCATCGGTAAGGCGATGCAATGACATATTGATATAGCGTTATAAGCCGAACTTGATTTTCTGAAATCTCGACACTTTTGGAAAATTATTATATTCAAGCACAAGCCGATTGACGCTCACGCTTTTGGCGTGGGCTTTTGTGCATTCTTTTGAATATAATAAGGTAGTCGAGAACCTCAGAAAATCAAACGAAATAAGCCAAAGTTCACGCTTTATTTATGTCTATTTGTGAATAGGAGACGATACTTCGCTTGGGAGACGACGCGTCCCGCGTCGTTATGCACCCGCAGAGATAGACATCCTACGCATTATCAATGGCAATCCTCTTCGAAGTTATCTGGTGCATCATAAAAAGAGGTTACTTATGCCCAAGGTACATCAATGAGGAGCAGAATGAAGTATTGTTTCTTAGCAGAGCGATACTATCGCCCGTCTGTAAGCAAAATAAAACAACAAAAATACAAACCATTAAAAACGATGTATTATGAAAAGATTCACATCTTTCTTGGTGGCACTCTTCCTCGCCACCATCGTCCATGCCTATGATTTTCAGGCGGGCGACTTGTATTACAACATCCTAAGCAACGGCACTGCGGAAGTTACATTCCAAAAGCAGTACTCTTCAGACAACTACGCCGGTCTTACGGCTGTTACCATTCCATCCATGGTTACCAACGATGGAATCACCTACAAAGTAACAAGCATCGGAGAAAGTGCTTTCAAGAATTGCACGACTATGACATCGGTTATTATCCCTAATAGTATTACGAGTATCAAAAAGGAGGCATTCTATGGCTGTAGGGGAATTACTTCTATCACTATTCCGGAAGGTATAACCAGTATAGAGGATTATACTTTTTATGATTGTAGGAGTATTACATCCGTCATTATTCCAAGCAACATCACAAGTATTGGGGAGCAGGCTTTCAGACAATGTAGCAATCTTACAAAAATCACGGTTCCCCAAAGTGTTACAAGCATCGGAGGTGATGCCTTTGCTAATACTGCGTGGTACATAAATCAGCCTTCAGGGCTAATCTACATCAACAATGTACTATACAAGTACAAAGGTGCCGTGCCGCAAGGTACAACGGTCATCATTAGAGAAGGTACAACAAGTATCTCCGGTAGCGCATTTTCTCAATGCACAAGCCTTACTTCCATCATTATTCCGGAAACAATGACAAGTATTGGTAACTCTGCGTTCTCTGCTTGCACAAATCTGATTTCAATTACTATCCCTGCAAATGTAACAAACATAGAACGTTCAGCATTTAGTAAATGTACAAGTCTTACATCTGTTTCTCTGCCATTGGGTATTACAAATATCGAGAGCAATACATTCTATGGTTGTACAAAACTTACATCGGTTACCCTTCCTGAAAACTTAACTAAAATTGGTGTTGCTGCCTTCTGTAATTGCACAGGTCTCAAGTCGATTTCTATACCTAATAGTGTAATCAGTATTGCAGATAAAGCATTCTCTCAGTGCGAAAACATGACAGATGTTACTATCGGGAAAGGAGTAACAAGTATCAGTTCCAGTGCATTCTCAAATTGCAATAGTATCAACTCGGTAGTTTGGAATGCCCAACATAATTCTACATCTCCGTTTTCTGCTTCAAAAACGATCACTTCTTTTGTCTTTGGAGAGGCGGTGGAAAGTATCCCTAACCGAATCTGTTATAAAATGAGTGGCTTAACATCTATAACTATTCCTGAAAACGTAAAGAGTATTGGAGAGGAATCTTTTTATGGTTGCACAGGGCTTACCTCTATTTCCATCTCGGATGGTGTAACGAGTATTGCAAAATCCGCTTTTTATGGTTGTACAGGGCTTACATCCGTTACAATAGGTGAGAATGTCGCAAATATGGATAGGGCTTCTTTTGCGGGATGTACAAATATCACTTCTGTGGTTTGGAATGCCAAGAATTGCGCAGGGTGGAGTAATAGTGGAGATTATAAATCTCCGTTCTATCCATCGCGCAATAACATCACCTCTTTTGTCCTTGGTAGCAAAGTAGAACTTATCCCCGCCAATCTTTGTGATAAGATGGAAAAACTTACGTCTATCACTATCCCTAATAGTGTAACAAGCATAGGAAATAATGCTTTCCAAAATTGCGCCGGTCTTACTACTATCACTATCCCTGACAATGTTACCACTATCGGCAATTCTGCCTTTTCCTGTTGTACAGGACTTACTGCAGCCACTATTGGTAACAACGTAACAAACATTGCTCGCAGTGCTTTCTATGGTTGCACGGGTCTAACCACAATCATAATTCCCGATAATGTAACGAACATTGAAGGCTCTGCCTTTTCAGGATGTACAGGACTTACCACTGCCACTATTGGCAAGAATGTTCAAGATATGAGCAGCAGTACTTTTGATAATTGCGAAAACCTTACTACCGTAGTTTGGAATGCCAAGCGTTGCAATGGTTGGAGCAATTATTCTCCATTTTATTCAATAGGTAGTGATTATTTGTACAATGGTAAGATAGACGCTTTTATATTTGGCGATGATGTAGAGATTATTCCCCAAGGTATCTGCAGCGGACTGAGCAAACTAAAACATGTCACCATCGGAAAGAATGTAACAAACCTAAACAACTCTGCTTTTGAGGATTGTGACAGCCTAACCACTATTGTCTGGAATGCCAAGAAGTGTGGAGGTTGGGGAGATTCTTATTATAGTGCCCCCTTTTATCGCTACAACAACAGCACAATCACATCTTTCATATTTGGCAATGAAGTAGATAGTATTCCCAACTCCCTTTGTTGTGATATGGGTAAATTGACCTCTGTTACCATTCCTAATAGTGTGACTTCCATTGGTGATTATGCTTTCAACAACTGTACAGGTATCACCTCTCTGACAATCGGCAGTGGTGTAAAGAGTATTGGAGACTATGTCTTTTTAGGCGATACTGCTCTCACTTCCATCGTTGTTGATGGTGGTAACACAACGTATGATAGCCGTGATAACTGTAACGCCCTTATTGAGACCGCCACCAACACGCTGATACAGGGCTGCAATACAACCGTCATTCCAGAGAGCATAACCGCTATAGGAGCGGGTGCTTTTCAGAGTTGTACAGGTCTTACTTCAGTCACGATACCTCAATGGGTAACCGGTATCGGAGAGGGAGCCTTTTACGATTGCAGCGGACTTACCTCTGTAACTTGGAATGCAAGGAAATGCGGTGGTTGGGTTGGATATTTTAATGCACCATTTTATTCACTCCGCAGCAATATCACCTCTTTCACCTTTGGCAATGAGGTAGATAGTATTCCTGCTTATCTCTGTAATGGAATGGACAAACTAACGACCATCAGTATTCCTAATAGTGTAACGAGCATAGGGAATGAGGTTTTCGACAATTGTACAGGTATCACCTCTATCACAATTGGAGAGAATATAACGAATGTGTCAAGCAGTATATTCCGTCATTCTACCAACATAATTTCTGTGGTTTGGAACGCTAAGCATGGCGATAAATCAGGAGACTATAGTAGGTATAATAATCCATTTAGTCAATCGCGGGATAGTATCACCTCTTTCACATTTGGTGATAGCGTTGAGAGCATTCCTGCCTATCTGTGTTATGGCATGAACAAATTAACCACCATCACCATTCCTGAAAATGTGAAGAATATCGGAAGTGCCGCTTTTCAAGAATGTGGAAATATAACTTCTGTAACGTGGAACGCCAAAGCATGCCAAAATAAGAACAACTATAGTTCTGGCGATGCTCCATTTTATTCGGTAAATGGTAGTAATATCACGTCCTTTACTTTTGGTGATAAAGTAGATAGTATTCCCGTTGGTATTTGTGAGAATATGACCAAACTCTCCTCTGTTACTATTCCCGAAAGCGTAAAGAGTATTGGTGCATCTGCTTTCTCGGGGTGTACAGATATTACATCTGTCATCATAGGCAGTGGCGTAACCGAAATCGGCAGTAACGCCTTCTATAATTGCTGGGGTCTTTCCTATCTCCATATACCCAATAGCATAAAGACGATTGGTGACAATGCTTTCTATAACTGCTATAGTCTGACATCAATCTTTATTCCTAACGGCGTAACGAGCATTGGCAGTGGTGCATTCTCTGGGTGTAACGGTATTACCTCTATCACCATACCCGAGAGCGTAACCAATGTAGGAAACTCTGCCTTTGTGGGTTGCACAAGTCTGACCTCTGTTGTATGGAATGTTAAGAGGTGCAATGATGAATATGATGGTACTTTTACTCCGTTCTATTACTACTATGCAGGGAACAATAGTTCTATTACCTCTTTCACCTTTGGCGACAGCGTGGAGAGTATTCCTGCCAACCTTTGCCGCGGACTGACCAATCTGACAAGTGTTACTATTCCCGAGAATGTAACAAGCATAGGGAGAAACGCTTTTTACAATTGTCGGGGGATTACTTCAGTGGTGTGGAATGCCAAGAAATGTGGTGATTGGGGAGGTCGTGACTATGCTCCTTTCCATGATGCATGCAATACTATCACCTCTTTCACATTCGGCAATAAGGTAGAAAGTATTCCCGCCTATCTATGCTACGAGATGAGCAAACTATCCGCCATCACCATCCCCGAGAGCGTAACGGGCATAGGTGATGGAGCATTTGCAATATGTAACAACCTTACATCGTGTACACTACTGTCCGAGACACCTCCTGCCATAGGCAATGGGACATTTGGCTATGATAGTTCTATGCCAATCACTGTGCCGTGTGGTGCTACACAGGCATATAGGGATGCATGGGATTCTTATAACAATTTTATCGAACCCGCACCGCAGTACACTCTCACTGTACATCCGCAAAATTACGAGATGGGAGACATCGATTTCTTGCGTTCCTATTCATGCAGCAATGATACGGCTATTATGTATGCCTCGTCTTATGCGGGCTTCCAATTCGCACGATGGGACGATGGCAATACCGACAATCCGCGTACTGTCGTAGTAACGAGTGATACGTCCTTTGTGGCATATTACACAACAGAGCAGTACACCATCTACACAGAAGTCAGCGACGCAGAACGCGGTAGCGTCAGCAATGCGGTTACAGCCAACTATTTGGACTATGTTACCATATCGGCTACCGCAAACTATGGCTACCACTTTGCACGATGGAACGATGATAATACAGATAACCCGCGCTCCTTACAAGTAATGGGTGACGCCATTTATACGGCATACTTTGACAAGAACACCTACTCCGTTACCGTTCTGTCTTCCAACGAACTACAGGGTACTGCCCATTCAGATACGGCACAAGCCGCATACCAAGATATAGTAACTCTGACCGCTGCTCCATTGGTTGGTTACCAATTTGTGCAATGGAGTGACGGCAATACCGACAACCCGCGCACCGTTATTCTGACCTGCGACACCACCCTGACTGCGGAGTTTGCACTCGCCCATGCAGGACAATGCGGCGACGATCTCTATTGGAAGTATAACAATCACACACTGACCATATCGGGAACGGGTAGTATGTACGATTACAATGAGGACAATCTCCCATGGCTGTTGCTTCGTGATACCACTACGGCAGTCATCTTGGAGCGTGGTATTACGCATATCGGAAATAATGCGTTTAGTGGTTTGACTAAGTTGAACAAGATTGAACTGCCCAACACGCTGACTTCAATAGGTGCAAATGCCTTTGCAGGTTGCCGCAAGTTGTACGACATATATTCGTATGCTACAGAACCACCGGTGGCAGACAACACATCCTTCACCAACTACAATGTGTATCTCTATGTGCCATGTGACAATCTGCGCGATTATCAGATGGACGTAGTATTCGGCTCTTTCAAATACATTCAGTGTATCGAGGCGGAGAATACCACAACCAATGGTCAGGTTTCTGTCACGCCGGCACACAACGAGGCTGTCTTTGAGTGGCCGGCAGATGGCTCTGCAACTTCATATACGCTGCAGATAACCAAAGATGATGTGGCGTTCTGTACACTTGTCTTCAATGCGGACGGACAACTGACCAATATCGCCTTTGCTCCTGCCCGCAATGGCGTAGCACACAGCAATTCTCGTGCCGTACTCACACAAGCAGGCTACCGCTTTACGGTGACAGGACTCAGTAGTGGCACACATTACGCCTACGGCCTCACGGTTAAGGACTACAACGACACTGTCTTGCAATCCTACACAGGAACCTTCACCACCAAAGGCGATAACATCACTACTGACCTCGACAATGTTGAAGACTCAGACCCGAATGGCGATGCTCTGAATGGTGACAACCTGTCAGGCAACGACACTCCACGCAAAGTCTTCCGTGACGGACAAGTCTATATCCTCCGTGGCGGCAAGACCTACACTCTCACCGGCGAGGAGGTAGAATAGTCATATCAGGAATATCCAATACAGACCCGCCCGATACGAGGGACGAAGTTGGATATTGTGCATATTGATTTTGTAGAGACGTGGCTCCTGCCGCGTCTCTCTTTTTTGTTGGTTTGATGTGTTTATTGGTCAAATAGCAATAAATATCCACATAAATCGTACATCGTAAATTTGTAAATAGTAAATGAATTGGTGGTTCATTCGCGGATGATTATATGTTTGTCAGCGCTAAATGGGGTTAATGGCAATAAGAATGCCATTTTAGAGAGAAAATTTTAATGGCCTATTACACGGTCATTAACGGAGCCTTATACCCGACAATGTCTTTAGTGGTTCTTTACGAGGCTGTTAATGGAGTCTTTGTC